>NZ_CANNEZ010000001.1:1090539-1415719 GCF_947503795.1 uncultured Jannaschia sp. | reverse complement strand
GAAGATCACCGCCGAGCGCCCGGACCTGCCCGTCATCGTGATATCGGCGCAGAACACGATCATGACGGCCATTCAGGCCGCCGAGGCCGAGGCTTACGACTACCTGCCGAAGCCGTTCGACCTCCCGGACCTGATGAAGCGGGCGGCGCGGGCGCTCGACCGGCGGCCCGCACCGACCACCGCGACCCCGACCGACGCGCCGCCGGACGACCTGCCGCTGGTCGGTCGGACGCCACGGATGCAGGAGCTCTATCGCCTCGTGGCGCGCGTGATGAACACCGATCTGCCGGTGCTCATCGCGGGCGAAAGCGGGACCGGCAAGTCCCTGATCGCGCGGGCCATTCACGACTTCTCGGATCGCCGCTCCTCGCCCTTCGTCATCGCGGGTGCGGCCGAGCTGGAAGGCTTCGACGGCCCCGGCGACCTGATGGCGCGGGCCAAGGGCGGTACGCTCCTGTTCGACGAGGTGGGCGATCTCGATGCAGCCGCGCAGTCGCGAGTCGTGCGCATGCTGGACGGGCAGGGGGATGGCGGGCCACGTATTCTCGCCACGGCGCAGCGGGATCTTACGCCACGGCTCGACGCAGAGGAGGACGGCTTTCGCTCGGATCTCTATTACCGCTTGGCCGGCGCGCAGCTCGACGTGCCTGCGCTGCGCGAACGGGTCGACGACATCCCGCTCCTGGCCGCCCATTTCCTGGCGCGGGCCGAGCGTGAGGGCGGGGCCGTCCGGCGGTTCTCCGACGATGCCGTCACCGCCATCCGCGCCCATGCCTGGCCCGGGAACGTCCGCCAGCTGGAGAACGTCGTCCGCCGCCTCGTGGCCACGTCACCGGCCGAGGAGATCGTCCGCTCCGAGGTCGAGGCCGTGCTGGGTCCCGCGGTCGCCGGGCCCCGCGCGGTCGCCGCGACGGATCGCCTTTCGGATGCCGTGGGCGCCCATCTGCAGCGGTACTTTGACCTGCAAGGCGGCGAGTTGCCCGCGCCCGGCCTCTATCAGCGCGTATTGCGCGAGGTGGAGCTTCCGCTGATCGAGATCGCGCTGGATGCGACCGCAGGCAACCAGGCCCGCTGTGCCGATTTGCTCGGCATCAACCGCAATACGCTCCGCAAGAAGATCACCGACCTCGATATTCAGGTGACACGGCGCCGCAAATTGATGTAGATTGGCCACAGGCGTTGCAGATCGGGAACAATCCGGCATGAGCGACGCGCGGTAAGACATTGTTTCGAGGCGATCTTGCGGGTTCCTGTCACCGGCGAGGCCATGTCGCGCACATTCCTCTGGAGTGGGCGTCGGCAGGTTCAGACGATCATGACCCTGGCCCTGGTGGTGCTGGGGCCGGTCCTCGTGTTCCTGACATTCATGACGCTGACCCTGCGCGGGCCGACGGGCGACCAGTCTTGGCTGCGGGCGGTTCTGCTCGCCGATCTGGTCTATATCATCATGATCGCGGCCCTCGTGATCCGGCGGGTGACGCGGATGGTCGCGGCCCGGCGCGCGCGGTCGGCCGGATCGCAGTTGCACCTGCGGCTGACGGGCGTCTTCACCGGCATCGCGCTGGTCCCGACGATCCTGACAGCGGTCTTTGCGACGATCACGATCAACATGGGGCTGGAGGGATGGTTCTCGGACCGGGTGCGCAGTGCGCTGGGCAATTCGGTCGAGGCGGCGCAGGCCTATGCGCAGGAGCATCGCGACGACCTGACCGAGGATGCGCGCGGGCTGGCGGGCTATCTCAACGTGGCCAAGCGGGCCAGTTTCTTCATGACCGACGGCGATCTGCGCCAGCTTCTGGGGCAAGGGCAGGACCTTGTGCAGCGGGGGTTGGAGGAGGCGTTTGTCATCGACGGCACCGGAGAGATCCGGGCGCGCGGCGAGGCGAGCTACCTCTTCGATTTCGAGCCGGTGAGCGCCGAGCAACTCGCGCTGGCCGAGGCCGGGTCGGTCGTCCTGATCGAGGACGAGGAATTCGACGAATTCCGCGCGCTGCTGCGGCTGACGGCGTACCCGGACCGCTACCTCTACGTCACGCGCGAGGTCGATGGCGACATCCTCGAGCTTCTCGACGAGACCGAAGCGACGGCCCAGCTCTACCAGCAGCTGGAACGGGAACGCGGACGGCTCTTGTTCGAATTCGGCCTTCTTTATGTGGGCTTCGCGCTGATCCTGATCCTGGCCGCGACCTGGGCGGGCCTGTGGTTCGCCGAGCGGCTGTCGCGCCCCGTGGGCCGGCTTGCGGGCGCAGCGCAGCGCGTGGGGCAGGGCGATCTGGACGTCCGGGTCCGCGAGGATGCGGGCGATGACGAGATCGCGGTGCTGGGGCGTCTCTTCAACCAGATGACACGACAGTTGAAGGGCCAGCGCGACGCGCTCGTGGAAACGAACATGCAGACCGAGCGCCGCCGCCGCCTGTTCGACAGCGTGCTGGGATCGGTCACGGCGGGGGTCGTCGGCCTCGACGACAGCGGGCGGATCGACTTCATGAATCGGTCGGGCCAGCGCCTTCTGGGGCTGGACGGCGCACGCTACGGCGAGGCGCTGGACGAGGTCGTGCCGGAATTCGCCAAACTCTTCGAGCGGTCCAGGGCCACGAGCGGCGACACCGTCGAGGAGGAGCTGCGGATCGCGCGGGGCGGCAAGCTCGAGAGCCTGCTGGTGCGCATCGCGCTCCGGCCCGGCGCGGACGGCGCGCCCGAGGGATATGTCGTGGCCTTCGACGACGTGACCGAGCTCGTATCGGCGCAGCGCATGGCCGCATGGGGCGACGTCGCGCGCCGCATCGCCCACGAGATCAAGAACCCGCTGACCCCGATCCAGCTCTCGGCCGAGCGGGTCAAGCGGCGCTTCGGCAAGGAGCTGCCCCCCGAGAGCGCGGAAAAGCTGGCCGAGCTGACCGATGTGATCGTGCGGCAGGCGGGCGACCTGCGCCGCATCGTCGACGAGTTCAGCCAGTTCGCGCGCATGCCCGAACCCCAGCGCCAGCGGGGCGACATCGCCGCGCTGCTGCGCGAGACGGTGACGTTGCAGAAGGCCGCGCTTGAGCCGACGGCGCTGGTGTCCGACATTCCCGAAGGCCGCGTCCGCGCCGAGTTCGACCCCACCATGATGGGGCAGGCCTTCACCAATCTCATCAAGAACGCGGGCGAGGCGGTCGAGAGCCGCATCGAGCGCGGCGACGCCCCGTTCGCCGCGCAGGTTCGCGTCGCCCTGCACGAGAGCGAGACGGGCATCGACATCGTGATCGGCGACACGGGGATAGGGCTGCCGCAGGACCGCACGCGCCTGTTCGAGCCCTATGTGACGACGCGCGACAAGGGCACCGGCCTCGGGCTGCCCATCGTCAAGAAGATCATCGAGGAGCATGGCGGCACGCTGGAGTTGCGCGACGCGCCGCCGGACGACACCGGACATCAGGGGGCGGAGGCCGTCATAAGGCTCCCCCGTATCGAAGAGGGACAGTAGACATGGGCGATATCCTGATCACCGACGACGAGGCCGATATCCGGAGCCTCATCAAGGACATCCTGGAGGACGAAGGCTATGCCTGCCGGATGGCCGGAACCGCCGAGGACTGCATGTCCGCCATAGAGGAGGATGCCCCGAGCCTGATGATCCTCGACATCTGGCTCAAGGACTCGGACATGGACGGGATCGACATCCTGAAGTCCGTGCGCCGCAGCCATCCGGACGTGCCGATCATCATCATCTCGGGCCACGGGAATATCGAGATCGCGGTCGCGGCCATCAAGCAGGGGGCCTACGACTACATCGAGAAGCCGTTCAACATCGACCAGCTCATGGTCGTCGTCAGCCGCGCGATGGAAGCCTCGAAGCTGCGCCACGAGAATTCCGAGCTGCGCCGGCGCGATTCCACCTCGGCCGAGATGATCGGCCAGTCGACCGCGTTCAAATCGCTGCAATCGCAGCTCAAGAAGGTGATGAATTCGAACGGGCGCGTCATGCTCTCGGGCCCTGCGGGATCGGGCAAGGAGGTCGCGGCCCGCTACATCCACGCCAACTCCAACCGCGCCAACGCGCCCTTCGTGACCGTCTCGTCGGCCTCGATCGAGCCCGAGCGGATGGAAACCGTCCTCTTCGGGCGCGAGACGCCCGAGAAGGGGATCGAGCCGGGGCTGCTGGAACAGGCCCACGAGGGCGTCATCTATTTCGACGAGATCGCCGACATGCCTCTGGGCACCCAGTCGAAGATCCTGCGCGTCATGGTCGAGCAGGCGTTCCAGCGCGTCGGCGGCACCGAGAAGGTGCGCGTGGACCTGCGCGTCGTCTCCTCGACCACCCGCGACCTCGAGGCAGAAATCCGGGCCGGGCGCTTCCGCGAGGAGCTGTACCACCGCCTGAACGTGGTGCCCGTGCCCGTGCCGGCGCTCGAAGATCGGCGCGACGACATCCCCGTCCTGGCGGATCACTTCATCTCGGCGCTCAACAAGTCGCAGGGCCTGCCGCTGCGCGAGATCTCCGAGGAGACGAAGGCGCTTCTTCAGACGATGCGCTGGCCGGGCAATGTCCGCCAGTTGCGCAACGTGATCGAGCGGGTGCTGATCCTCGGCGACGGCAGCGGTCCGATCGAGCCGTCGGAGCTTCCGACGCCGGGCGAGGGCGGGGGCGACGACGGCGAGATGACGCTGACCGGGAGCCTCGCGTCGCTGCCGCTGCGGGAGGCGCGCGAGCTCTTCGAGCGGCAATACCTGATGACCCAGATCAACCGCTTCGGCGGCAATATCAGCCGGACAGCGAATTTCGTCGGGATGGAGCGCTCGGCGCTGCACCGGAAGCTGAAATCGCTGGGCGTGGTGACCAGCGCGCGCGGCGGGGCCCGGGTCGCGCGTGTCGACGACTAGCGCGCGGCCAGCATCCCGTCTCCGGTGACGCAGACGCCCCGCGCGTCGAACGGATGGCTCGTCAGCGGCGTCACCGCGCCGCTGCAGGCGGGCAGCGTGGCCAGGTCGTATCCCTTGGCCCCCATGCAGGCCGCGATCGAGCGGTCGCGCAGATTGTCGTTCCGGTCGTAGTCGAACACGTCCGGCCCGGCCGCGCCGATACAGACGCTGCCCTCGCAGACGCGGCCGCCCAGCGTAATACGCGGCGCTGTCGCGATGCCGGTTGCCGCCGGGAACTGCGCCTGCGCCGTGGCGGCGCAGGACAGGAACTCCTGTTCGGCCGTCGCCGCCTCGACGCCCGGCTTCAGCCAGACGGGGCGATCGGCGGCGGCACAGGCGGCGAGCAGTGCGAGCGGGAGCAGGAAGCGTATCATGCGCGATAAGCTAGCGGTGCCTGCCGCTTAGGCAACAGGCCCGCCCGCATTGACCGAACCGCGGGGCAGGCGTAACCCGGAGCCTCAGGAAACCGCGCCCGAGGGCATCCATGAAGGTCATCATCTGCGGCGCGGGCCAGGTCGGCTGGCAGATCGCACGACATCTCGCGGGCGAGCGCAACGACGTCACGGTCGTCGACAACAACCCCGACCTCGTCCACCGCGCCACCGATACGCTGGACGTACAAGGGATCACGGGCCATGCCTCCTATCCCGACGTGCTGGAGCGCGCGGGCGCCGAGGACGCGGACATGCTGATCGCGGCGACCCATTCCGACGAGGTCAACATGGTCACCTGCCAGGTGGCCCATTCGATCTTCACCGTGCCGCGCAAGATCGCGCGGCTCCGGGCGCAATCCTACCTGACCGCGATGCGCGCCGATCTCTACCGGCGCGACCACCTGCCGATCGACGTCGTCATCTCGCCCGAACGCGAGGTGGCCGAGGCCGCGCTCCGTCGCCTGCGCGCGCCCGAAGCCTTCGACGTCGAGGAGTTCATGGACGGCAAGAGCCAGTTCATCGGCCTCCATCTCGACGCCGACTGCCCGGTGCTCGACACGCCGCTCCGCCAGCTCTCGGAGCTGTTCTCGACGCTGCGCGCGGTGGTGGTGGGGGTCCGGCGCGCCAAGGGCGGCCGCCTGTTTGCGCCCGAGCCCGGCGACCAGCTTCAGGCCGGCGACCAAGTCTACATCCAGTGCCACACCGACGACCTGACCCGCACGCAGGAGATCTTCGGCAAGACCGTCCGCAAGCAGGAGCGCGTCGTCATCATCGGCGGCGGCAATGTCGGCCTCGCCGTGGCCGAGGCGCTGGAGGCCGCACCCGAGCGCATCCGCGCCAAGATGATCGAGAAGAACCGCAAATGCGCCGAACGCGCGGCCGAGGCGCTGGAGCGGACGATCGTGCTCTCGGGCGACGGGCTCGATATCGAGCTTCTGCGCGAGGCCAATATCGACCGGGCCGACGCCGTCCTGACCGTCACCGACGACGACAAGACCAACATGCTGGCCGCCGTCCGCGCGCGCGCCGCGGGCTGCGCCAAGACGATCGCGCTGGTCAACGATCCGACGCTGGTGCCGCTGCTAGGCCCGCTCCAGATCGACGCCTACGTGAATCCCCGCCAGACCACCGTATCCTCGATCCTGCGGCATGTCCGGCACGGGCGCGTGCGCAACGTCTATTCCGTGGGCGATAGCGAGGCCGAGGTGATCGAGGCGCAGGTCATGTCCACCTCGCCCATGGCGGGCCGCCAGATCCGCGACATCGGTTTTCCCGAAGGCGCGCTTGTCGGCGCGATCCGCAAGGCCGACGGCCGCGTCGTGCGCCCCGAAGGCGGCAGCCGGATCGACGAGGGCGACGTGGTCGTGATCTTCGCGCTCTCGGCGGACGTCCCCGAGGTCGAGCGACTGTTGCAGGTGCAGGTGGACTTCTTCTGATGGGTCGCCTGCTGGCGCGCGTCCCGCCGCTGGTGGTGCTTGCGATGATCCTTGCGGCGTCGATGTACCTGCTGGCGATCCACGCCGTTATCCGAGACGCCCACGCGGAATCGCGCGCCTTCTTCTACTGGGCCACGCTGCTTCTGGCGCTGCTGATCGGTCTCGCCGTCGCCACGGCCCGCGAGCAGTCGCGCAACGTGACGCGCAGCCAGCTCGTGGCGCTCCTGTCGGCCTACACCGTGCTGCCGGTGCTGGCGGCGTTCCCCGTCTCCGAGATCGTCGGCGATACCCGCTTCGTGAACGTCTATGTCGAGATGGTCGCCGCGGTGACGACGACCGGCGGCACGCTCTTCGCACCCGACCGCCTGTCCGAGAGCGTGCATCTCTGGCGGGCGATGGTGGCGTGGCAAGGCGGCCTGCTGATCTGGGTGTCGGCGGCCGCGATCCTCGCGCCGCTGGGTCTCGGCGGGTTCGAGGTCACGCGCGCCCAGACCGCAAGTGGGCGGGCGGCCGACATCCGCGTCGCCTCGGTCGAGCCGTCGCGCCGCCTGTCGCGCTCGCTGGCGGTGCTGGGCCCGATCTACGGCGGGCTGACGCTGGTCCTCTGGACCGTGCTCGTGCTGGCGGGCGAGGCGCCCACCCGCGCCGTCATCCACGCGATGTCGACGCTGTCGACCTCGGGGATCACGGCGGGCGGCGGCGTCGCCGAAAGCCCGGCGGGCCGTTGGGGGGAACTGGCGGTCTTCGCGTTCTTCGCCTTCGCCGTCACGCGCCAGACCTTTACCGCCGACCTTCACCGCGACCAGGTCGTCCGCCTGACGCAGGACCGCGAGGTGCGCATCGCGCTTGCCGTGGTCGCGGTCATCACGACGCTTCTGTTCCTGCGCCACTGGATCGGGGCCTTCGAGGTCGATGCCGTCTCGGACACGGGTGCCGCGCTCCGCGCACTCTGGGGGTCGGCCTTCACGGTCCTGTCGTTCCTGACGACGACGGGGTTCGAGAGCGCGGATTGGAACTCGGCCAAGTCGTGGTCGGGCCTCGAGACGCCGGCGGTCCTTCTGGCCGGGCTCGCGATGTTCGGCGGCGGGGTCGCCACCACGGCGGGCGGCGTGAAGCTTCTGCGGATCTACGCGCTCTATGCCCACGGCCGCCGCGAGATGAACCTTCTCGTGCATCCCCATTCGATCGCGGGCGGGCGGGGGGCGCAGCGGCACCTGCCATTCGCCGGGATCGAGGCCGCATGGATCTTCTTCATGCTCTTCGCGCTGACGCTGGCGGCCGTCACCCTGGCACTGGCTTTCACCGGGCTCGACTTCGGAACGGCCGTCATCATGGCGACCGCCGGGCTGGCCACGACCGGACCGCTGGCGCAGGTCGCCGGGATCGACCCACAGGGCCTGAACGCGCTGCCCGACGCGACCAAGGCCGTCTGGGCCGCAGCAATGGTGGTGGGACGTCTTGAGACACTGGCGCTCATCGCGCTCTTCAATCCGGATTTCTGGCGCGGTTGACCGCCGACGGGTGGGGGTCCACGTCAAAATACCACCGGAAGGGGTAGAATATTACCCGAACCCGTCCCATAACTCCCTCCAGACCCAATCAAGAGTTGCCCGAGAAGGGCACGGAGGACAGGAACTCATGGCCGACAAACAGAATCTCCAGGACGCGTTTCTCAATCACGTCCGCAAGACGAAGGTGCCTGTCACGATCTTCCTGATCAACGGCGTCAAGCTGCAGGGCGTCATCACGTGGTTCGACAATTTCTGCGTGCTTCTGCGCCGCGACGGCCAGTCGCAGCTCGTCTACAAGCACGCGATCTCGACCGTGATGCCGGCCCAGCCCATCAACCTTTATTCCGGCGAGGACGATTCTGGCGAATCCTCCTGAGCAAGGCGGCGCGGGCTTCTCGACCGAGGCGGTCCCGACCCGCGCGCTGATCCTGCATCCCGACATGCGCGGCGGCGACCGATCCGGCCGCGCGCCGGCCCTCGCGCTCGAAGAGGCGGTCTCCTTGGCACATGCGCTGCCTGGGCTCGACGTCGTGGACGCAATGACGGTGCGCCTGCCGAAGCCCCATCCGGGGCTTCTCTTCGGGACGGGCAAGGTCGAGGAGTTGCGCGCGCGGATCGAAGCCGACGAGATCGAGCTCGTGCTGATCGACGGCACGGTCAGTCCCGTGCAGCAGCGCAATCTGGAAAAGGCATGGCGGGTCAAATTGCTGGACCGCACGTCGCTCATCCTGGAAATCTTCGCCGATCGGGCCGCCACGCGCGAGGGCGTGCTTCAGGTCGAACTCGCCGCGCTCAGCTATCAGCGCACGCGCCTCGTTCGGGCCTGGACGCACCTCGAGCGGCAGCGCGGCGGGCTCGGCTTTGTCGGCGGCCCCGGCGAGACACAGATCGAGGCGGACCGTCGCGCGATCGACGAACAGATGGTCAAGCTGCGCCGCCAGCTCGAGAAGGTCGTCAAGACGCGCGAGCTGCACCGCGCCGCCCGCGCCAAGGTGCCGTATCCGGTCGTGGCGCTGGTCGGTTACACCAACGCGGGCAAATCCACGCTCTTCAACCGGCTGACCGGGGCGGACGTGCTGGCCAAGGACATGCTGTTCGCGACGCTCGACCCGACGATGCGTGCGATCGAGCTGGAGGGCGGTCTCGACGTGATCCTCTCGGACACGGTGGGATTCATCTCGGACCTGCCGACGCAGCTCGTCGCCGCGTTCCGCGCCACGCTCGAGGAGGTGCTCGACGCCGACCTCATCGTCCATGTCCGCGACATCTCGCATCCCGAATCCGAAGCGCAGGCCCGCGACGTCGAGGCAATCCTCGAGGCGCTCGGGACCGACGACGAGATCCCGCGTATCGAGATCTGGAACAAGGCCGATCAGCTCGATCCCGCCGACCTGCAGGCCGCCACGAACCTCGCGGCGCGACGGGACGACGTTTATCTCGCGTCGGCGCTAACGGGGCAGGGGCTGGACGCAATCCTCGACCGCGTCGAGACCGACCTGACCGAAACGCTGACCGAGGACGTGCTGTCCGTGCCCTATGCCGATGGGCGCGCGCGGGCCTGGCTCCACGAGGAAGGCGTCGTGCAATCCGAAGTCGCCCGCGACGAGACCGGCGCCGACATCTCCGTGCGCTGGACGGCCCGTCAGGCGGCGCGCTTCACCGCGGGCTTTCCCGCGCTGTCGGACGCCGCGCCGGAAACCGAGACGGACACCGAGACGGACGCCCCCGAAGCGACCCCCGGCGGTTGGACGCCCTGAGGGCGCATCGGTGGTGACAGAAGGGTGAGGCTTTGCTATCCTTCGCGCACGACCGGGGCAGCAAGACCTCGGCAGAGCAGACTTTGGACAGGACAGATCCCATGACCGCACTCACGCGTCGCCGCTTTCTCGCGGCCGCCTCCGCACCCGTGGCCCTCGCCGCGTGCGGCAACGGCGTCGGCTCGAACGGCGCCACCCGCATCGACCAGCGCGTCGATGCCGCTTTCAATTTCATGTACGACACGCTGCCGGACACCCAGGTTCTCGCGGGCAAGGCCGCGGGCATCCTGATGATGCCCGTCGTCACCGAGGGCGGGTTCTTCCTCGGCGGGGCCTACGGGCGCGGCGCGCTGCGCATCGACGGCGTCACGGTCGACTATTACTCGACCACGGCGGCGTCGGTCGGCCTGCAGATCGGCGGACAGCAGTACAGCCACGCGCTCTTCTTCATGACGCAGCCGGCGCTGTCGAACTTCCGCACCTCGACCGGCTGGACCGCGGGCGGCGACCTCGAATACGTCACGCCCAACAGCGCGGGCGCGCTGACGACGGACACCACGGCGCTCCTGACGCCGGTCGTCGCCGTCGTATTCGGGCAGGCGGGCCTGCTGGCCGGGGCGTCGCTCGAAGGCGCCAAGTACAACCGCATCATCCCCTGACCCGATGGGCGGGCCGCCCCCGGCCCGCCGAAATACGGTCGAGACGGAATCCGGGCGCATCCTTTGCGCCCGATCCCCTTGCGGCGGGCGGAATCATCCCGTAAGCGAGCGGCACTTCACAGGCGGGGGCGGGCCTCCGGGGGAGACATCCCCGACAGGTCCACCGGTTGGCCATATGGTCGAAACCCCCGCCGAGGCACAAACCGGAAAGGTTACGAGAAACATGGCTTTGCCTGAATTTTCCCTGCGTCAGCTCCTCGAGGCCGGCGTGCACTTCGGCCACCAGACCCAGCGTTGGAATCCCCGGATGGGCCCGTATATCTACGGCGCCAAGAACGGTATCCACATCCTGGACCTGACCCAGACGGTTCCGCTTCTGGATCAAGCCCTTACGGTCGTTCGTGACACCGTGGCCCGCGGCGGCCGCATCCTCTTCGTCGGCACCAAGCGCCAGGCGCAGAAGCCGATCGCCGACGCTGCCGAGCGCTGCGCGCAGTACTACATGAACCACCGTTGGCTGGGCGGCACGCTCACCAACTGGAAGACGGTCTCGAACTCGATCAACCGCCTGAAGTCCATCGATGAAGCGATGGAGCAGGGCTTCGAGGGGCTGACCAAGAAAGAGCGTCTCGGCATGGAGCGCGACCAGGGCAAGCTGCAGGCGTCCCTCGGCGGCATCCGCGAGATGGGCGGTCTGCCTGACCTGATCTTCGTGGTCGACGTCAACAAGGAAGACCTCGCCATCGCCGAAGCCAAGAAGCTGGGCATCCCGGTCGTCGCGGTCGTCGACACCAACTGCTCGCCCGATGGCGTGGACTACATCATCCCCGGCAACGATGACGCGGCGCGCGCCATCGCGCTCTATTGCGACCTCGTGGCCCGTGCGGCGCTCGACGGCATGAGCGCGCAGCTCGGCGCCGCCGGCGTCGATATCGGTGCCATGGAAGAGGGCGCCACCGAGGAGGCCGTCGAGGCCGCCCCCGCCGAGGAGGCCGCCGAGGCCCCCGCGGACGCGGCCCCGGCCGAAGAGGCTGCCGCCGAAGCCTGATCGCTTCGACGTCAAACACTTGCGGGGCGCGGTTCACGTAACCGCGTCCCGATGACCACATTCACAGGAGACGAAATCATGGCGATCACCGCGAGCATGGTGAAAGAGCTGCGCGACACGACCGGCGCAGGCATGATGGACGCCAAGAAGGCGCTGACCGAAACCGATGGCGACATGGAAGCGGCCATCGACTGGCTGCGGACCAAGGGCCTGGCCAAGGCCGCGAAGAAGTCGGGCCGCACCGCCGCCGAGGGCCTCGTGGCCGTCGCCGTCAAGGACGGCACGGGCGTCGCGGTCGAGGTCAATTCCGAAACCGATTTCGTCGCCAAGAACGCCGATTTCCAGAAGATGGTCTCCGAGATCACGCAGACCGCGCTGGCCGTTCCGGATCTGGGCGCGCTGACGGCGTTCGAGATCGGCGGCAAGTCGATCGAGGCCATCGTGACCGACAAGATCGCGACCATCGGCGAGAACATGACCGTGCGCCGCATGGCCAAGCTCTCGGGCGACGCCGTGACCTCCTATGTGCACAACGCGGCCGCCCCCGGCATGGGCAAGATCGGCGTTCTGGTCGCGCTGTCGGGGGCCAATGACGCCTTCGGCAAGCAGGTCGCGATGCATGTTGCGGCCGTGAACCCGGCCTCGCTGTCGGAAGACGATCTCGACGCCGCGATCGTCGAGAAGGAGCGTCAGGTCCAGATCGACATCGCCCGCGAGAGCGGCAAGCCCGAGCAGGTCATCGAGAAGATGATCGAGGGCCGGATGAAGAAGTACATGTCCGAGGTCACGCTGCTGAACCAGCAGTTCGTCGTGAACCCCGACCTGACCGTCGCACAGGCCGCGGCCGAGGCCGGTGTCTCGATCACCGGCTTCGTCCGGCTGGAAGTGGGCGAGGGCATCGAGGTCGTGAAGGAAGATTTCGCCGCCGAGGTCGCCAAGGTCGGCCGAGCCTGACCCACTGATATCGTTGGAGGATTTGGCGGCGCCGGGGTCACACTCGGCGCCGCCCGTACGTCTGGCCCCTTGGGGAGGGAGAGGCGGGGCCGCAGTCGACGACGGACGAAACCATGCCCGCCGCCGCGTCAGACCGAACGGTGGCCACGCGTAACGATGCGCGCCGACCCGCCGGGGTGTCCTTCGGGGCGAACGGCCCCGATCTCACCGGACGGGTTCAGCATGACGCTAGGGAAGCGATGGCCCAAGTCAGGGATTCCTTACCCCGCGTCGGCATTCTCGTAGCGGAAGACCTGATTCTGGATCGTGGCCTTGCGGATGGCCTGCGCCGTGGTCTCGACGTCGAGGGCTTCGCGCGCGAGACGCATGTGTTTCTCGACCGTCGCCGCCGTCAGACCCAGCACCTGTGCCACGTCCTGCGCCGTCTTGCCGTCAGCCACCAGCTCCAGCACCTCGCGCTGGCGCAGGGTCAGCGCGTGGCCATGCTCGCCATAGGGCAGGGACAGGATCACCAGATGCGCGACGTTGTTGAGAAGCTCAATCTCGTCGCCCTTGTCCTGCCAGAGGGCATCGACCGCCTCTTGGGTCATGGTCGTCGAGGCCAGTCCGATCCCGTGCCCGGTGCGCGGCGACACCCGCGGAAAGCTGATCCCGTAGCCCGCGTTGACGCCGTGGCGACGATTGAACTCCATCACGCGAAGCTCTGCAGGCGAGAGCTTGCCCGCCTTGGCATCGGTCAGGATCTCGGACCAGCTCATCACGCCGACGTTCTGCATCGCCCAGCGGACAAGCGGCGCATCGCGGAAGAGATCGGACTCGAGATACCCTTGGGTGAATTCGCGCGGATGGTTGGTCAGGATCAGCGCGTCGCGCAGGTCGCCCATGCCGTTATCGGTGCGGAAGCGCGTCGCGGCGTAGAGACAGCGATCGAACCCGTAGGTCGCCATGCGCGCGGCGTGGGCGTTCCAGACCTCTTCCAGCTCCGTCAGCCGGGTCAACGACAGAAGATAACGGTCGAGATCGTCCATTCGGGCTCCGCACGGCTCAGGCCGCGCCAAGTTACGAACACGCCGCATCGGAGTCGAGGCGCAACCGGGGGAGGGTGGTCAGAGCGGGATCGACAGCCCGTCCGAGGCGACCGTCAGCCGTCCGTCGTAATGCGGCGTGACGGCGGCCTCGAAATCATCCCGTCCGATCTCCGGGTCATCCGCCGGCACCAGGTGATGCAGGACCAGATGGCGCACGCGCGCGCGGGTCGCGAGCCGTGCGACATCGGCGGCCTCGGTATGGCTGGCCATGATATGCGCCTTCAACCGCTTGCCGTTGCCGGTCTTGGCCACCAGCCGGTCGATCCCGCGCTCCAGCATCGCCTCGTGGATCAGGATGTCGGCGTCGCGTGCGAAATCCTCCAGCGGCGGGAATGGCGCGGTATCCGCGCTGAAGACGACACGCCTTGTCGCGCCGTCGAAGCGGAGCGCGAAGCAGTCGGTGACGGGCGGATGGTGAACACGGAGCGCTGCGACCTCGAGGCCCGGCACGTCGAGCGGGCCTTCGGCGATCTCGTGGATCGTGACGAGGTCGCGCATGTCGGGGCGGCCTTCGTCGGCGATGCGCAGGTCGATATCGTAGGCCAGCGACGCGAGGAACCCGTGCCAGAGCGCGTCGAGGCCCGGCGGCCCGTAGATCGCCACAGGTGTCGACCAGCCGCTGGTCCAGGCGGTGTGGAGCAGCGGGCCGAGTTCGAGAACATGGTCGCTGTGAAGATGGGTGATGAAGATCAGGTCGAGCCGCTTGAGATCGAGGCCGGCTTCGACCAGTCCGCGCGTCGCGCCGAGCCCGCAATCGACCACGCAAGCGCGCCCGTCGATCTGAAGGAGTGACGCGGTCGGGTTCGGACCGCCACGCCGGATCGCGGGGCCGCCCTTGGAGCCGAGGATCACGAGACGATCTGATGCGCTGGCGTCGGTCATCGCGTATGGATAGCAGGGCGCCGCAGCCCGGCAAGCGGTTCCACCGGTGTATCTGTATTTTACATAATTCCGGTTAACGGACTTATACACGCACGAAGGGCCCCGTGTTGCGTCCCGCCCCCCGATGGCGTCTAGTCGCCGCAAAACGCATCAACGGGAGAACTCACATGCTTCGTCTGACCCTCGGCGCCTCGGCGCTGGCCCTGACCGCCGCAAGCGCGGCCGCCGAATGCTCCACGGTTCGCTTCTCCGATGTCGGTTGGACGGATATCACGGCCACGACCGCCGCCGCGACTGTCGTGCTCGACGCGCTCGGCTATGAGACCGACGTCAAGGTCCTGTCGGTGCCGGTGACCTACACCTCGATGGCCGAAGGCGATATCGACGTGTTCCTCGGCAACTGGATGCCCACGATGGAAGGCGACATCGCCCCCTACCGCGAGGCCGGGACGGTCGACACGGTGCGCGCCAACCTCGAGGGCGCCAAGTACACGCTGGCTGTGAACTCCGCCGCGCAAGCTCTTGGTATCAATACATTTGCCGATATCGCCGCGCAGACCGACGCGCTCGACGGCAAGATCTACGGGATCGAGCCCGGCAATGACGGCAATCGCCTGATCCAGTCGATGATCGACGGCGACGCGTTCGGCCTGTCCGGCTTCGAGGTGGTCGAAAGCTCCGAGCAGGGCATGCTGGCGCAGGTCGACCGCCTGACCAAGCGCGACGAGCCGATCGTCTTCCTCGGGTGGGAGCCGCATCCGATGAACGCGAATTTCGACCTCACCTATCTCGAAGGCGGCGACGAGTTCTTCGGCCCTGATCTCGGCGGCGCGACGGTCTATACCAACACCCGCGCCGGGTATGTCGAGGAATGCCCGAATGTCGGCGCGCTCCTCCAGAACATGGAGTTCACGCTCGCGATGGAGAACGAGATCATGGGCGCCATCCTCGATGACGGCGCCGATCCCGAGGAGGCCGCGTCCGCCTGGATCTCGGCCAACATGGACGTGCTCGGGGGCTGGCTCGACGGGGTGACGACGCTCGATGGCGGCGATGCGACCGAGGCCGTGACGGCCGCGCTGAACTGATCGGCATGGACTGGCTGACCGAGACCAAGATCCCGGTCGGCCGGACCGCCGCCGCGATCTTCGACTGGCTTCAGGAGAACGGCGCCTGGTTCTTCGACGGCCTCGCCATCGCCATGGAGGCGATGATCGACGCGATCCTCTGGGTGCTCCAGACGCCGCCGCCGCTTCTGGTGGTGGCGGTCTTCGTGGCGATCACCTGGGGCCTGCGCCGGTCGTGGAAGCCGTGCCTGCTGGTGGCACTCGGGTTCCTCTTCATCCTCAACCAGGGCTACTGGGAGGAAACGACCGAGAGCCTGACGCTCGTCCTCTCGGCCTGCGTCGTCTGCATGGCCGTGGGCGTGCCCATCGGTATCGCGGCCGCCCATCGCCCGCGCCTCTATGCGGCGATGCGGCCCGTGCTCGATCTGATGCAGACGCTGCCGACCTTCGTCTACCTCATCCCGGCCATCGTCTTTTTCGGCATCGGCATGGTGCCGGGCCTGATCGCCACGGTGATCTTCGTCCTGCCCGCGCCGATCCGCCTGACCTATCTCGGCGTCAGCTCCACCCCCCTGCCCCTGCTTGAAGCCGCGCGCGCCTTCGGGGCGACGGCGCAGCAGGTCCTCTGGAAGGTCGAGCTGCCCTATGCCGCGCCGCAGATCATGGCCGGGCTGACCCAGACGATCATGCTCTCGCTGTCGATGGTGGTCATCGCGGCACTGGTGGGCGCGGACGGCCTCGGGGTGCCGGTGGTCCGCGCGCTCAACCAGGTGAACACCTCGCTCGGCTTCGAAAGCGGGATCGTCATCGTCGTCGTCGCGATCATGCTCGACCGGATGCTGAACCGGGGGGCCGCGAAATGACCGAACCCGCTGTCCGACTGGACAACGTGTCGATCGTCTTCGGGGACAAGCCCGAGGCGGCGCTCCCCCTGATGGACGAGGGCCTCGACCGGAGCGAGATCCAGTCGCGCACCGGCCAGATCCTCGGGGTGCATGATTGCAGCCTCGACATCGCGCCGGGCGAGATCGTGGTCCTGATGGGCCTCTCGGGGTCGGGAAAGTCGACGCTGCTGCGCGCGGTGAACGGGCTGAACCCCGTCGTGCGCGGCCGGGTCGTGGTGCGCGACGGCGACTGGTCCTGCACCCTGCCCGAGGCCGACGCCGCCGATCTGCGCCAGGTGCGGCGCGAATGCGTGTCGATGGTGTTCCAGCAATTCGGCCTTCTTCCGTGGCGCACGGTGCGCGACAATGTCGGCCTCGGGCTGGAGCTTGCGGGCATGTCCAAGGCGGAGATCACCAAACGGGTGGACCGGCAACTGGAGCTTGTGAGCCTCGGCGACTGGGGCGACCGCAAGGTGGCCGAACTTTCCGGCGGCATGCAACAGCGGGTCGGGCTGGCCCGTGCCTTCGTGACCGACGCGCCGATCCTCCTGATGGACGAGCCCTTTAGCGCCCTGGACCCCTTGATCCGGTCGCGACTGCAGGACGAACTGTTGGAGCTGCAGAGCCGGCTGCAACGCACGATCCTCTTTGTCAGCCACGACCTCGACGAGGCGTTCAAGCTGGGCAACCGCATCGCGATCATGGAAGGCGGGCGCATCATCCAGTGCGGCACCCCGCAGGAGATCATCGCCGCCCCCGCCAACGCCTATGTCGCGGATTTCGTGGCACATATGAACCCGCTCGGGGTTCTGACGGCCGAAGACGTGATGAGCACTGCCGGCTCCATCGACGGCACGACCGCCCTGCCCCACGACACCTCGCTCGACGCGGTGATGGCCGCCGTACGCACGGGTCCGGTCACGGTCACGCGCGACGGTGCGTCCGTGGGGCGCGTGACAGCGGACGACGTGCTGCGCGCCCTGACCGAACGGGCTCAGCCGAGCGCGTAGCCCGCGCCCCGCACCGTGCGGATCGGATCGGCCTGCCCCTCGGCGACGCGCAGCGCCTTGCGCAGCCGCCCGACATGGACATCGACGGTGCGGCTGTCGACATAGACGTCGCGGCCCCAGACCCGATCGAGAAGCTGGTCGCGGGACCAGACGCGGCCGGGCCGTTCGAGGAAGGTCGTCAGCAGCCGGAATTCCGTCGGGCCCAGATGCAGCTCCTCGCCGCCCCGGAAGACGCGATGCTCGACCGTGTCGATGGCGACGTCGCCATGCTCCAGCCGCTCGCCCACGCTAGCGGGGCGGACGCGGCGAAGCTGGGTGCGGATGCGGGCCATCAGCTCAACCACGGAATAGGGCTTCACCACGTAGTCGTCGGCCCCCGTCTCGAGGCCGCGCACGCGGTCCACCTCCTCGGAGCGGGCCGAGATCATGATGACGGGAATCGACCGCGTATCGGCGGCGGATTTCAGGCGGCGACAGACCTCGATCCCCGACACTTCGGGCAGCATCCAGTCAAGCAGGATCAGGTCCGGCGCGTCCTCGCGCGCAAGATCCATGGCCGCATCGCCCGACGTCGCCTGACGCACCTCGTAGCCCTCGGCCTCGAGGTTGTAGACGAGCACCTCGCGCTGCGGGGCCTCGTCCTCGACCACCAGGACGGCGGGGCGGGCCGACATCAGCCCGCGGTGCCGCCCGCGGGACGGCTCGTGATGTCGGCCTTGGTGCGATCCTCGTCGGGCATGTCGCCGGTCACGAGGTAGATGACCTGCTCGGCGATGCCGGTCACGAGGTCGCCCATCCGCTCGATGTTCTTGGCCATGAAATGCAGGTGCATGCAGGCCGTGATGTTGCGCGGATCTTCCATCATGTGCGTCAGGTATTCGCGGAAGAGGCCGTTATACATCTGGTCCACCTCCTCGTCGCGGGCGCGCACGTCGGCGGCGAGATCGGCATCGCGCTGGATATAGGCGTCCAGCACGTCCTTCAGCATCATCTGCACGGCCTTGGACATCCGCTTGAGGGACGCCTCGCTGCCATCGACGGTGTGCAGCTCCATGATGATCTCGGTGCGTTTGGCCATGTTCTTGGCGTAGTCACCGATCCGCTCCAGCGCAGCCGAGATGCGGAACACGGTCAGCACGGTGCGCAGATCGGTCGCGATGGGCTGGCGCAGCGCGATGACGCGCGCGGCCTCCTCGCTGACATGCTGCTCCATGGCGTCGATGGCCTTGTCGCCGCGCCGAACGCGGTCGGCCAGTTCGGCGTCCCCGTCGGCCAGCGCATCGGTCGCCTTGGCGATGGCGTCCTCGACCTGGCCGCCCATCTTCATGATGAGTGCCTGGATGGCTTCGAGGTCGCGGTCGAAGGCCGTGGCGATGTGGTTCGATTGGATCATGGGATGCTCCTCAGCCGATCCGGCCGGAAATATAGCTCTCGGTGCGGGGATCTTCAGGCGAGGTGAAGATCTGGCCTGTCTCGCCGTATTCGACGAGGCTGCCGAGATGGAAGAAGGCGGTCTTCTGGCTGACCCGCGCGGCCTGCTGCATCGAGTGCGTCACGATGACGACCGAATAGTTCTGGCGCAGCTCGTCGATCAACTCCTCGACCTGCGCGGTGGCGATGGGATCGAGAGCCGAACAGGGCTCGTCCATCAGCAGGATCTCTGGATTGGTGGCGACAGCGCGCGCGATGCAGAGACGCTGCTGCTGCCCGCCCGAAAGCCCGGTGCCGGGCTGTTGCAGGCGATCCTTCGCCTCGTCCCAGAGGGCCGCGCGGCGGAGCGAACGCTCGACGATGTCGTCGAGGTCGGACTTGTTCGACGACAGACCGTGGATGCGCGGGCCGTAGGCCACGTTGTCGTAGATCGATTTCGGGAACGGGTTCGGCTTCTGGAACACCATGCCGACCTTGGCGCGCAGTTGAACCGGGTCGACGCGCCTGTCGTAGATGTCCTCGCCATCGATGCGGATGTCGCCCTGGACCCGTGCGATGGGGATCGTGTCGTTCATCCGGTTGATGCAGCGCAGGAAGGTCGACTTGCCGCAGCCCGAGGGGCCGATGAACGCCGTCACGGTTTTGTCCGCAATGTCGACATCGACATCCTTGATCGCGTGCGTGTCGCCGTAGAACACCTGCACGCCGCGCGCCGTGATCTTGTTTTCGCCCTGGTCCACGGCTCTCTCCGTCAGTCGCATGTCGTTCATCATACCGCTCCCGTCTACCACCGCCGCTCGAACTTGCGGCGCAGGAAGATGGCCGTCAGGTTCATCAGAAGCAGGAATGCGAGCAGCACGATGATCGCGCCGCTTGCGCGCTCCACGAAGGCGGGGTCCGACCGCTGGGTGAAGTTGAAGATCTGGACCGGCAATGCGGTCGCCGGATCGAACAGGCCCTCGGGCGGGCCGGCCGGGTATTCGCGCACGAAGGCCACCATCCCGATCAGGAGAAGCGGCGCCGTCTCGCCCAACGCCTGCGCCAACCCGATGATCGTACCGGTCAGGATGCCTGGCATCGCGAGCGGCAGGACGTGGTGGAACACCGACTGCATCTTCGACGCGCCGATCCCCAGGGCGGCGTCGCGGATCGAGGGCGGCACCGATTTCAGCGACGCGCGCGTGGCGATGATGATCGTCGGCAGCGTCATCAACGTCAGGACGAGGCCACCGACGATGGGCGCCGATTGCGGCAGGCCCGCGAAGTTGATGAAGATCGCGAGGCCGAGGATGCCGAAGACGATCGACGGCACGGCGGCAAGGTTCGAGATGTTCACTTCGATCAGGTCGGTGAAGCGGTTCTGCGGCGCAAATTCCTCGAGATAGATCGACGCCGCGACGCCGATGGGCAGCGCCAGTACGAGGACGATCAGCATCATGTAGAGCGAGCCGATGATTGCGACGCCGAGGCCCGCGGCTTCGGGGCGCGTAACGGAGGCGTCGGGGGCGGTCAGGAAGCGCCAGTTGAAGCCCGTCTCCATCAGGTCCGCGGCAACCAGGTCTTCGGCCAGTTGCAACTGCGCGGGGCTCACGTTCTGGTCCAGCTCGGCCGTCGCATAGGTCACGCGGCCCTTGAAGAAGCCGTCGATCCGCCCGTTGGCCAGCACTTCGACCGGGATCGTCTCGCCCAGTAGATCGGGATTGGCGAGGACGTAGTTGCGAAGTTGGGCCACGCTCTCGTCCGAGATGAGGTCGGCAGCCTCACCGGCGTCAAGCTCGGTCTCGATCCCCGCGGCGGCGAGGGTCGACTCGAAGCCGTCGCGCAGCAGCGGCGCATAGCCGAAGGTCGTGACCTTGGCCATCTCCTCGGGGTCGCGATTGCCGGTCGGGTCGAGGCGTTCGGCCACCAGCGGGACCATGATTTCGATCGTGGTCTGGCGGAAGGCCGAAAGCCCGTTCGACAGGATCGATGTCAGCAGCATGATGAGCATCAGCACGCCGATACAGACCGCCGTCAGCCCGTAGGCCCGGAACCGCTTCTCGGCGGCGTTGCGCTTCGCCGTGCGCTTGTCCTGCCCCAAGAGGCTGCCCTCCCCGGCGCGGGAGGCGGGCGCGGTCGCGTCGGTCATTCGTATTGCTCCCGGTAGCGGCGCACGATGAAGAGCGCGAGGACGTTCAGCCCCAGCGTAATGACGAAGAGCGTCAGCCCGAGCGCAAACGCCACGAGCGTCTCGGGCGAGGCGAAATCGGTGTCGCCCGTCAACTGGCTGACGATCTTGACGGTGACGGTTGTCATTGCCTCGAACGGGTTGAGATCGAGCCGGGCCGCGGCCCCTGCCCCGAGGACCACTATCATCGTCTCACCGATGGCGCGCGATGCGGCCAGAAGCACCGCGCCGACGATGCCGGGCAAGGCGGCGGGCACGATGACCTGACGGATCGTCTCGGACGGGGTGGCCCCGAGACCCAGCGAGCCGTCTCGCATCGTCTGCGGCACCGCGTTGATGATGTCGTCCGAGAGCGAGGAGACGAAGGGGATCAACATGATCCCCATCACGAGCCCCGCCGTCATCACCGAGGACGCCGAGTTGCCCAGACCCAGCGGCGACGCGATGGCGTCGCGCAGGAGCGGGCCGACCGTAATCAGCGCGAAGAGGCCGTAGACGATGGTCGGGATGCCCGCGAGGATCTCGATCAGGGGCTTGGCGATGCTGCGGAACCGCTTGCCTGCGTATTCCGACAGGTAGATCGCGGCGAAGAGCCCGATGGGCACTGCGACGACGAGCGCGATGAAGCTGATGTAGAGTGTGCCCCAGAGAAGCGGCAGGATGCCCAGCTCGGACGCGCCGCCCCGGCCCGAGAAGCTGGGCGCCCAGTTGGTCGAGAAGAAGAACTCCAACGCCGGATACTGCCGGAAGAAGTTCATCGTCTCGAAGAGCATCGAAAGTACGATCGCCACGGTCGTCAGGACGGCGATGGAGGCGGCGGCGATCAGCAGGACCAGCACGCCACGTTCGACCACGTTGCGCGCGCGGAACGCCCCGTTCGACATCCGCCACGCGATGGCCGCGCCGATCAGCGCGACGGCGAGGACCGCGACGATCATGATGCCGCGGAGCCAGGCGCGGGCGCCGCGGTAATCCTCGGCCGCCGCCACGATTTCGGGCGTCAGTGTCGCACCGAGCGCTGTGCCGCCGTCCTGGATCGTGGCCGCAAGCGCGTCGAGATCCTGGCCCGCGAGCGCGCCCTGATCGGGCACCGCGTCGAGCCCGTCGGCCACGCGACGTATGTCGGACATCACGAGCCCGATGGTGCTGCCTTCGGGGATGGCGGCGGTCGGGAAATCGGCGGCAATAGACCGCTCCAGCACGAGGGGCTGCACGATCAGCCAGAGCACGAGCAGACCGAGTGCGGGCAGCACCGCGGTCAGGAGGCCGTTCATGCCGTAATAGGTCGGGAGGGAGTGGAGCCGCCGGGCGTCGCCGTCGACCGAGCCGAGCGCGCGGCTGCGGGCCAGGACGAAGGACGCGGCCCCGAGAATGGCGAGGATCAGTAGGATCGTCGTCAGCGACATGTCAGCTGCCCCCAGGCCTTACGTGGTGGACCGGGGCGTCGCCGCCCCGGTCCGATCGCATCAGTTCATGACCGTTTCGTCGGTCACGGTCGCCTGCACCGCGCCCAGTTCCGGATCGGAGACGAGGCCGTATTCGGCCAGCGGACCGTAGGGACCGGCGATGTCGTTCGAGACGAAGAACTCGGCGAATTCCTTCAGGCCGGGGATCGCGCCGATATGCGCCTTCTTGATGTAGAAGTAGAGCGGGCGCGACACCGGGTATTCGCCGGTCGAGATGGTCTCGGTCGAAGGCACCACACCGCCCATCGTCGCGACCTTCAGCTTGTCGGTGTTGTTCTCGTAAAACGAGAGACCGAACACGCCGACGCCGTTCGGGTCGCTCTCAATGCGGGCCAGCGTCTCGGTGTAGTCGCCGTCGATATCGATCGCGCGGCCATCGTCACGGATCGACATGCAGGCCCCTTCGGCACCGTCCTCGTCCATGCCGCCGTCCATCATGCGCTGCATCGCGCCGGTATCCTCGCAGCCCTGCAGGACGACCTTCTCCTCGAAGACCTCACGCGTGCCGTGCTTGGTGCCGGGAATGAAGGCGAGGATCTCGGCGTCGGGAAGGGCCGGATCGATCTCGGACCAGGTGGTGTTCGGGTTCGCGGCGAGCGCGCCATCCTCGCCGGGGATCTCCTTGGCCATCGCGAGGTACCACTGCGAGGGCGTGAAGGCGTCGAAGGCGGGGCCCGACTGCTGGCTGGCGAAGACGATGCCGTCATAGCCGATCCGGACCTCGATGATGTCCGTCACGCCGGCGGCGGCGCAGGCCTCGCGCTCGCCGTCGCGGATGGCGCGGGAGGCGTTGGCGATGTCGATCGTGTTCTCGCCGACCCCTTCGCAGAAGCGCTTCAGACCGGCAGACGAGCCGCCCGATTCAACGACGGGCGTCGGGAAGTCGAAATTCTCGCCGAAGGCCTCGGCCACGATGGACGCGTACGGCAGGACGGTGGACGAGCCTGCGACCTGCACCTGGTCGCGGGCTACGGCGGCGGTGGCGGACACGGCGGCGATGGCCAGGGCCGAGATCGCGGTCTTGGTGACGGACATGGATGTCTCCTGTGTGGATCTATCTGACGGACACCCCCCTGGCATCCGTTGGGCGCGACCTAGGCCTCCCACTTGGGGCTTTTGTGAAGGTTGGGTAACAGTTTTATGACGGCCCCGGAGAAAGAGCCGGAAGAACCACCTCGACCGTGGTGCCGCGCCCCTCGCGGCTGTCGATCCTGAGCCGTCCGCGATGGCGGTTCACGATATGCTTGACGATCGCCAGCCCGAGCCCCGTGCCCCCCTGCTGGCGGCTGCGGCCCGTGTCAACGCGGTAGAACCGTTCGGTCAGGCGCGGGAGGTGTTCGGGCGCGATGCCGGGGCCGTCATCGACAACGGTGATGCGCCACGCGGGGCCTTTCAGCACCGGCTCGCGTGCGATGGGCGCGAGCGCGACGCGCACCGTGCCCGCATCGGCGCCGTACTTTACGGCGTTCTCGACTAGGTTCGACATCACCTGAATCAACTGGTCGCGATCCCCCGGTGCCGGTGCTGAGTCCGGCCCGTCGGAGACGAATGTCACGCCCCCCGCGCCGGGCCGCAACATCTCGATCACCTCTCCCACGAGGCGCGACAGGTCGATTTCGTCCGTGGGACGTCGCCGCGCCTGCCCCTCGAGACGGCTGAGCGACAGAAGGTCGGACACCAGCCGGTTCATCCGCGCCGTTTCCTGCTCCATCAGGGCGAGGAATCGCTGCTGCGCGGCGGGATCGCTGCGCGCCGGTCCTTGCAGTGTTTCGATGAAGCCCATCACGGCGGTCAGCGGCGTCTTCAGCTCGTGGCTGACATTGGCGACGAAATCGCGGCGCATGGATTCGCCCGCGCGGGCCTCGGACAGGTCGCGGAAGACCAGCATCACCATGCCGCGCGGCCCGTCCCCAAGGGGTGTCACGTGGACGTCGAAGAGCGACTCGACCGCGCCCGACGAATGGGTGAAGCGCGCGCGCCCCGCCTGACCGTCCGACAGCGCGTCCTCGACCGGTCCCAGCAGCCCCGGTTGGCGCAGCGCGCTGACATAGGACTTGCCCAGGACCCATACGCCGAGACGGTCGCAGGCAGCGTCGTTGGCGATGGCGATGCGCCCGTTGCCGTCCAGCAGGATCGCGGGCTCCGGCAGGGCCTCGAGCATCCGGCGGAGCAGGGTCATGTCGGGCGGCCCGGCCATGCCCGCCGCCTCAGGCCCGCGTCGCGCCGTCGGCCGTCACGAGATACTTGAAGCTGCAGAGCTGCTCGGCGCCGACGGGGCCGCGCGCGTGCATCTTGCCCGTGGCGATTCCGATCTCGGCCCCCATCCCGAATTCGCCCCCGTCGGCGAACTGGGTCGAGGCGTTGTGCATCAGGATGGCGCTGTCGAGCCCGTCGAAGAACGCCTGGACCGGCGCGGGATCGTCGGCGAGGATGCAATCGGTATGGTTCGACCCGTAGCGCCGGATATGCGTGATGGCATCTGCAACGTTATCAACGGGTTTCGCGGCGATCTTCATGTCGAGGAATTCGGTGCCCCAATCCTCCTCGGTGGCGGCGACGGTGCCCCGCATCCCTTGGGCGCGGACCTCGACCCCGGCGTCCATGAGCATGTCGCAGAGGTCCTGCCCCAGCGTGTCCGCGATGTCGCGATGCACCAGCAGACACTCAGCCGATCCGCAGATACCGGTGCGGCGGGTCTTGGCGTTCAGGACGACCGTCTTCGCCATCTCGGGATCGGCCGACGCATCGACATAGATGTGCACGATGCCTTCGAGATGGGCGAAGACCGGCACCCGCGCCTCGCGCTGGACGAGGCTGACGAGGCCCTTGCCGCCCCGCGGGACGATCACGTCGATATGCTCGACCGCGGTCAGCATCGCCTGCACGGCGGCGCGATCGCGGGTCGGCACGAGCTGGATCGCGTCCTCGGGCAGGCCCGCCGCGCGCAGGCCTTCGACCATGGCGGCGTGGATCGCGCCGGAGGAATGAAAGCTTTCGGATCCGCCGCGCAGGATGACCGCGTTCCCGGCCTTGAGACAGAGCGCGCCGGCATCGGCCGTGACGTTCGGGCGGCTTTCATAGATGACACCGACGACGCCCAGCGGCGTGGCGACGCGACGGATGTTGAGGCCATTCGGCCGGTCCCATTCGGCCAGCACGCGCCCGACGGGATCGTCCTGCGCCGCGATGGCGCGCAGGCTGGCCACGATGCCGGCGATCCGGTCCTCATCCAGCGAAAGCCGGTCGAGCATGGCGTCGGTCAGCCCCTTCTCGCGTCCGAATTCCATGTCGCGGGCGTTGGCCTCGACGATTTCGGCGCGGCGGGACCAGAGCGTATCGGCGGCGGCCTCGAGCGCGGCGGTCTTCTGCCCGGCGCTGGCCTGCGCGAGGGTCACGGCCGCTTTCCGCGCGGCCTCGCCCATCTGGTGGAGCAGGGCGGGAATGTCGTCGGCGATGTCCTTCATGTCGCGTCTCCTCAGATCGCCATGTCGTCGCGGTGGACCAGTGCCGCGCGGCCGGGATAGCCCAGCACATCCGCGATGTCACCCGAGCGGAGGCCCTTGATACGCCGCGCCTCGTCGCCGGTATAGCGCACGAGCCCCTGCCCCATCGCGCGACCGTCGGGCCCCTCGATGGTCACCGGATCGCCGCGTCCGAACGGCCCGCCGACGAAGGTTACACCCGCCGGCAACAGGCTGCGCCCCTCGGCCAACGCGCGGGCCGCGCCCGCATCGACCGCGATGGTGCCGCGCGGCTTCATCGACGCGATCCAGCGCTTGCGTGCCGTGCGCGGATCGTCACGGGCGGCAAACCACGTCGCGCGCGCGCCGTCCGACAGCGCGCGGAGCGGATGCAGGGCACCCCCCGCAGCGATCACCAGCGCGCAGCCCGCATCTGTCGCCGTCCGCGCTGCGATGACCTTGGTAATCATCCCTCCCTTCGACACGCCCGACACCCCCTCGCCCGCCATGGCGACGATCTCGGGCGTGATCTCGGGCACGTCGGCCAGGTGGGTCGCGTCCGGGTCGAGATTGGGGTTCGCGGTATAGAGCCCGTCCACGTCCGACAGCAGGATGCAGACATCCGCGCCCGCCATTGCGGCAACCTGTGCGGCCAGTCGGTCGTTGTCGCCGAAGCGGATCTCGTCGGTGGCGACGGTGTCGTTCTCGTTGACGATGGGCACGACGCCGAGCGCCAGAAGCGTCTCGAAGGTCGAGCGCATGTTCAGGTATCGCCGCCGGTCCTCGCTGTCGTCGAGGGTCAGGAGGATCTGCGCCGAGGTGACGCCCAGCGGGCCGAGCGCATCGGCATAGGCCCCGGCCAGACGGATCTGGCCCACGGCGGCTGCGGCCTGCGACTGTTCGAGGCTGAGCGGAGCGGCAAGCCCGAGCACGCGCCGCCCGAGGGCGATCGACCCCGAAGAGACGAGGATGACGTCCTGACCCTGTGCCCGGAGCGCGGCCACGTCTGCGGCCAGACCGGCCAGCCAGTCGGCGCGCAGCCGTCCCGTGTCGCGATCGACCAGCAGGGCCGATCCGACCTTGACGACGATCCGCCTGGCGCCCGCCAGGCGCCGCGCGCTCAGACCGGCGTCCACGGCTCGTCATCGGCGGCATCGGGCTCGGACGCCGCCGCCTCGCGGTTGATGAGGACGCGAAGCGCGCGCAGCACCTCCGTTACGCCGGTGCCCGCCACGCCGGACATCGTCATGACCTCGCCGCCGGACGCGGCTTCAAGCGCAGCTCGCCGCTCGGCCAGTTCGTCCTCGTCCAGCGCATCCACCTTGTTAAGCACGGTCAGGCGCGGCTTCTCGACGAGGCCGCCACCATATTCCTCAAGCTCGCCGACGATGATGCGGTAATCCTCGGCCACGTCCGCACTGGTCCCGTCGACCAGATGCAGCAGCGCGCCCGAGCGTTCGACATGTCCCAGGAAACGGTCGCCGATGCCCCGGCCCTCATGGGCACCCTCGATCAGGCCGGGGATGTCGGCCACGACGAATTCGACACCGTCCACGCCGACGACGCCAAGATTGGGCACCAGCGTGGTGAAGGGGTAGTCCGCGATCTTGGGCCGCGCATTCGACGTCACCGACAGGAAGGTCGACTTGCCGGCATTGGGCAGACCCAGAAGGCCCACATCCGCGATCAGCTTCAGGCGCAGCCAGATCGTCCGCTCGACCCCCGGCTGGCCGGGATTGGCGCGGCGCGGCGCCTGGTTGGTGGCGGATTTGAAATGCTGATTGCCGAAGCCGCCATTGCCGCCCTTGGCCAGCACGACCCGCTGGCCCAGCTCGGTCAGGTCCGCGATCACCGTCTCCTGATCCTCGTCGAGGATCTCTGTGCCGACAGGCACGCGAAGGACGATGTCGTCACCGTCCTTGCCGGTGCGCTGGCGGCCCATGCCGCCCTGCCCCGACTTGGCGAAGAAATGCTGCTGGTAGCGAAAATCGATCAGCGTGTTCAGCCCGTCGACCGTCTCGACGATGACATCGCCACCGCGTCCGCCATTGCCGCCATCGGGGCCGCCGTATTCGATATACTTCTCGCGCCGGAACGAGACGGCACCGTTGCCGCCTCCACCGGACCGAATATAGACGCGGGCGAGGTCGAGAAACTTCATGTCTCAGTCCTTATGCGCGCCATCGGGCGGCCTCAAGCCATCTGGCGGATGTAGGTCCAGGTCGGGACCACGGCGCCGCGCGCCACGCAGAACGTCTCGGCGTCGCCAATGTAGTCGAAGCCCGCATTGGTCAGCACACGGGCCGAGGCCGGGTTGTCCTGCATGATGGTGCCGAAGACCTGCGCGCTGCGATCGGGGTTCGCCGCCATAAGCGCGCCGACGGCCTCGGAGGCGAGGCCGGTGTTCCACACACCCGGCGCGACCCAATAGCCGATCTCGGCCTGGTCGCGGTCCATCGCCCTGAGGCTGACAACGCCCACCAGCTCGTCCATGCCGGCCTCGGTCGCGTCCATCGCCCAGACGGTGTCGTCCCCTTCGCCCGCCATGATGCGCGTGACGAAGGCATCGACCGCGCCCGGCGGCAGCGGATGCGGGATGGAGGAGGTGTTGCGCGCGACCCGCTCGTCGCCCGCATAGAGCTCGATCAGCCCCATGTCGGCGCGACGCAGCGGGCGCAGCGACAGCCGCGCGGTCGAGATCACGGGCTGATCCTGGGTCGCGATCCGGTCGATGCGGACGGGGGAGCGTTGGGGGGTCATGCCGGTCCTCCGGAGAACAGGACGAACAGGACGCTGGCGACGGTCAGCGCCGCAAGGGTCCACATCAGGTACCGCTCGGCGGGACGGCCCCGCAGGCGCGCCGCGATCAGGCTGCCCCCGAGCGTCCAGAGCGGGTGAAGCGCAAGTTGGCAGCCGAGCAGGACGAGCGCGATCCAGGCCGTCGCCTCGAGCGCGGGCGTGCCGGGGGCGACGAAGGCGGTGAACCCACCGGTGATCATCGCCCAGGCCTTGGGGTTCAGCGGATGCACGATCAGGCCGGCCGCTAAGCCGGGTGCCGCGGCATCGCCCCCCTCGCCCAGTCGCAGGTTCGCGACCTTCCAGGCGAGCCAAACGATATAGGCAGCCGAGGCCCATTTCAGCGCCTCGAACGCCCAAGGTGCGGTTTCGGCCAACTGCATGAGACCGAAGCCGATGGGCCAAATGATGAGCTGCTTTCCGAGGACGACGCCCGCCACGAAGGGCAGCGCCCGGCGCAGGCCGTAGCGCGCGCCGGTGGCCATCAGCGCCATGTTGGCCGGACCGGGCGTGCCGACCTGGCTGGCGGCGAAGACCGCGAAGCTTGCGACCGCGACGCTCACGTCCGCCCGTACGACGTCGATTGCCGGACGCACCGGGCCCGCCCATCGCGGCGCACCGTCGTCCCCGCCGGCCGAAACGGGCGGATCGCGACCTTGGCCGCGGTCAGGACAAGACAAATCTGGGTCATGGAGACCCCCTGGAAAGAAAAAGGGGACCGGCTGGCGCCGATCCCCCTGTCATCACGTATGTGAGGTTCGGCTTACTCGGCGGCCTCCGCCACGGGGAGAACCGAAATATAGGTGCGGCCCTTGAAGCCCTTGCGGAACGTCACGGCGCCTTCCTCGGTGGCGAAGATCGTGTGGTCACGACCCATGCCGACGCCCGCGCCCGGCCACCACTTGGTGCCGCGCTGGCGGACGATGATGTTGCCCGGAATGGCGGCCTGGCCCCCGAAGAGCTTGACGCCAAGGCGACGGCCCGCGGAGTCGCGGCCGTTGCGGGAGGAGCCACCGGCTTTCTTGTGTGCCATCTGTCCTTACTCCTGTTCTGCGGCGAACGTGGTCGCCTGGTCGATCCAGTTGTCGCGCTCGATGCGACCCTTGAACGACAGTCGGTCATCCATATAGGCGATCTCGTCCGATCCCCAAGCGGCGATCTGGTCGAAGTGGAACACGCCGTTCTCGTGCAGCAGGCCCTCAAGCTTGGGGCCGACGCCGGAGATCTTCTTGAGATCGTCCGCCTTGCCGCCACGCGCCTCTTTGAGGAGGTTCGAGGGCTTCGTGCCCGAAGCCGCGGCCTCGACGATCTTCTCGGCATCCGTCGCGGTCTCGGTCGACTTGGGCTTGGCGGCGGCCTTCGGCTTCGTGGCGGCCTTGGCCTTCGCGGCGGGCTTGGCGGCCTCGGCGCGCTTGGGCTTGTTCGACGCGGGCGCCATGGCGGCCAGCGCGGCGGCGGAGACCGAACCGGTCCCGATCGCGGCCTTCACGCCGGTCTTGTCGCCACCCGACGACAGGATGTCCGTCACGCGGATCAGCGTCAGCTTCTGACGGTGGCCCTTGGTGCGCTTGGACGAGTGCTTCCGGCGACGCTTGACGAAGTGGATCAGCTTCTCGCCCTTGATCTGGTCGATCACATCGGCCTGCACGGCCGCGCCCTCGATCGTTGGCGCACCGACGGTCACGGTGTCGCCCCCGAGCATCAGGACATCGTTGAACTGGATGGTCTCGCCCGCCTCGGCGGCCAGGCGTTCGACACGCAGCACGTCGCCCGAGGCGACCCGGTACTGCTTGCCACCGGTCTTCAGAACGGCAAACATCCGCTCTCTCCTATGTATCTCTCGCGCCCTGTGGTGCCCTTGCGGGTCTTTGCGGCCCCACCTGCGGCGGGTCCACCTCGGACAGCGTGCCCCGTCAGGGACAAGTCGAATGAAACGGGGCCGCGGAATCGATCCACAGCCCCGGTCGTGCCTATTCCATGGCCCCGCGGGCCTGTCAACCGACGGTCAGGCGTCCTGTTGCGCGATGAACTTCGCCGCCGCGAGACCCAGCTCGTAGGACGTCGTCTCGAAGACAGAGCCGAAGCCCTGGAACATCGCCGACATGTAGCGGCGACCGGGCGCGGTCTTGGTGAAGGCGAGATAGTCGCGCAACTCGTCATCGCTCAGCGGCGCGTAGGCCAACGAGAGATAGCCCTGCAACCAGCCGCGGATCGAGCGACGGACCTGGGTTTCCTGCGCCCAGACCATCGCGATCATCTCGCTCTCGGTCAGGCGCGATTTGAGCGCTCCGCCGTCGCCGAGCCCCCGGTAGAAGGCATAGTTGGCGTTGAGCCCGCCCGAGACGTTGACCGTCACCAGGTCGAGCGCCTGGATCATCTCGCCGATCAGCTCGGCACGGGCCGTCCCGTTCTCGAATGCGGCGGCGGAGGCCTGTCGCGCCTCGGCCTCGACATCGCTGTCGAGCATCTGGCGACGCGCGACGATCTCGCGCTCGACCACGCGGGCACCCGCCCCGTCATTGAGGAAGCGAGCGGCGGCGGCGGCATCCTCGGGTGCCAATTCGCTGCGGAGCGCCTTGGCCAGAAGCGGCACGAGGCGGTCCGGCGCCTGGATGGTCGACACGACCTGTCGCCATGCCGCACCACCACGCCCCGGAAAGAGCGAGGCTTCGAGGCCCAGCCCGTGCCGCGCGCCTTCGGTGGCCACGATCTGCATCAGCGGTTCGGCTTGCGCCGCGACCATCAGCTGCGCGAATGCGTCCGCCTCGAAGGCCTCGAGCTGTGGTTCCGTCGGTGGAGTGTCGGCGCGCGCGGCGGCCACCATAAGGCCCATGCCGCAGGCAAGTGTCGCAAGAATACGGGTCGATGTTTTCATCGCTCTGCTCCCTCAGTCCCCTGCCATCGAGTGAACACGCCGCAACCGCGCGAGGGAAGCGGGGCGCGGTTCGATTTTTGCGGCCCGTCACGGGGAATCGACCCCCTTGCGCGGCCCGCGCGGCCCGACTAAGGACGCGCCACCACCAGGTCGCGGAGAGGTGCCGGAGTGGTCGAACGGGACGGTTTCGAAAACCGTTGTGGATTAACGTCTACCCAGGGTTCGAATCCCTGTCTCTCCGCCAACCCCCTCACTTCTCTGGATGAATCGCTGGTCAACCGGCTGTCGGCGCGCGCCGTTGCCGCGGCTCCGGTCCGGGCCCGATCCGTGGCGTCCAAGACGCGTTCGTGCTGCGCTGCGGCAGGTTCGTGACGGGCAGACGACAGGCGGCGGATAGCCTGCGACATCCCGTCTCCCCTGTGACTTCGATGCCACGGCCCCCTTCCACCCACGAGGCGAGGCGGTCGAAAAATGTGCAGTCGCAGAACGGGATAAGGGGCGCAGCTTGGTGAAATGACACAGCGGTCAGATGTCGAGCTCGGCCCGAAGCGCGTCGGACGTCATCACCAGTGCGATCGCCGCGGCGCGGCTGTTCACCCCGAGGGCGCGGTAGATGGTCGTGACGTGCACCTTCACCGTCGACTCGGCCAGATCGAGGTCGCGCGCGATCGCCTTGTTTGAAAGACCGCGCACCAGTCCCCGCAGCACCTGCGTCTGGCGGGCCGAGAACTGGCGCGGGAAGGTGTCGGCCTTGGCGGCAGTCCGGGCGGGACGCGGATTTCGGGTGGTGTCGGACGGCACCGGATGGACAGGGACCGCGTCGGCGACGGGTGCGCCGTCCTGCGGCGCGACGAACAGGACCTGCGCGCTGGGGAACCGGGCCCGGATCTCGGCAATGACATCTTCGGGTGAGATCCGGGGATCCGGAAGGTCGGCGATCACGAGGCGCACGAGGTCCGAGGTGGGCCGCGGCCCCGCCGCGTCGGGCGGGGGCGACGACCGCTCGCGGTGGAGCAGCGTCTCGAGGATGCGCGAGACCTCCTGGGTCGCCCTTGTGCGATCCGCACGCGTCAAGTCATCGTCCCCCGAATCGATTTTCTTCGCCGCCCGCGCCGACGCGGGCAGACCCGTGTCCATCAGCGACGTTCGGGCAGCCCATTGGCACCGCAGAACGGGCCGTCTGCCGCAACGATACCATATGCAAAGCCAGCCGCACCTTGATCCGGGTCAAGCACGCCGATGATCGGCGTCGGAAGCCCCCACTGGAACCTTCTACGCGGGTCACCATGGCGGCGTCATACGGAATGCACGAAAGACCAGCCCCGAAGCGCCGTGTGGCTTCGGAACCGGCGAAAGCTCGACCGGCTGACCTCAGTGATGGTCGGCGTGCGTATCGTGTTCGGAATGATCCGCGTGGTCGGCATGCGCGGCGTGGTCGTCCAAGGCCGCGTGATCGCCGTGATCCGCATGATCGTCATGGGCCGCGCCGTGATCATGGTCGTGGTCATGGTCGTCATGCGACGGCATTTCGGTCATCGGCGCGCCGAGTGCCACGGTCCTCGCCTCGAGGTAGTGGATCAGGTCGGAGGCGTCTGCCGCTTCGAGGCCGAGATCGGGCATGATCACGTCCGGGAATTCGGCGTCGAGAGCCATGGCCACGGGATCGTGGGTTGCCAGCATCTGGTCGGGATCCTGAAGGTAGCGCTTGAGCCAGTCGCGGTCGCGTCGGAGTGTCACCCCTGCAAGATCGGGTCCGACGCGCACGCCGTCGCCGATCGTATGGCAGGCGGCGCAGGCGGTGATGAACATCCCCTCCCCCCGCGTGTTGCGAATGACCAGCGGCTCTTCGGGCGCGTCTGACAGAGACGCGAGCACGGGCTTCGGCGGGATGTAGGTGGGGTCGAGTTCGAGGATCTCGGTCGTCGCGACCACGAGGCTGCCCATCAGGGACGTCCGACGCCACTGGCCGGTCGATCCGTTGCCGATCACCATGTCGCTGCGATGCTCACCAAGGAAGCGGCTGCGCTCGCCCAGCTTGTGACGCACGACGTCGATATCGGCACGCGTGCCGGTCAGGAACGTCCATCCCTCGCGGTTCTCCGCGCCGAACGCGGCCGCATAGGACTTCAGCCGCTCGGGCGTGTCGGTCTCGGGGTCGATGCTGATCGAGTAGACGAAGATGTCCTGCCCAACCCGCGCGCCCAGCCAGTCGACGATCTGCGCCAGCCGCGCCGTCGAGAGCCCGCAGATATCGGGGCAGTCGGTATAGATGAAGCTGACGACGACGATCTTGTCGGCGATCAGATCGTCATAGAACCGCACCGTCTCGCCGTCCTGCGTGACCAGCGGGGCGTTGGTGAAGTAGTCGCGGTCCCAGAGATCGGCCTCAGCCTCTCCGCTCGGGATCGCGGTGGCCACGGCGCAGAGCGCCGCGACCCCCAGCCAGCGCGCCACGCGCTGCAGGCCCGTCATGCGTCCCCCGACGGGAACGGGTCGAAATCCTCGTCGAAGGGATTTCCCTCGGGCAGCACCTCCGGCGTGACATAGGTGACGCCGTAGGGCGATGGCTTCGGCGTCGGGATCATCTCGACATGGGTCTGCGAGTTGTCCGGATTATCCGGGTCCGTCATCACGTCGTAGCGGAAGAGCATCGCCCAGTCCTCGTGGACGGTGTTGTGGCAATGCGTGACGTAGGCCCCGCCGAACTCGCCGAACCGCACCTGGATGTTGACAGTCCCTTTCTCGCCCAGACGCCAGACGTCCTTGCGCGGATTCTGCCGCTCGATCGGGCTGAGCGGCCGGCCGCCGCGATCCAGCGTGACGCCCTCCTCAAGGTGGAGATGCGCGGGATGATCCCAGCCGCCGCCGCCATTCTCGAGGATCCAATGCTCGACCTCGCCCGGCTCAGGGATGATGAGCGACGACCGGTTGGCGTTGAAGAAGTGGTTCGCCTCGCCGTTGATCTTGATCGTCCAGCCGAAGGATTCCTTGTCCCCGCAATCGGGGAAGCACGGTCCTTCCAGCTCGTCATCGCGACCGTCGGCACCCTTCCATTCGATGTGCCGGGTCCGGACCGGGGCCACGATCGGGATCGGATCGGTCAGGCGACCCGGCACGTGGCTGTAATCGGTGTGGTTGGCCGCCCGTATGACCGTCCCCGGCGCATCGGCGCTTTCAACCTCGTCGACGACGCGGAATTCCATGATCCCGCCGACGGCCGGATCGTCCGTCTTCATCCGCATGACATCGCGCAGGCGGAGCGATCCCTTCGGCCCGCGTCCGTCGTCATGCTCCATCGAGTTGAGCATGTAGATCCGGTTGCCTGGCTGGAAGACCGAGAAGTCGACCACGACGTCGAAGCGCTCGCCCGGCCCTTGCGGGTCGAGGCGATTGACCGTCACGGGGTTCACGAGGAAGTTTCCGTCGGTCGAGATCACCTTCATCGGAACCGGATTGCCCTGCTCGTTGACGAGCCCCAGCTCGACGAAGCGCGACATGCCCGCCGAGAGGATACGGAACCGGTACTTCCGCGGCAGCACGTCGAAATACGGCTTGTAGGCGAAATTCACCATCATCATGTCACCGCAGAAGCCATCGGTGTTGAAGATGTCGAAGAAGTACTGGCCTTCCTGGTCGGTGGCGGCGTCCGACACGATCAGGTTCACGTCGAAGTCGATATTCCCCCAGTCCAGCGTCGTGCCCGAAGGCAGGCGCAGGTTGACGCCGTCGTCCATTCCCTCGTGGCCCCGGTCGGGTCCGCTGTAGTAGTTCAGCATCCCGAGATGGCCCTTGTAGACGTTCTCGGCCGTGTAGAAGAACCGGTGATCGTGGAACCAGAGCGAGCCCTGAAGCTCGCGGTAGTCGCCCGGAACAAGGGTCAGCCCGCCGGCGCCATCGGGACCCGAGGCCCGGCGATCGGACGCGTCGGTGTTGATCATGTCGGCCCGCGCAAGCGTGGTCGACCAGTGGTAGTCGTAGAACTGACCCGGATAGAAATGCGCGTTCGACGCGCCATCGCTGCCCGACGCATTGTGGGCATTGTGATTGTGGGTCGACTGGCTGTTGCTGCCGAAGCCACCGTTGCGGGTCGGGTTCGGCAGGAGCCGGTTGTAGTTCCGAAGCACCACAGGCTCGCCGTAGCGCAGCTTCATGAGCGGCGGCGGAAGGCGCGAGCGCGTGTTGCGATTGCTGCCGAAGGTCCAGACCTTGTCCGGCTCCTGGTCTGGCATGCTTGGATGGAAGCGCACACCCGAGGCGGCGCGGCCCAGCGTGAGCATGAAGCCCTTCTGCGGAAGGTACTCCTCCCACCGCTGATGGGCGAAATACTCACCCGGCGGGCGGCCCTCCTGCGGGCCGTAATGGTAATAGGGATTCACGTTCTCGGTGCCGCCGCTATCCGTGAACTCAGTATGATATGACAGGCGCCGTGCGGGCGGCCACCACCGGCCCCGCGCGTAGACATCGACCTCGTTCTCGCGCTTGATCGGCGTCATGTCGTGCGGAGTCTGAAGGCTCAGCCGCGGCATCTCCTGCGTGTAGGGCTGCGCCCCGAAGAGCGGGCTGAGCGGCGTCCCGGTCGGGATGTTCTGCGCGCTGGCGCTGCGGGCGAAGGGGCTCAGGCCGTTGACCTCGGCCAGGAGGCCCAGCCCCGTGAACGTGCCCCACTTGAAGAGCTCGCGCCGGGTGACGTCCCCGATGGACAGGGCCTGAACGATTTCTGCGCGATTGCGACGTGCGTTTTCGGCTTCGCGGATCTGCGTGCGTGACGCGTCTTTCGGAAGATACATACCCAATACCCCACTACTCGCGGACGCAGGGAACGAACCGTCTCGAGGCGGTTGGCAGGGCCGGATCGCGGCGTTCCCCCGAACGCTACGTCAATCCTACCTGACAGCGGGAGTGTCTCAATCCTACAGGTGGATTAATCACTTGCGGGGAGGTCGAAGGTCTCGAACGCCACACGACGAAGGTCCAAGAGACGGGCGGGACTAAGGTCCCGAATGCCTATCTGCTGTTCGAAATGTCGCGATCTTCGCCCTCTCCACCGGGGCTGCCGTCGCGACCGAACGAGGTGATTCGGACCGCGCCATCGTCGCTTTCGTAGATATACGCGGCTCCCCATGGATCGACCAGCGCGTCGGCATTCTGGAGATACGGACCCTTCCACCGCGCCGCCAGCGCGGGCGTCGGTTCGGCGAGGACATCGAGCCCCTCCTCGGTGGTCGGGTAGCGGAAGTTGTCGATCAGGAACAATTCAAGCGCGCTCTCGATATTGCGGATCTGGGTCTGGGCGGCCTCGCTGCGCGCCGAGCCGAGATAGCGCAGCACCTGCGGCGCGACGATGCCGCCAAGGAGGACGATGATCGACAGGACGACCAGCAGCTCGATCAGCGTGAAGCCCGCATCGCGCTCCGCGTCCGCGTCCCGACACCGTCGCGTCTTCGATAGCTTGCGATCCATCTTACCATACCCCCGCGGGCGCCAGCATTGGCAGCCCCGACCGTTCGAGGATCCATGTCAGCATCAGGCCCAGCCCGATGAACGGCCCAAACGGGATGCGCGTCAACCGGTCCGTCCGGCGCCCCGCGACCGCTCCGACCCCAACGGCGACAAGCGCGCCGACGGTCGCGACCACGAGCACGAGCGGCAGGTTCCACGGGCTGACCCAGAGTGCGGCAGCGGCGATCATCTTGATGTCGCCCAGCCCGAGGCCCGTCAGTCCACGGCGGCGGCGGAAGATCTCGGCGATGATCCAGAGTGCCGCGCCCACCACCGTCGCCGCAAGCAGCGACGGCCACGGCACCTGCCCGTCGAGCACCAGTGCCGCCGCCAGCCCCGAAAGCGCGAGCGCCACGTTCAGCGGGTCGGGAATGCGCCGGGTCCGCAGGTCGATGACCGCGATCGCGCCGAGGATCGCCAGAAGCGCCCCGCCGGCGACGACAATCCCGACCGTCATCCGCCCGCGCGCCCGTCAGCGCAGGCGGCGAAGATCGCGCTGACGGCGCTGCTGCGGCGTCTCGCTGCGGCCGAAGTCGAGCCGCTGGCGGAACTCGTCGCTGACCCGCCGTGCGGCATGGGCGTCGCGGATGATCTGGGGCCGCACGAAGATCAGAAGCTCCGTCCGCTCGCGACGGTCGCGGCGGTCGCGGAAGAGATTGCCGACCACCGGCACGTCGCTGAGGACCGGCACGCCGTTCTTGGTGCGCTGCGTCCCCTCCTGGATCAGACCGCCGAGGACGACCGATTCCCCGTCCATGACCGACACTCGCGTCCGCAGGCGTCGCTGCTGGATCGTGGGGGAATCGATCCCGGACGACGTCGTCGCGACGACGCGGCTCGCCTCTTGGTCGATGTCGAGAAGCACGCCGCCATGGGCGTTCACGCGCGGCACGACGTTCAGGATGATGCCCGTGTCACGCAGCTCGACCGCACTGACGATACGCGCGTCGGGATCGTCGGCGCTCTCGGCGGTGCGCGTGACGACGGGCACCTGATCGCCGATCTGGAGGATCGCCTCTTGATTGTTCAGCGCCATCAGCGTCGGCGTCGAGATCACGTTCACATCCGTCACGCTCGACAACGCATTGATGGTGGAGCGGAAATCGCCCAGCGCGCTGTTCCATGAGAAGCCGGGGAAGTTCGGCTCGAGCGCGCTGTCGAATCCGCGTGTGGCGGACCCGTTCTCGAGGAACCAGCGAACGCCGAAGCGCAGCGTGTCGTTGAGCGAGACCTCGACGATGACGGCCTCGAGCATGACCTGCGTGGCCACCGTGTCGAGCCGCCGCAGGACGGGCTCCAGCCGCCGGTATTCCTCGGCGGTGGCGCTGATGAGAAGGGAGTTGTTCTCGGTATCGGCGACCACACTGGAGGACACGCTTGCACCCAGATCGGGATCGGCCGTCAGGCCCACGAAGGTCGGGTCAACGCCGTCGGCGCTGGCCACCTCGACCTCGCCCAGACCGGGCGAGACCGCGCCGTCCGACCCGCCGCCCAGTACCGATTGCAGCACGCGGGCCAACTCCTCGGCCGGGCGGTTCTGCACCGGATAGACGAAGAGCCGGTCCGACCCCGCGCCGCCGATCGTGTCGAGCTTCCGGATCCATTCGCTCGCACGCGGCAGGTAATGCGGCTGCGAGGTCACGACGAGGATCGAACCCAACTGCTCGTTGGGCACGAAGCGGATCACGTCAGCCGTGGCCCCGTCGGAGCTGCGGAAGATCTCCTCAAGCTGCGAGGCGACCGCCTGGGGTGCTGCGTCCTTTAGCGGATGGAGCGCCACGGACTTGCCGCGCATCCAGTCGACATCGAAGACCGAGATGGCATCGAGCATCGACGACAGTTCCGCCTGCGATCCGGCGAGGAGAAGGTAGTTGCGCACGCTGTCGAAGCGCAGGATCGAACCCGGCTGGCTGATCGGGGTGAGGATGTCGCGCATCTCCTCGGCCGCGATATAGGCCAGCGGCACGGCGAGGACGCGCATGCCCGGCGCGCTGGCCTGAAGCGCGGGCACGCTGACGGGCGGGGTGTTCGCGATGGCCGCGTTCGACTGCACGATGCGGTAGATGTCGGCGTTTTCGACGATGGCGTAGCCGTTGGCGGCGAGGGTGATCTCGAAGATGTCGATCAGGGCCTCGCGACTGACGGGCGAGCTGGTCTGGAGGGTAATCGTGCCCGGCAGGTCCGGGTCCACGACATAGTTTAGGTCGAGCGTATCGCCGAGGATGAACTGCGCCGCCGCCGGGATCGGCGCGTCCACGAGGTTGAGCTGGAACCCCTCGTCGCCGCCGAAGGTCGGCTCGCGCCGGATCGGTGGATTGCCGGCGCCCAGAAAGACGCCCGAGCCGGTGCGGCCCGTGCCCGACGTGGCCCCCGGCACGCCGCTCCAGCCGCCCGCGGCGTTGGCGGTGCGCGTGGCGCCATCGCCTGCGCCCAAGCCGCCCAGCAGCGTATCGAGACGGCTGACGCCGGCCTCGTCGCCCGCACAACTGGCCAGAACCGTCGCCAGCGTGGCAACAATGAGGGTGCGCTTCCAGGTTCGGGCGCTCATGGTCGCGGCCCGTATCGGGCCGGTTCCATAGCGGTCATATCGGCAACCCGCGGGTCGCCACCTCCGAACGGTGCATCGTGATACATGCCTGTACTCGCCTGAACGTGCTGCCAACCTCTTGGGCGCGCCGATTCTCTGGCCGTACGTCGCCCTCGCCTTTCCGACATTTTCGCCGGTTGTTTTGCGAGCGAGGTTAACAGATGCATCCGGTCTGTCACGTTTTTTGCACATTTCGCGCGGAACGGGCCCCGGAGTGATGCATCCGGGCCCGAATGTGTTCCGTCCGAACCCCGCCGAACGGACGGCCTGCCCGTCGCGGGAAAATCGGCTATACTCGGCCTCCACCGTGGGGACGGAACTGCTGCCGAGAGGGCGAAAAGGGTAATGGTTACAGGTGTGATCGACTATGTGGCGGACATCGGCCGCTGGTGGTCGTGGGAGCTGTCCTCCCTCGTGTCGCGCCGTCGATCGGTTGCCGCGGCGGGGGCGCGCCCCCTGCTCCGCGTCTCGCGCGCCGGTGTGTCCATCGAGACACAGCGCCGCCCGCCCGAAGTGGTTAAGCCAGCTGAGATCGGTGCCGCGCTCCGGCGGCTGCCGCGGCGGCTGCGCTCGCCCGTCGTCGATGTCGTGGTCGAGCCGGACCGCCACCTGCAACGCAAGCTCTCGCCCCTGCGCCTGCCCCGCAGCCGGATGCGCGCGATGGCGCGCATCGATTGCGCGGGCGCGACGCCGCTGCGCGAGGAAGACTGCATCCTCGTACTGCCCGAGTACCGTCGGGACCACGCAGCCAGCGTCTATTTCCTGTTGCGGCGCGACCAGTTCGAGCCGATCCGCGCAAGTCTTGCCGCCGCGCGTATCGAGATCGGACGGCTCGCCATGGCGACGCCCGATGGCGTATTCGTGGCCGACGCCCCAAGCCTCGCCGCGTTGCGCCGCCCCGCCCGAATGCGCCGCATGGCGCATCGCCTCTTCTGGGGCGCCGTCGCCGCCTCAATTTTCGGGCTGATCGCGCTCGGCGGCGTCACAGCGTGGCAGCAGAACAGGGCGCTGGACGCGCTCGGTGTCGAGATCGCCGCGGCCGAGGCCGAGGCGTCGAAGGTTCGCGCCGATATGCGCGCCCGCACCGAAGAGATCGGCCGCATCGCCTCGGTGCGCGAGGCCAAGAGCCAGGCCGTCCCGCTCGTCCGCATCCTCGAGGAACTGGCCCTCGCCCTGCCCGACGGCACCTGGCTGACCCGGATCGACGTCGATGATGGCACCGTCACGCTGACGGGCCAGACCTCGGGCGCGGCGCGGCTGATCCCCCTTCTCGAGGACTCGGACCTCTTTCGCGCGCCGACCTTTACCCAGCCCGTGCTCCGCGATGCGGGCAGCCTCGACGAGCGCTTTACCATCACCCTCGAGACGGCGAGCGCCGATGGATAGCCGCACCTCCCTTCTCAACGCCCCTCGCGCCCTGCGACTGGCCGTGGCCGCCATGGCCCCGGTGTTGGCGATCGCGCTGGTCGCCGGGGCCGTGGGGCTGGCGCGCGACCGGCTCGACGCGACCGCCGACCGCATCGCGGCGGAACGGGCCAATCTCGGCAACCTCCAGCGCCTCATCGCCGCGACACCCGGCGCGACGGCGCCGCGCCCGGCTGACGCCCCCGAATTCCTGCCGGGCGCCAGCCCCGCGCTGATCCAAGCCGCGTTCCAGGGCCGGCTGGGCGAGATCGCGGCCGCCAGCGGCGTCGACCTTCTGGCCGTCGGCAACGCGCCTGTCACGGAACGCGACGGAACCCGGTTCGCGGGCCTCCGGGCCCGCATGAGCGGCACCAATGCCGAGATCGTCGAGACCGTCTTCGCCATCGAGAGCGCGGTGCCCTACCAGACGATCCGCACCGCCCGCATCGACGCTGCGACCGCGCCGGGCGACCCCGACGCGGCCGATCCGACGATTCTGTCGATGGAGCTTCTGATCGAGGGCGCGCTGCCGCCCGATCTCGAGGTCGCGCAATGAGGATGGTGGTCCTCATCCTCCTGGCGCTTGCCGCCGCGCTGGCCATCGGGGCGAAGGTCCACGAGGTGGCGATGACGCCCCTCGACGTCTCGCCATACGCGCCTGCCCGACCCGACGCGGGCCCCGAGACCGCGCCGCAGGATGCGGGTCCGCTGGACGTGGCGGCCCTCGACCGCAACCAGGTCCTGTCCCGCCCGCTCTTCACCGAGACGCGCCGTCCGTGGCAGCCGCCGCCCGCACCGCCGCCGCCTCCGCCGCCGGTGGTCGCCGCGCCGGCGCCCCCACCGCCCCCGCCGCCCGAACCCGATCCGATCGCACCCCGCCTCATCGGTGTGGCACGGTCGGACGGGCAGTCGCGCGTCCTGCTGGGCGCGCCCGAGGGGTTCGAGACCATCTGGCTCCGCGAGGGCGAGGTCGCGTGGAACTGGACGGTCAGCGAGATCGACGCGGGCTCCGTCACCGTGCGTCAGGACGATCATGTCGTGCCGCTCGGCCTTCATGGCGACGGGGCGCGGCCCTAGATGGCGCCGGTCGCGCCCCCCGCATCCCGGCCCGCCGAGGACGGCTTCGCCCTCTTGGCGGTCGTCGTGTTCCTTCTGGTGGTCACGACCATGATGACGGGCTTCGTCCTCGCCGCACGCGCGGGGCTCGATCAGGCGCGCGACGGCGTCGCCGAAGCCCGGCTCGACCTCTTGGCCGAGGGGCTGGGGCGCGTGGCGGCGCGGGCGGTCTTCATCGCAGAAGCCACCGAGACCGCCCCGCCCTTTGCGCTCAATGCCAACCCCGCCGCATGCCGCGAAGGCGACCTGACGATCCTCCTCCGGGTGCAGGACCAGCAGGGTCTCGTCGATCTCAACGCCGCCGGGCGCGAGCTTCTGGTGCTGGCGCTCCGGTCGCTCGGGCTGTCGGCGGCGGCGGCGGCCGAGCAAGCGGACGCGATCCTCGCCTACCGCACGCCGCCGGACGACGACGCGCCGCCCCTCGCCGACCATCAACTGCGCGACGGCCTCAAGCAGGCCCCCTTCGCGGCGGTCGAGGAGTTGCACGCCTTTCCCGTCCTGGCCGAGCTTCCCATCGACCGCCTGACGGGCACCTTCACCGTCCATTCCGACCAGCCGCGCGCGACCGCCGCGCGCCTGCCGGCCCCGTTGGCCGCCGTGCTGGGCCGCAGCAACCTTCTGGAGGACGAGCCATCCTCCGGCACGCCTGTCCGCATCGACATCTTCGTACGGGCGGGCGACGACACGCTGGGCTACTCGGGCCGCATCGTCGAGGAGCGTCGGGGCGCGGCGATCACGCTGGAGCGAAGCGTCGCCCCCGGACGCGCGATCGCAGCCCCGCCTGACGCCGTGATCCCCGGATGTGCGGCGCTGTTCGGTCCGGGCGTCACGGTCCATCTCAGGGAGGGGACGGCATGAATATCCGACCCGGCACGGACACCCCGCGCGACGGGTTCGAACGCTTCCTCACCCATCTGGAAGGCCAGGGTGTCCTGCGGCCCGAGGCGAGCCAGCGTGCCCGCAACGGCCGCGCTTCGACCGACCATCCGGCCGACACGGTGCTGATCGAACTGGGGCTGGCCCGCGAGAGCGACCTTGCGCGGCACATGGCGGCGTTTCTCGGCCTTGCCGAGGCGCGGATCGACACGGGCGCACTCGACCCCGCGCTGATCGATCGCGCGGGGCTGTCCTTCCTCGACACCCACCAGATCCTTCCGCTGGAGATGACCGACGACGCGCTCGTCGTCGCCGTCGCGGATCCGTTCGCGACCGACGGCGCCGAGATCCTCGGCTACAGCTTCGACCGGCCGGTCGAGCTGCGCGTCTGTCCCCGGAGCCGCATTCTCGATGCCCTCCGCATGCTCTCGGGTCAGGACACCGCACCTCCGCCGACCCCGCGCGCCGCCACTCCCGAGGACGGCGACGGCGAGGACCTCGAACGCCTGCAGGACATCGCCCGCGAGGCGCCCGTGATCCGCTTCGTCACGCAGGTCATCCAGACGGCCGTCGACCGGGGCGCGACCGACCTCCATATCGAGCCGCGCGCGGATCACGTCTGCATCCGGATGCGCTGCGACGGGATGCTCGACGTGGTCGAGACCGTGCCCCGCGCGATGCTTCCGGGCATTGCCACCCGCATCAAGATCCTCGCGCGATTGAACATCGCCGAGCGCCGGATGCCGCAGGACGGCCGGATGCGCGCCACCGTGCGCGGGCAGGAGATCGACCTGCGTGTTTCGATCCTGCCGTCGGTGCATGGGGAGTCCTTCGTTCTCCGCATACTCGACCGGTCCGGCGTGGCGCTGACCCTCGATGCGCTGGGCTACGCGCCCGAGGCCGCCGCGCACCTGCGCCAGTTGGCGCGCGTGCCCAACGGGATCATCCTCGTGACCGGCCCGACCGGCAGCGGCAAGACGACAACGCTCTACTCGGTCCTGCGCGAGCGGCAGTCGGACGACGTGAAGATCTTCACTGTCGAGGATCCCGTCGAATACCGCCTCGATGGCATCACCCAGCTTCAGGTCGAGCCCGCGATCGACCTGACCTTCGCGCGCGCGCTCCGCTCGGTGCTGCGCCATGACCCCGACATCATCCTCGTGGGCGAGATCCGGGACCGGGACACCGCGCAGATCGCGATCCAGGCGGCGCTGACGGGGCACCTGGTGTTCTCGACGCTGCACACCAACAGCGCGGCGGGTGCGCTGACCCGGCTGGTCGATATGGGCATCGACGACTACCTGATCGGCGCGACGATCCGGGCGGTCGTGGCCCAGCGCCTGCTTCGGAAGACCTGCGACGCGTGCGGCGGCGACGGCTGCGCGCGCTGCCACGACACCGGGTTCGCCGGACGGACGGTCACCTACGAGGTGATGGAGGTCACGCGCGAGATCGCCGCCCGGATCGGGACGGGCGCCACCGAAGCCGATCTCGAGGCGTTGGCCGCCGCACGGGGTGTCACGCCGATGGCGGCACATGCCGAAGGGCTCGCGCGGCGCGGCGTGACGGCCCTCGAAGAGGTACGCCGCGTCCTCGACCGCGCGCGGAGCGGTGGCGATGTCGGCGATTGAGCGCATCCACTTCAAGGCCTACCGCCCGGATGGCGAGGTCGAGACGGGCACGCTCGACGCCGTCGACGAGGCCGACGCGACGCGCCAGCTTCGCCTGACGGGACGCACCCCATTCGAGCTGCGCCGCGTGTCGGGCGCCGCCGCCGCCGGGCCGGTCCGACCCGAGCGCGCGGGCGGCGGGCTCGGCGGCCGACTCGATCTCGCGCGGTTCTTCGCGGAGCTCTCGGTCATGCTCGACGCGGGCTTCACGATCGACGTCGCCATCCGCGCCATCGCCGATGCCGAAACCGAACGTCTGCCCCGCGCCCGCGCCGCCGGGGTCCACGCCCGGCTGACCGAAGGCCAGTCGGTCGCCGAGGCATTCTCTGTGGTGCCCGAGATCACCGACGATGTCGTCGCCCTTCTGGCCAGCGGCGAGACGAGCGGCCGCCTCGATGTCGTGACGCGGACGTTGGCCGACAGCTACACGCGACGTGCCGCACGCCGCCGTGAGGTGACCGAGGCGCTGCTCTACCCGGCCTTCCTCCTGCTCGTGATGGTCTTCGCGTTCCTTCTCCTGTCCCTCTATCTCGCGCCCGCGCTCCAGCCTGTTTTTGCGAATGCAGGGATCGCATCGCCCCTCGTGATCCGCGTCCTTCTGGGCTTCGGCGCCTTCGTTGCCGGGCCGGGGCTGCTGATCCTCGTCGGCGCGCTCGCCCTGACGGTGCCGCTCCTGCTGTGGATGCGGACGCCGCGCGGGCGCGATGCCGCGATGGCCGCACTCGCCCGCGTCCCCGGCATCGCGGCGGCGATCCGCGCGGGCGTCAACGCGCGCTATCTCACGACGATGTCGCTCCTTCTCGGGAACGGCGTGCCGATGCTCGAAGCGATGCGCCTGGCGGCGGCCACGGCGGTCACGACGGCGCAGCGCGCGGGCCTTCTGGCCGCCCGGACGGAGGTGTCCGAAGGCGCCCCATTCTGGCGGGCCGTCGACGCCACGGGCCAGTTCCCCGGCCCCGTCACGGCCCTCCTCCGGCTAGGCGAGGAATCGAACATGCTGGCCGCGATGATGGGCCGCGCGGGTTCGACCATCGACGGCCTCCTGCAACGCCGGATGACGCGCCTCCTGACCTTCCTCACCCCGGCGATCACGCTCGCGCTGGGCGCGCTGGTCGGCGGGCTGGTCGTATCGGTGATGTCCGCCCTCCTGAGCATCAACGAGATCGCGATCCGATGACCGCCCCCGCGCCAAGTCTCGACCGCAATGCGGGGTTCACGCTGGTCGAGATGCTTGTGGCGCTGGCCATCCTCGGCATCCTCGCGGGCCTGGGCGCGGGGGCACTGGCACGGCGTGACCCGGCCCCCTCGCCCGTTCAGATGGCCGAACGGCTGCAGACGGTGGTCCTCGATGCACGCGCCGATGCCATGCGGACCGGCCGGGACACGCTGGTCGCGATCGACCTGTCGGAGCGCCGCTTCGCCTATCCGCCAGATGCAGACCCCATCGGCCTGCCGCCGGGGATGCGGCTCGACGGCGTGCTCGCACGGCCCTTCGTCGAGGGCGGCACCGCAGCACTGGTCTTTCGCCCGGACGGCAGTTCCTCTGGGGCCGAGCTGGCCTTCGTTGCGGATGGATCCGTGGCGCGGCTCGAGGTCGATTGGCTGACCGGCCTGCCGCGCCTTCTGAGCGGTGACGCGCCGTGACGAATGCGCGCGACGAGGGCTTCGTCCTTCTCGAGACGCTGGTGGCGTTCCTCGTGCTGGCGGTCGGGCTGACGGCGGCGATCGGCGCGGTCTCGCAGGCGACGCTCGCCGTTCGGGGCGCGAGCGAGGCAAGCCGCGCCGCCGACCTCGCCCGCGAGGTGGCGACGGTCGAGATGCAGGCGCTGACCGGGTTGGGTGCGACGACGGGCGAATTCGAGGACCGGGGCGCGTGGCGTCTGGTGGCGCGCGAATTGCCCGATGGCGGCGCGATCCCGCTTCTGGCCGTCACGATCGAGATCCGCCCCGCGGGCGCCAGCCGTGCCTACCGGTTCGAGAGTTTCGCGCTCGGGGCCGCCCCATGAGGCCAAAGGGCATGTCGGGCGCGGCTCCGCGCGACAGCGGGATCGTGTTGGTCGAACTGCTCGCCGCGCTGTCGATCGTGGCGATCATGTCGGCGATGATGGCCGGCATCCTCGGGCAGATGCGGACGGTCGCGGGCATGGGCGACGCGGTGGCGACGCGGGGCCAGATGGCGGCAGCGGTCGATCACGTGGCGCGGACCGTCACAGGCGCCCGCCCCATCCCCCTGCGCGTTGCAGGCGAGGCCGCGGCGGCGTCCAACGCGCCCGTCTTGCTCGGCACCGAGGACGCGCTCCGCTTCGTCGCGGTGACACGGCGCGGCTTCGGGACGTTGGGCCTGAGCGAAGTGACGCTTGCGCTGCGACGTGGCGGGGACGGGCTCGCCCTGGTCCAGACGCTGCGAGCGACGACCGGGTCGCAGGTGGCCGACGTCACGGTAATCGACGGGCTGACGGCGGGGCGCTTCGTCTATCTCGACTCCGATGGCACGCCCGTCGAGACGTGGTCCGGCACGGACCTGCCGTTGGGCGTGCGCATTGCCCTTTCGGGCGGGACACCGGCACGGCCGGTCGAGGTCACGGGCTTCGCCGGGTTCGACTAAGCCCGGCTCAGCGCAGATCGACGGCGTAGCTCAGCCCGTCCATCGCATAGGTGCAGTGACGCAGCTCGGTCACGACGCCCGCCACGTCCGCTGCCGTTCGCCGGATGACCAGAAGCGGATCGCCGGCCGCAACGTCGAGCCCCGCCTGCCCCGCCGTCGACACGGCTGGCGCCAGCGTCTCCGACGCCGTCAGGATCGCGACACCGTAGGCCCGCTGGTAGAACGGGTAGAGCGCGTTGGCCGGCGTCTCGCGTTCGCCCAAGCCCGGAAAGCGCGGTGCGGCCACCGTGACGATCTCGCGCGCGGCGAGGCGGCCGCCGATCCGGCGGAGCCGGTCGATCTCGTAGACCTCGCCCGCCTCGAGGGCCGCCTCCGCGGCCGTGGCCGCGCGGCGTGTCACCGATTGCCGTTCGAGGATCGGGGTGACCAGATCGCCCTGCGCATCCCGCAGCCGGAAGAAGTGAAAGAGCGCGCTTTCGTCGGTCGAAACCGCGACGAAGGTCCCACGCCCCTGCCGGCGCTCGAGGATGCCCCGCGCCTCGAGAAGCGACAGCGCCTTGCGCGCCGTGCCTTGGCTGGCACCGTATTCCGCGCCGATTACCGTTTCGGACGGCAGCATCTGGCCCGGCGAAAGGTCGCCGCGCGCGATACGTCCCGTCAGATCGCTCAGAATTCGTTGATACAAAGGTTCGGCCTGCATGACCCCTGCCCTATCGCGACTCCGCCGCTCACTCAAGTCCTGTATCATTGGTCTTGTATAAGACTTCGGATGGGCGTAGGTCGAGCCACGACTCACAGCACCCAGGGAGGATGAGATGAGCAAACCCCAGCTTCTGGTCCACGATCAGGCCGACAATGTCGGCGTCGTCGTGGTCGAGGGTCTGACCGCGGGCACCGACATGCTCTGCGTCGTCACCCACGACAATTCCGACTTCCGCCTGACGGCCAAGGCCGACATCCCCATCGGTCACAAGGTCGCGCTGAAGGACCTGTCCGAAGGCGACACGGTCATCAAATACGGCGAAGACATCGGCAAGATGGTCGGACCCGCCGAGACGGGCGGCCACGTCCATACCCACAACTGCAAAACGAAGAGGTGGTAAGATGCCGTTCGACGCAACAAACCGCATGGTCAATGCCTGGCGCCGTGAGAATGGCCGCGTAGGCGTCCGCAACCACGTCGTCATCCTGCCCGTCGACGACATCTCGAACGCCGCCTGCGAGGCGGTGGCGAATAACGTCAAGGGCACCATGGCGATCCCGCACGCCTATGGCCGTCTCCAGTTCGGCGAAGATCTCGAGCTGCACTTCCGCACGATGATCGGCACCGGGTCCAACCCGAACGTCGCCGCCGTCGTGGTCATCGGGATCGAGCCCGGCTGGACCAAGATCATCGCCGACGGCATCCGCGAGACCGGCAAGCCCGTCGCCGAGTTCTCGATCGAGCAGAACGGCGATTTCGAGACGATCCGCGCCGCGTCGTGGAAGGCCAAGGAGTTCGTCCACTGGGCCTCGGAGCTCCAGAAGGAGCCCTGCCCGCTGACCGAGCTCTGGGTTTCGACCAAGTGCGGCGAGAGCGACACGACCACCGGTCTGTCGTCCTGCCCGACCGTCGGCAACATGTACGACAAGCTGATCCCGCACGGTCTCTACGGCTGCTTCGGCGAAACCTCCGAGATCACCGGAGCCGAACATATCTGCGAAAAGCGCGCCGCCTCGCCCGAGGCCGCCGAGAACTTCATGCGGATCTTCAAGGCCTACGCCGACGACGTGATCTTCGCGCACCAGACCGACGACCTGTCGGACAGCCAGCCCACCAAGGGCAACATCCTGGGCGGTCTGACGACGATCGAGGAGAAGGCCTTGGGCAATCTCGAGAAGATCGGGCGCGAGTGCACCTATCTCGACGCGATGGGCCCGGCCGTGGCACCGACCAAGGGCCCCGGCCTCTACTTCATGGACACCTCCTCGGCCGCGGCCGAATGCGTGACCCTGATGGCCGCCGCGGGATACGTGATCCACACCTTCCCGACGGGCCAGGGCAACGTGGTCGGCAACCCGATCGTCCCCGTCATCAAGATCTCGGGCAACCCGCGCACCCTGCGCACCATGTCCGAACATATCGACGTGGACGTGACCGGCGTGCTGACCCGCGAACAGACCATCGACCAGGCCGGCGACGCGCTGATCGAGATGATCGAGCGGACCGCGAACGGTCGCATGACCGCCGCCGAGGCGCTGGGCCATGTCGAGTTCTCGATGACCAAGCTCTACCGCTCGGCCTGATTCCGCCGGGTCGCCCCGCACGGGGCGGCGCGATACACGACACGGGCCGTCCCCACCGGGGCGGCCCGATTCATGCATGCAGATTACGCGGAGCGCCCCCATGCCCGAGACCGTCGCCGTCACCGAACTCGAACGGCTCGCCACCGCGGCCTTCGTCCGCGCCGGGACCGCGCCCGACACCGCCGCCCGCGTCGGCGGCGCGCTCGTCTTCGCCGAGCGCGACGGTCAGGCCGGCCACGGGCTCAGCCGGATGCCCAGCTATGTGGGCCAGGTCCGCGCGGGCAAGGTCGACGGCATGGCCACGCCACAGGTCGCGCGCCCCGCGCCCGGACTGATCCGCGTCGATGCGCGGAATGGCTTCGCTTTCCCGGCGGTCGATGCGGCACTCGCCGCGCTGATCGAGACGGCACCCGCCCAAGGCATCGCCTGTGCCACCATCCACCGCTCGCACCACGCGGGCCAGCTCGGCCCGCATGTCGAACGGCTGGCCGATGCCGGTCTCGTCGCGCTGATGATGGTGAACACGCCCGCCGCGATGGCGCCCTGGGGCGGCAAGACCGGGCTCCTGGGCACCAACCCCATCGCATTCGGCGCACCGCGCGCGGATGCGATCCCGCTGGTGATCGACCTCAGCCTCTCGACGGTGGCCCGTGGCAAGGTGCTGGCAGCCCGCCGCACGGGTGCCGCGATCCCCGAAGGCATCGCGCTCGACCGCGACGGCCACCCGACGACCGATGCCGAGGCCGCGCTGGCCGGAACGATGGTCCCCGCGGGCGGCGCGAAGGGTGCGGCGCTGGCCCTGATGGTCGAGGTGATGGCCGCCGCGCTCTCGGGTGCGAAACTCGCGGGCGAGGCGTCGAGCCTCTTTGACGACAAAGGCGACCCGCCGGGCCTCGGCCAGACGATCATTGCCATCGACCCCGGCGCGGCCTCGGGCGGGGCATTCGCGGCGACGCTCGAGCGGCTGGCGACGGCGATCGAAGCGGATGGCGACGCCCGCCTGCCCGGCTCCACCCGGATGACCCGCCGCGCGCGGACCGAGATCGAAGTCGGCGACACCGCGCTGTCGGATCTGCGGGAGCTGGCGCGCGAGTAGGGCACCGGTGTTGTCCGCTCTCCGCGCTGCGAGAGGGCCCGGCCAAAGGACGCGCGCTGAATGCGACCGAGCCCTCGCCATCCGGCGAATTCGAGCGTTTACGTCGCTTCAACGCGGAACGGTCGAGAATATTCGTAAGAATATTCTCGACTGCACCCGGTGCGCCCGGACAGATCGACCCCGGCGCCCGCGGCAGGGTCCCGATGCCGGTCGCGTCACGTGACGGATCGGACCCGCGCCGTTGCGACGCCGCATGCGATCCCGCCGCTCCGCTCGAATCCGACCTCGCAGGTCGCATAATCCCTATCCGCGCGCCCGCCCCCTGCCCTAGCCTCGGGCAAACGGGAGCAAGGGGACCGGGACATGCAGGACAGCGCGCGCGTAGTCATCATCGGGGGCGGCGTCGTCGGCGCGTCGGTCCTCTACCATTTGGCCCGCGCGGGCTGGACGGACGCGCTGCTCCTCGAGCGCTCGGAGCTGACGTCCGGCAGCACATGGCACGCGGCGGGCGGATTCCACACCATCAACGGCGACCCGAACGTGGCCAAGCTCCAACAATACACGATCGAGCTCTACAAGGAGATCGAAGATCTGTCGGGACAGGCCACGGGCGTGCACCAGACTGGCGGCGTGCTGCTGGCCTCGACGCCCGACCGGATGGACTGGTTGAAATCCACCGCCTCGCGCGCCGCGTATCAAGGCATCGAGATCGAGATCATCACCCCCGAGGAGGCCCATGCCGCTTTCCCGCTGATGGATCCCTCGAAGTTCATCGGCGCGGCGCGCACGCAGGTCGATGGCCATCTCGACCCCTCGGGCACGACCTACGCCTACGCGAAATCCGCCCGCAAGCTCGGCGCCACCATCGAGACGCACACCCGCGTCACCGCGCTGACGCAGACCGCCGACGGCTGGCTGGTGCATACCGACAAGGGCGACGTCCGCGCCGAGCATGTCGTGAACGCCGGCGGTCTCTGGGCGCGCGAGGTCGGGCGCATGGTGGGGATCGAGCTTCCGGTGCTGGCCATGGAGCACATGTATCTTCTGACCGAGGACATGCCGGAAGTGGCCGAGATCAATGCCACGACGGGCAAGGAAGTGATCCACGCGGTCGATTTCGACGGTGAGCTCTACCTCCGGCAGGAACGGGGCGGGATGCTGATGGGCACCTACGAGAAGGCCTGCGTACCGTGGTCGCCCCGCGATACCCCGTGGGAGTTCGGGCACGAGCTGCTGCAGCCCGACATCGACCGCATCGCGCCGTCGCTGGAGGTGGGCTTCGACCATTTCCCGGCCTTCCAGACCGCGGGCATCAAGCAGATCATCAATGGCCCCTTCACCTTCGCGCCCGATGGCAACCCGCTGGTCGGCCCCGTGCGGGGCCTACCGGGCTTCTGGTCGGCCTGCGGCGTTATGGCGGGGTTCAGCCAGGGCGGCGGCGTGGGGCTGGCGCTGGCCAACTGGATGACCGACGGAGATCCGGGCTTCGACGTCTGGGCGATGGATGTCGCCCGCTACGGCGACTGGGCCACGCTCAGCTACACCAACCCCAAGGTGCAGGAGAATTACGCCCGCCGCTTCTCGATCAAGTTCCCCAACGAGGAGCTGCCCGCCGCGCGCCCCCACAAGACGACGCCGATCTACGACCGCCTTCTGGGGCTCGGCGCGCAGATGGGCGACAGCTGGGGCCTCGAGGCGCCGCTCTGGTTCTCGCCCGACGAGACGCGTGACGTGTTCTCGTGGCGCCGCTCGACCGATTTCGACCATGTCGCCGCTGAGGTCCGCGCCTGCCGCGAGGGCGTCGGGATCATGGAAATCTCGGGCTTCTCGAAGTTCACGGTCCGGGGCACGGGCGCGCGTGCGTGGCTCGACCGCCTGTTCGCCTGCAAGATCCCCGCGCCAGGCCGCATGGCCCTCGCGCCCCTTCTCAAGGAAGACGGCAAGTTGCAGGGGGACCTGACCATCTCGTGCCTGGCCGAGGATGAATTCTTCCTCGCCGGCTCCGGCATGGCCGAGGTGTTCTACATGCGCTGGTTCGAGACCCATCGCGGGGACGAGGAGATCGAGATCGTCAATCACGGTCTTGGACTGCTCGGCCTCTCGATCGCGGGACCGAAGTCGCGCGAGTTGATGCAGGCGGTTACGGGCGAGGATGTCTCGAACGACGGCATGCGTTTCATGCGCGTTCGGCGCATGGATGTCGGCATGGCGCCCTGCATCATGGGCCGCGTCAGCTTCACCGGCGATCTCGGCTACGAGATCTGGATGAAGCCGGAATACCAGCGCAGCGTATTCGAGCTTCTGATGCAGGCAGGCGAGCCCCTGGGGATCAGGCCGTTCGGTCTGCGCGCGCTCAACGCCATGCGGCTGGAGAAGAATTACGGCGGTTGGGGCAGCGAATATCGCCCGCTCTACGGCCCGCTCGAGGCCGGGCTGGACCGCTTCGTGGCCTACGGCAAGGAGGCGGAGTTCATCGGCAAGGCGGGCGCGGTGGCGGAACGGGACGCGGGCGGCGCGTTGCGGCTGCGCAGCTTCGTGGTCGAGGCCGAGGATTCGGACGTGATCGGGGACGAGCCGATCTATCTTGGCGACGATTGCGTCGGCTGGGTCACGTCGGGCGGGTTCGCGCACAACGCGGCGGCGTCGATGGCGCTGGGATATGTGCCCCGCACCGACGCGGATGCCGAGGGGCCGTGGTCGATCGAGGTTCTGGGCAAGCGGCTGCCCGCGCGGTTGCAGCATGCCCCGATCTTCGATGCGAACGGCGAACGCCAGCGCGGGTGAGCGACGCCGGGGGCGCTGCCCCCGGACCCCCGAGGTATTTCTGGCCAGAGGAGGCGGGGATGGTTAACGGGACGTGACCGCAGCCTCGGAAACCGCCATGCGCCCCATCCCCGCCATCCTCGTCCTCGCCGCGGGCGCGTCGTCGCGGATGCAGGGCGCCGACAAGCTTCTGGAGGAGGTGGATGGCACCCCGCTGATCCTGCGCGCCGTGCGGGCTGCCTGCGCCGTCTCTCCCGAGGTGATCGTCGCGCTGCCGGCCGGGGATACCCGGCGACGGGCCTGGCTGGGCGATACGCCGGCGCGGCTGGTGGATGTGGCGGACCGGGCCATGTCCGCGTCGATCCGGGCGGGCGTGGCCGAGGTGACGGCCGACGCGCTCCTGATCCACCTCGCCGACATGCCCGAGATCGATGCGGCCGCGTTGCAGGCCGTCGTGGACACATGGCGTCGAGGCGAAGGCTCGATCCTCCGGGCGACCGCCGCGGACGGGACGCCGGGTCAGCCGGTCGTCTTCGGCCGCGATCACTTCGCCGCACTGGCCCGCCTGACCGGCGATCACGGCGCACGATCTCTGCTGTCGGGTGCCGGAGTCTCGACCGTGGCCCTGCCAGGGCGCGCGGCGCTGACCGATCTCGACACGCCCGAGGACTGGGCCGCGTGGCGCAGCGCGCGCTGATTCACCGGCGCCCAATTCGCGGGCATCGTGCCGTCTGAGCGCACAAACGGCGCGCACATCACGCATCGCGACAATTTTCAGCACCCGGCCGCAGCCCTGCCTCTTTCAACGGCACCCGCCTCTCGCCACACGGCCGGGACACAGAAGGGGGAGAATACCGAAATGGTCGGAGCCGACACCGCCTGGATCATCGTCGCAACCGCGCTGGTCCTGTTCATGACATTGCCGGGCCTTGCGCTGTTCTACGGCGGGCTCGTCCGCGCGCGGAACGTGCTGAGCGTCTTCATGCACTGCTACGCCATCGCCTGCCTGATGAGCGTCCTGTGGCTTGCCGTGGGCTATTCGATCGCCTTCGGCGAGGGCAATGCGCTTTGGGGTGGGCTGGAGAAGGCGTTCCTTCTCGGCGTGACCGCCGACGACCTGGCAGGCACGCTGCCGGAGGTGCTGTTCTTCGCCTTCCAGATGACCTTCGCGATCATCACCCCCGCCCTCATCGTCGGCGCCTATGTCGAGCGGGTGGGCTTCGGCTTCGTCCTCGCGTTCTCGGGGGCGTGGATGCTGCTCTGCTACGCGCCCGTGGTCCACTGGATCTGGGGCGGCGGGATGCTGTCGGATGGCGGGATCTTCGGCGAGATCGGCGTGCGCGACTTCGCCGGTGGCCTCGTGGTGCACGAGACGGCAGGGCTCGCGGCGATCGTGGTGTCGGTCTTCCTCGGGCCGCGCGGCGACAAGACCAAGCCGCCGCACAATCCCGGCTACGTGATGATCGGCGCGTCGATGCTCTGGGTCGGCTGGTTCGGCTTCAATGGCGGCTCGCAGCTGGCCGCCGACGGCGGTGCCGCCATGGCGCTGACGGTCACCCATATCTCGGCGGCGACCGCGTCGCTGAGCTGGGCCATGTGGGAGCGGATCAAGTACGGCAAGGCCTCGCTGGTGGGCATCGTGACGGGCACCATCGCGGGCCTCGCCTCGATCACGCCCGCCTCGGGCTTCGTCGGCCCGGTCGAGGCCTTGGTGATCGGCGCGGTCGCGGGCGTCCTCTGCCAGGAGGCCGTGAACGTCATCCGCAACCTCCTGAAGATCGACGACACGCTCGACGTCTTCGCCGTCCACGGGGTCGGCGGTGTGTTCGGCACGATCATGATCGCGGTCTTCGGCGCGGGCACCTGGGGGGCCCAACTGGGCGGCATCGCGGTGGTCGGGATCTACACGATCGTTGTCACCCTGCTGATCGTGTTCGCAGTCAAGCTGGTCTTTCCGATCCGCGTTTCCAAGGACATCGAACAGGAGGGCCTCGACCTCGCGATCCACGGCGAGCAGGCGTACCATCCGGGGTGAGCCGCGCTTACCTTAGGTAAATCATTGGTTGATTTGGCATCGGGCCGGGCGCAAGCTCGGCCCGTTGTCTTATGGGAGTTACGTCATGAATCGTTCGACCATCGCGTTCGTCGCCGGGCTGTGCACCGTCGGAACCATCGCCCTCGCCGCGTCGCACGAGGCGCCGCCGCAGATCAAGGCGCGCCAGGGCGCCATGCAGGTCGTGGGCTACAATCTGGGTCTCGTAGGCGGCATGGCGCGCGGCGATGCCGAGTATGACGCAGCCACGGCACAGGTCGCCGCCGACAACCTCGTGGCGATGTCGATGTTGCATCTCGAGCCGCTGTTCCCGGCCGACACGCTAGGCATCGAGGGCACCCGGGCGCTGCCCGCCATCGCCGAGAATTGGGCGGGCTTCCAGGAGGACTGGGAGGCTTACGGCACCGCCGTGACCGCGCTGCAGGCCGTGGCCGGCGACGGGCTGGAAGGCGTGCAGGCCGCGATGGGCGATGTCGGCAAGTCCTGCGGCGGCTGCCACGACGACTTCCGCGTCAAGAACTGAGCCGGGATGCGGCGCCTGATCGCCGGGGCCGCGCTTCTGGGCGCGGCCTGCCTCTCGCTGGGTCTCTGGATCACGCGCGCCGACCCGCTGCCCGCGGGCATCTATGACGACCTCGCCGGGGACGCGGCACGCGGCGAGGCGGTCTTCTGGGCCGGGGGCTGCGCGTCCTGCCATATGGCCCCCGAAGCCGAGGGCGATGCGCAGCTCGTCCTGACCGGCGGTCAGGCCTTTCCGTCGGATTTCGGCACCTTCTACGCGCCAAACGTCTCGATGCACCCCGAGGATGGCATCGGCGCATGGACGGCGGACGAGTTCGCCAGCGCCGTGCAGCGGGGTGTCTCGCCCGAGGGCGCGCATTACTTCCCGGTCTTTCCCTATGCGGCCTACCGGCTCGCAAACCCGCAGGACATCGTTGATCTCTGGGCGTTCTGGCAGACGCTCCCCGCGGCCGAAGGCGCGAGGCCCGCGCATGACATCGCCTTCCCCTTCTCGATCCGGCGCGGCGTCGGCGTCTGGAAACAGCTTTACGGCTCGGCGGACTTCACGGGGCCGGGCCCCGAGGCGGATGTCGAGCGGGGCCGCTATCTCGCCGAGGCGCTGTCCCACTGCGCCGAATGCCACACACCGCGCACCGCGCTGGGCGGTCTCGACCGGTCGCGCTGGATGGCGGGCGCGCCGAACCCGTCGGGGCCGGGGCGCATTCCGAACATCACGCCTGCCGAACTGACGTGGTCCGAAGACGAGATCGAGGCCTACCTCACCGACGGGTTCACGCCGGAATTCGATGTGGCTGCCGGACATATGAGGCATGTGGTCGAGAACCTCGCCCGTCTGCCGGATGGCGACCGGGCGGCCATCGCGGCCTATCTCAAGGCGCTACCGCCCCGCGAATAGCTCGGCCTCAATCGATGCTGTCGGCGCGGTTCGCGAGGTCCTCGCGGATTTCCTCGGGCGTGGCGAGCCGTCTGAACACGCGCTCACCCAGAGTGCCGAAGACGATCCAGATCGCGAAGGCCGCGATCCACCAGACCCAACCGTCGGTGTTGAACAAGAGCAGCGCCCCGAGTGCCGTCCCGAGAAAGAAGATCAGCGCGCCGGCGACATGCGGGTTGAGAGGGCGTCTCCGCATCATCATGCCGCCGGTCTAACGGGAAATTGCGACGAAATCGGGCCCGCGCGGATCAGCCCCGGCCGAGGCGCTTCTCGCGCTCTGCCCGAAGGCGCGCGAAATCGTCGCCCGCATGATAGCTCGACCGCGTCAGCGGCGTGGCCGACACCATTCCGAATCCCTTGCCCCAGGCGGCCTTTTCGTAGCCCGCGAACTCCTCGGGCGTGACGAAGCGGTCGACCGCGTGATGCTTGGGCGTTGGCTGGAGGTATTGGCCGATCGTCAGGAAATCGATGTCGGCGGCGCGCATGTCGTCCATGACCTGCAAGACCGCCTGACGGTCTTCGCCCAAGCCGACCATGATGCCGGACTTGGTGAACATCGACGGATCCAGCTCTTTCACGCGCTGAAGCAAGCGCAGCGAGTGGAAGTAGCGCGCACCGGGCCGCACCTCGGGATAGAGGCCGGGCACGGTTTCGAGGTTGTGGTTGAACACGTCCGGCCGGGCCGCGACCACGACCTCCAGCGCCTCGGGGGCGCATTTGATGAAGTCGGGCGTAAGGATCTCGATCGTGGTGTCGGGCGCGCGCTTGCGGATCGCGCGGATCGTCTGGGCGAAATGCTCGGCCCCGCCATCCTCGACGTCGTCGCGATCGACCGAGGTAACGACCACGTGGTTGAGACCCAGCTTCTGCACCGCGTCCGCTACGCGTCCCGGCTCGAACACGTCGAGCGCCTCGGGCGGCTTGCCAGTCGCGATGTTGCAGAAGGTGCAGGCGCGGGTGCAGACCTCGCCCATGATCATCATGGTCGCGTGGCCCTGCGACCAGCACTCGCCCACATTCGGGCAGCCAGCCTCCTCGCAGACCGTGACCAGCTTGTGCTCGCGCATGATCTTCGCGGTCTGCTTGTAACCCTCGCCCACGGGCGCCTTCACCCGGATCCACGCAGGCTTCTTCGGCTGCGGGTTGTCGGGGCCGCGCTGCTTCTCGGGATGCCGCTCGGCGGGGATCTTCAGGTCGCGGGGCATGATGCCTCCTCAGGGCCGTCTCCCGTTTCATCTAAGCCGGACGGGGTCGCATTGCCAGACCGCCTTGACCGCACCCGAACAGGTCCCGATGCTCAACGGATGACCGACAGCGCGCTTGCCCGCCACAAGGCCGACGAACACCGCATCACGCCGCTGCAGGATTTCATCCGGCAGATCGTCTATGGCGGCAATGACGGCATCGTCACGACCTTCGCCGTGGTGGCGGGCTTCGCGGGGCTCGCGACCGACGGCACGGCCGAGGTGGGCGTCGTGGCGGTTCTGCTCTTCGGGTTGGCCAACCTCTTTGCCGATGCGACCTCGATGGGTCTGGGCGAGTTCCTGTCGTCGCGCTCGGAACAGGACGTCTACCACGCGATCCGCGCCAAGGAACGCCGCGAGATCGACGTGAACCCCGAGGCCGAAATCGCCGAGACGGTCGAGCTTCTGGAAGAGCGGGGCGTGGAACCCGCCGATGCCCGCGACATGGCCGCGATCCTGGCGAGAAACCCCGAGATGATGGCCGATTTCATGATGCAATACGAGATCGGGCTGGCCGACCCGACCGACGATGTGCCTTGGCTAAACGGGCTGGTGACCTTCGGCAGCTTCGTCGTCTTCGGGGCCGTCCCGCTCCTGCCCTACATCGCCGGCGGGTCGGGCACGACGAGCTTCACGCTCAGCTGCGTGGGCTCGGTGGTGGCGCTGATGGTGCTGGGCTTTCTGCGCTGGCGCGTTTCGACCGAGTCCATCTGGCGCTCGGTCGGCGAGACGCTGTTGGTCGGGGGCGCTTGCGCCGTCGTGGCCTTCGGCGTCGGGCTGGCGTTCCGCTGACCCCGTATCAGCGGCGCGTCCAGCCCCAAAGGCAGATCAACTCCATCACGACATGCGCCCCCGCGATGGCTGTCGCGCCCGTCGTGTCATAGGGCGGCGAGACCTCGACCACGTCGCCGCCAACCATGTTGATGCCCGCCAGATCCCGCAGGATCGCCGCTGCCTGCGCGCTCGACAGCCCGCCCCAGACCGGCGTTCCCGTTCCGGGCGCGAAGGCCGGATCGAGGCAGTCGATGTCGAAGGTCACGTAGCAGGGGCGGTCGCCGACGACGGCCTTGATCCGCTCGGCCACTTCGCCCGGCGGCGCCTCGTGGACGGCGCGGGCATCAATGGTCGTCACACCCAGCGTATCGGGGTTCACGGTCCGGATGCCGACCTGCACGCTGGTCGCGGGGTCGATCACGCCGGTCTTCACCGCCTTGTAGAACATCGTCCCGTGGTCGATCCGACTCATGTCGTCATCGGGCCAGGTGTCGGAATGGGCATCGAACTGGATCAGGCTCAGGGGGCCATGCGCCTCGGCATGGGCCTGCAGGATCGGGAAGCTGACATAATGGTCGCCCCCCATCGCGATGCAGCATGCGCCCTGCCCAAGGATGCCCGCGACGTGATCGCGCAGCGCCTGCGGGAAATCGGCCACCTTGGCGTAATCGAAGCCGACATCGCCGTAATCCGCGATGGCGAACTCATCGAGCGGCGAGTAGTCCCAGTAATAAGGCGGATCGAAGGGCTGGAGCGCGCTCGCCTCGCGGATGGCGCGAGGGCCGAAGCGCGTGCCGGGGCGATGCGTGACGGCCTGATCGAAGGGCACGCCGGTCACCGCCAGGTCGAACCCCGCGAGGTCCTTCGTGTAGCGCCGCCGGAAGATCGACGTCGCGCCCCCGAACGCGTTCTCGAAGTTCAGCCCCCGGTCACGATCGCGCGTGAATGCCCCGTCGACCTGATCCCGTGCGTCCTGCAATGCCATACCGTCACCTCCGACGCCGACGCAATCACGCCCGGCGCCCGAGGGAAAGCCTCTCGACACCGCCCCCCCATGCGTTAGGTGCCTGCCCATGCCCGACAGCCAACTACGCGCCGATTTCGTCCACGCCATGAGCCGGGCCGCCGCCACGGTCAGCATCGTCACGACCGACGGGCCGGGCGGGCGCGCCGGCGTCACCGTCTCGGCCTGGACCAGCGTGTCGGCGGATGGCGAAGCGCCCTCGATGCTGGTCTGCATCAACGGTGGCTCCTCTGCGGCCGAACCGATCCTCGCCAACGGGTGCTTCGCGATCAACGTCATGCATGACGACCAGTCGGACATCGCCGACACCTTCGCCAGCCGCGCGCCCGCGCCGGGCGGCGACAAGTTCGCCACCATCGACTGGTCGGTCGAGACCACGGGCGCCCCCATGCTCGACGCGCTGGCCGGCTTCGATTGCGAGCTGCAATCGGCCGAGAAGATCGGGACGCATCACGTCATCATCGGCCGCGTTCGCGCCGTGCGGGTGGACGAGGATGGCGCGCCACTGCTCTACGGGATGCGCAGCTACCTTCGGACCGAGCGGGCCTGAGCCCTCCTAGACCCGCCCCGTGATCGACGCACGGACGAGGCGCCACCGGCTGCCCGCGTCCGACAGCTCAGGCTGGACGTCCGGCGCATCGCGGAACGCAGTCAGAACCGCCGCCACGTCGGACAGCACGAAGAAGACGGGCCGCGCCGCCTTGGGAATCGTCGCGTCGCGAAACCGTCCGAGCGCGGCGAGCCCGGCCTCGGCCAAGCCCCGCACCTCCGCCGCCCGGTCGCCGGGCGGCAAGGGCGCGCGGCCCCGCGCCTCGAGGTTCGGCATCGCCGTCAGCCAGGACGCGATCCCGTGCGCCAGCCCCGCATCCCGCGCCGCCGGCGCATCGTCCGCCCCCGCAAGCCGCGCCGCCGTCCAGAGGAGGGTGCCCGATGTCCGGTCGAGATGGCGCAGGAGCGCGGCCGCATCCTCGGGGCGCGTCCCCTCGACGTCCCACATGCGCGCCGCGACCGCGTCGTCCAGCGCCCGCGCGCCTTCGCCGTCCAGCACTTCGGCCAGCGGCGTGACCACCTCGTGCCGTCGGACCTGGCCGCCGCCCGCGATCTCGTCCAGCGCGTCGCGCCACCACTGAAGGCGCATCTGCGCGATCAGCGGCTCCTGCGTGACCCAGGGCGCGCGCGCCACCTCGAGGTTGAAGGCATAGAGCGGAAAGAGCATCGCCCGCAGCCCCACCGGTGCGGCCATCACCGCCCGGAACCGCGCCGGGTCGCCCCGCTGCACGAGACCCGCGCAGGCGGCGACGGTCACTGCACCAGCTTCCAGCGCACCGCGTCGAGCAGTGCTTCGAAGGATGCATCCACGATGTTCGGGCTAACGCCCACGGTCGACCAGCGGCGCCCGGCATCGTCCTCGTGGTCGATGATGACGCGGGTGACGGCCTCGGTCCCGCCCTGCATGATGCGCACGCGGAAATCGGTCAGCCGCATATCCGCGATGCCGTCCTGATAGCGCCCCAGATCCTTGGCCAGCGCCTTCGAGAGCGCGTTGACCGGACCCCGGTCGCTGCCACTCTCGTCGAGGCTTTCGGACACGCTCAGCTTCTTCTCGCCATCGACCTTCACCACGACCACCGCCTCGGAGAGCGTTACCATCCGGTCGTACTTGTTCTTCCGCCGCTCGACCGTGACGCGGTAGCGCTTCACCTCGAACAGCTCGGGCATCAGCCCCAGCTCCTCGCGCGCCATAATCTCGAAGCTCGCCTGCGCCACGTCGTAGGAATAGCCGCGATCCTCGGCCTCCTTCACGCGGGTCAGGATGCGGCGAAGCTGATCCTCGTCTCCGTCGAGCCCGGCCTCGGCCAGCCGGCGGCGCAGGTTCGACAGGCCCGCCTGGTTCGACATCGGCACGATCCGCTGGTTGCCCACCGATTCCGGCGGCACGTGCTCGTAGGTCGTCGGATCCTTGAGGATCGCGCTCGCGTGCAGGCCCGCCTTATGCGCGAAGGCCGAGGCGCCGACATAGGGGGCCTCGCGCCGGGGTACGCGGTTGAGGATGTCGTCCAGTCGCCGCGAGGCGCGCATCAGCCGGGGCAGCGCCTCGGCGGTCACGCCGGTCTCGAACCGGTCGGCATATTCGGATTTCAGGACCAGCGTCGGAATGAGCGAGGTCAGGTTGGCGTTGCCGCAGCGCTCGCCCAGACCGTTCAGCGTGCCCTGGATCTGCCGCGCGCCCGCATCGACCGCCGCCAGCGTGCCGGCCACGGCCTGTTCGGTGTCGTTATGGGTGTGGATGCCCAGCCGGTCGCCGGGAATGCCCGCCGCGATGACTTCGGCCACGACCGCGCCGATCCGCGCGGGCATCGTGCCGCCATTGGTGTCGCAGAGCACGACCCACCGCGCCCCGGCATCCAGCGCGGTTCGGACGCAGGCGATGGCATATTCCGCGTCCTCGGCGTGGCCGTCGAAGAAGTGTTCGGCGTCGAACAGGGCTTCGCGCCCTTCCGCAACAAGATGGGCCACGGAATCGCGGATCGCGTCGAGATTTTCCTCCAAGGTGCAGCCGAGCGCCGTGCGGACATGGAACGGATGCGTCTTGCCGACGAGGCAGACGGCGGGCGTGCGCGCGTTCAACACCGCGGCCAGCACGTCGTCATTCGCCGCCGAGCGCCCGACGCGCTTGGTCATACCGAAAGCGGTCAGCGTCGCGCGCGTCTTCGGCGCATCGTCGAAGAACTCGCTGTCAGTCGGGTTCGCACCCGGCCAGCCGCCCTCAATATGGTCGATCCCGAGCGCATCGAGCATCCCCGCGATCTCGCGCTTCTCGGCGGCCGCGAACTGCACGCCCTGCGTCTGCTGCCCGTCGCGCAGCGTGGTGTCGTAGAGGTAGAGGCGTTCGGTCACACCACGCCCTCCAGCTTCGACGGATCGAAGCCTGGCCCCGCCTCCCAGCCCGCGCCCTTGCCGTCGGTCACCACGACCCCCGCCGCGACCAGCGCATCGCGCAGGGCATCGGCCCGCGCCCAGTCCTTCTCGGCTCGCGCAGTCGTTCGCGCTTCCAGCACCGCCTCGACGATCCCGCCGGGCTGCGCCTCGGCCCATGCGCCCATCTCGGGAACCAACAGCCCCAGCAGCCCCGCCGATGCCGCCAGCGTCGCGCCGTCGCCCGTCTTGGCGATGCGGTGCAGCTCCGCGATCACACCCGGTGTGTTAACGTCGTCGCGCAACATCTTGAGAACGCTAGAATCGGGCGTGCCGCCCTCCGTGGCAAGTTCCCGCCATTTCCGCAGGATGCCCTCGGCCTCGCGCGCCTTCGCCTCGGTCCAGTCCATCGGCTTGGAATAATGCGTGGACAGGAACACGAAGCGGATCACCTCGCCCGGCACGCCCTGGTCCAGCAGGTCGCGGACGGTGAAGAAATTGCCCAGCGACTTGGACATCTTGCGGCCCTCGACCAGCAGCATCTCGTTGTGCAGCCAGATCTGCGCGAAGCCCGCGCCGGGATCGGCGCAGCAACTCTGCGCGCGCTCGTTCTCGTGATGCGGGAACAGCAGGTCGTTGCCGCCGCCGTGAATGTCGAACGACGTCCCCAACAGCGCCTTCGACATGGCCGAGCACTCGATATGCCAGCCGGGTCGCCCCCGGCCCCACGGGCTGTCCCAGCCGGGCGTGCCGTCATCCGACGGCTTCCACAGCACAAAATCCATCGAGTCGCGCTTGTAGGGCGCGACCTCGACCCGCGCGCCCGCGATCATGTCGTCGAGCGAGCGGCCCGAAAGCTTGCCGTACCCGTCATAGCTGCCCACCGCAAAAAGGACGTGCCCCTCTGCTTCATAGGCGTTGCCGGACGCGATCAACCCCTCGATCATCTCGATCATCTGCGGGATGTACTCGGTCGCCCGGGGCTCGACATCGGGGGCCAGGTTTCCGAGCGCGGCCATGTCGTCATGAAACCAGCCAAGCGTTTCCTCGGTGATGTCGCGGATGTCGCGCCCCGTCTCGGCGGCGCGGGCGTTGATCTTGTCGTCCACGTCCGTGACGTTCCGCACGTAGGTCACGCGGGCGTAGTCGTGCCGCATCAACCGCGCCAGTACGTCGAACAGGATCACGTTCCGCGCGTTGCCGAGATGCGCACGGTCGTAAACGGTCGGCCCGCAGAGATACATCCGCACGTGGTCCGGTTCGAGCGGCGTGAAGGGCACGACCTCGCGGCGGAGGCTGTCGCGCAGGCGAATGGTGGGACGGTCCATGCCGGCCTTTCCGTGTTCGCGGGGATGGGGCCGGAGCGCGGTCGCGGACACCCGTCGCCCGCCGTTTGCACTGGCGGACGCGTCAGATGCAGATGATGCAGCGCGCGCGGTCCATGGCCGGTGGCGTAACATGGCGGCGCGCCGCGCCGCAACCGTTTGACACACCCGCGCGCGGCGTGTCCCCTTCGTCGCGAACAGGAGGCCCGACATGACCGATTTCCGCGCGATGCACGTCCCCGGCGACCCCTTCATCCTTGCGAATGCGTGGGATGTCGGCTCGGCGCGAATGCTCGTGGCCCTCGGCGCGCAGGCGATCGCGACCTCCTCGGCCGGGTTCGCCTTCACGCGCGGCCTGCCCGATGGCGGGCGCGTCGGGCGCGACGAGGCGATCGCCCATGCCGCCGACCTCGCGAAACATGTGGACGTGCCCATTTCGGCCGATCTCGAGGATGGCTACGGGCCCGATCCCATCGACTGCGCCGAGACGGTGCAGCAATCGGCACTGGCGGGGCTGGCCGGGTGCTGCATCGAAGATATCGCGCCCGACGGCACGGCCTATGAGTTTGCCGCGGCGGTAGCGCGGATCGAGACGGCGGCGCTGGCCGCGCGGCAGGCCACCCGCGACTTCGTGTTCTGCGCGCGGGCGGATGGCGTGATGACCGGCGCCTACGATCTGGACGAGGCGATCCGGCGGCTGCAGGCGTTCGAAGCGGCGGGGGCGGACGTCCTCTACTGCCCGATGCCAGGCGAAATGAACGACCTCAGACGGATCACCGCCAGCGTCTCCAAGCCGGTCAACGCACTGGCCGCCGGGCCGTGGACGCAATCCTCGCGGACGGACTTCGCCGAGGCCGGGGCCGCGCGCATCTCGCTCGGCTCGGCGCTCGCGCGCGCGACGCATCAGGTGATCCGCGACGCGGGCCAGGCGATGTTCATCGGCGGCGACTTCACCAAGCTCGGCGGAATCGGGTCGGGCGAGGTCGACGGCTATCTCCAGACCGGCGCGGGCTCGACGGCCGGTCTGTCCTAGGCCCGCGCCGCACGGGCCAGCGCCTCGATCGCGGCCCAGTCGCCCGCCGCCATAGCGTCCTTCGGGGCGACCCAGGATCCGCCGACACAGACCACGTTCGACAGCGACAGGTAGTCGCCCTTGTTGGACGGGCTGACGCCGCCCGTGGGGCACCACGCGATCTGCGGGATCGGCGCGCCGATGGCCTTGAGCGCGGGCGCCCCGCCGGAGGCTTCGGCCGGGAAGAACTTCAGCATGTCGTAGCCCTTTTCCAGAAGGGCCATCGCTTCGGTCGCGGTCGCGGCCCCCGCCAGAAGCGGCAGATCCTCGTCCACGCAAGCCTGCAGGAGCGTGTCGGTCGCACCGGGCGACACCCCGAAGGTCGCGCCCGCTGCCTTGGCCGCCCGCACGTCGGCAGGCGTCAGAAGCGTGCCCGCGCCGACCATCCCTCCCGGCACGTCGGCCATCGCGCGGATGCAGTCGAGGGCCGCGGGCGTGCGCAGCGTGACTTCGAGCGCGGGCAGGCCGCCAGCCACCAATGCCTCGGCCAAGGGGCGCGCCTGAGCGGCGTCGTCGAGCACGAGCACGGGGATCACGGGGGCCGCGGCAGCGATATCACGGGCGGCGCGGGACTGGTCGGCGGGGGTCATGGGCAAGGCTCCGGGTGGTTCAGATGACGATGCCGGCGCCCTGGTCGGCGGGACCGGCATTGGCACGGAAAAGCGCGAAAAGCTCGCGGCCGAGCCCCTCCTCGTTGGCGCTGAGGTCGGGGACCTCGATCTCTCGCCCCTCGACGCCTTCCGTGAGGCATTCGAGCCGTCCCGCCTTGGCGTCGTAACGCAGGATATCGCCGTCCCGCAGCTTGGCGATCAGGCCGCCATCCAGCGCTTCGGGCGCCACATGGATGGCCGAGGGCACCTTGCCTGACGCGCCCGACATGCGCCCGTCGGTGACCAGCGCGACCTTGAACCCGCGTTGCAGAAGCACCGACAGCGACGGGGTCAGCGCGTGCAGCTCCGGCATGCCATTGGCCTTCGGACCCTGGTAGCGCAGCACCACGATCACGTCGCGGTCGAGCGTGCCGGCCTTGAACGCCGCCTTGACCGCGTCCTGGTCGTGGAACACGGCGCAGGGCGCTTCGACCACCTGATGATCCTCGGCGACGGCGCTGATCTTGGTGACGCCCAGCCCCAGATTGCCGCGCATCTGCCGCAGGCCCCCGGTGGTGGCGAAGGCATCATGCGGCGGCTTCAGGATCTTGTCGTTCTGGCTTTCGCGGGGGCCGGGCGCCCAGTGCAGGCCGTCGGGTCCGAGCTTCGGCTCGCTCGCATAGGCCGAAAGCCCCTGCCCCGCCGCAGTCTGCACGTCTTCGTGTAGGAGACCCGCGTCGAGAAGCTGACCGATCATATAGGGCAGCCCGCCCGCCGCGTGGAAATGGTTCACGTCCGCAAGGCCGTTGGGATAGACCCGCGCCATCAGGGGTGTGACGCCCGAGATCGCGTCGAAATCGGCACAGGTCAGTTCGACCCCGGCGGCCCGCGCCATCGCGATCAGGTGGAGGACGAGGTTCGTCGACCCGCCCGTCGCCATCAGCCCGACCAGCCCGTTCACCCACGCCTTCTCATCCAGCACGTCGCAGACCGGCGTGTAGGCGTTCCCGAGGCCCGTGATCGCGGCCGCACGGGTCGCGGCGGCGTCCGTCAGCGCGTCGCGCAGCGGTGTGCCGGGGTTGACGAAGCTCGCACCCGGCAGGTGTAGGCCCATGAACTCCATCAGCATCTGGTTGGAATTCGCGGTGCCATAGAAGGTGCAGGTGCCGGGGCCATGGTAAGACGCCATCTCGGCGGCCATCAATTCGGCGCGCCCCACCTTGCCTTCGGCGAAGGCCCGACGGGTGGCAGCCTTCTCCTCGTTGGGCAGTCCGCTGGGCATCGGGCCGGCAGGCACGAAGATCCCCGGAAGGTAGCCATAGGTCGCCGCCGCGATGACGAGGCCCGGCACGATCTTGTCGCAGATCCCCAGATAGAGCGCGCTGTCGAAGGTGTTGTGGCTGAGCGCGACGCCGGTCGCGAGCGCGATTACATCGCGGCTGAAAAGCGAAAGCTCCATTCCCGCCTGGCCTTGGGTGACGCCGTCGCACATGGCGGGCACGCCGCCCGCGACCTGTGCGGTAGCACCCGCGGCGCGCGCGGCGGCCTTGATGCGGTCGGGATAATCCTTGAACGGCTGATGCGCGCTCAGCATGTCGTTATAGGCGGTGACGATCCCGATGTTCGGAACGCGGTCGGCGACGAGGTCGTCCTTCATCTCGCCCATCGCCGCGTAGGCATGGGCCTGGTTGCCGCAATCGAGGTGACCGCGCCGAGGTCCCTGCTCGGCCTGCTTCCGCATGCGTTTGAGATAGGCATCGCGGCGGTCGCGGGAGCGTTCGCGGATACGGTCGGTGATCTCGTCGATGCGGGAATCGAGCGGCATGAGCGTCCCTCCTGTTCCGTTCGAAATGCACTGTTACCGCTAACGGTTCAACCCCCGGCGGTCTCGGGCGCCATCAGTTCGATCTCTTCCCCGTCGCGGACCGCCGTATAGAAGCAGGACCTGCGGTTCGTATGGCAGGCTGGGCCGACCTGCTCGACCCGAAGCAGGAGCGCGTCGCGGTCGCAATCGACGCGCAGATCCACGAGCGTCTGGACATGGCCCGACGTCTCGCCCTTGATCCAGAGCGCCTGGCGCGACCGGCTCCAGTAGGTGACGCGACCGGTCGCGATGGTCTTCGCGACGGCATCGGCGTTCATCCACGCCATCATCAGCACCTCGCCCGTGGCATGGTCCTGCGCTATGGCCGGGATCAGGCCGCGGTCGTCGTAGCGCAATGTCGCAGGGTCGAAGCTCATGGGGCACCTTTGCATCGCCGGGTCGCGACGCTACCTAAGGCGCAGGCTGCGCGAAAGGAACCCGCATGTCCGACGCCGATCTGATCAAGCTCTACTCGGGCCGCATCCTAGCACTTGCCGCCGACATGCCCCATGCGGGCACGCTCGACGGCGCGATGGCGACCGCGCGGACGCGCTCGCCGCTCTGCGGCTCGACGGTGACGGTGTCGCTCGACGCCGAGGACGGCCGCATCACCCGCTACGCGCAGGACGTGAAGGCCTGTGCGTTGGGCCAAGCCTCTGCCGCGATCTCGGGTGCCGTGATGATCGGGCGTACGCGCGACGAGGTGCAGGCCGCGCGCGACGGGCTGCACGCCATGCTGACCGCCGGTGGCCCCGTCCCCGATGCGCCCTTCGATGGCTACGAGGTGCTGGAGCCTGCCCGCGACTACCGCAATCGGCACGCGTCGATCCTCCTGGCGCTCGATTCCACGCTAGCCGCCCTCGATCAGCTCTCCGACGCGCGGCACACGGCCTCCTGACCCGCCCATACGCTCCGCCAAAAAAAAACCGCCGCACTCCGTGGGGCGGAGGCGGCGGGTGAAGTGGCATCCCGTTCATCGGGCAATGATCATGTTCCGCACGGGAAAGGCGGAGGATCGGCGGCGGCGTCACGCGGGGACAGGCGGACGGGCCAGGGTCGGACGACGGGGATCGAACGAACCGGGAAATGAACGGGACGCGGGCAGAAACCGGGTATCAGGCGAGCAGGCTGGGCAGGTGAAGCAGACCCATCACGAGGGTCACGAGCCAGATGCCGCCGAGGATGTCGGTCACCGGTTCGCGTTCGATGCGGGTGACGGTGCGGATGATCTTCCGGGCCATTTGCTGGACCTCCTCGGCTGCTCTTGTTGACCCTTTGTTCTCATATCTGTTCACGTTCTGTAAAGAACTTTTTTAGAACATAGGTGAACAAACCGCGTTTGTTCCGCCCTACAGCCTAGCCGACGGACAGCAGCTTCAGCGCCCTGTCCTGCTCCATGAGCCACAAAAGAAGGCGCGCGGCGCGTCCGCGCTCGCCTTCGAGCTTGGGGTCGGCGCTCAGGAGTGTGCGCGCATCCGACTGCGCGATCTCCATCAACCCCGCCTGCCGTTCAAGGTCGGCGATGCGGAACCGTGGCAGGCCGGATTGCGCCGTCCCGATCACGTCGCCCGCCCCGCGCAGCCGCAGGTCTTCCTCCGAGATGCGGAAGCCGTCCTCGCTCTCGCGCAGGATGCGCAGCCGCGCTTCGGCCGTCTCTCCCAGCGGCGCCTTGTACATCAGCAAGCAGGTCGAGGCCGCCGCCCCGCGCCCCACCCGGCCCCGCAGCTGGTGCAGCTGCGACAGCCCGAAGGTTTCGGCCCGCTCGATGACCATGATCGAGGCATTGGGCACGTCGACGCCCACCTCGATCACCGTCGTCGCCACGAGGACCTTCGTCTCGCCCGCGACGAAGCGCGCCATGGCGGCGTCCTTCTCGGCGGGCGGCATCTGGCCGTGGACCATGCCGACCACGCCCTCGCCGAAGGCCGCGCGGAGCGCGCGGAACCGCTCCTCGGCCGAGGTGGTGTCGACCGTTTCGGATTCCTCGACCAGCGGACAGACCCAGTAGGCCTGCCGCCCCTCGGCCACTGCCGCGCGCAGCTTGGCCACCACGTCGTCCATCCGGCTGACGGGCATCGTCGCGGTCGCCACGGGCGTGCGGCCCGGCGGCTTCTCGTCCAGCACGCTCAGGTCCATGTCGCCGTATTGCGTCAGCGCCAGTGAGCGGGGGATCGGCGTCGCGGTCATCACCAGCACGTCCACGCCCACATTCTTCTCGCCCAGAAGCATCCGCTGGCGGACGCCGAAGCGGTGCTGCTCGTCAATCACGGCGAGGCGCAGGTCGGCGAAGGCCACGTCGCGCTGGAACACGGCATGGGTGCCCACGAGGATGTGGATGTCGCCGCGGGCCAGCGCGTCGAGCTTGCCTTGCCGCTCCCGACCCTTGTCGCGGCCCGTCAGCACCTCGAGCACGACGCCCGCCGCCTCGGCCAACGGTTGCAGACCCTTGTAATGCTGCCGCGCCAGGATCTCGGTCGGGGCCATCAGCACCCCCTGCCCGCCCGCCTCGACCGCTGCGAGCAGCGCCATCAGTGCGACCAGCGTCTTGCCCGCACCGACATCGCCCTGCAGCAGCCGGTTCATCCGTCGCGTCCCGGCCAGATCACCTGCGATCTCATCGATGGCGCGCATCTGCGCGCCCGTCGGCTGGAACGGCAGCGAGGCCAGTACCTTGCGCCGCATCCGCCCGTCTCCCTCGGTCGCGCGTCCCTTGCGCGCCCGCTCCGTCGCCCGCGCGAGCGCCAGCGTCAGCTGATGCGCGAAGAGTTCGTCATAGGCCAACCGTTGCCGCGCCACCGTTCCGGGCGACAGGTCAGCGGCTCCCTCGGGCGCGTGAACCGCTCGCAACGCGTCGGCGAAGCCGGGCCACCCGGCTTGCGCGACCTGCCCCGGATCGATCCATTCGGGCAGGTCCGGCACACGGGTCAGCGCCCCGGCAACGGCCTTCGCCATCGCCTTCGCCGTGACGCCCGCGGTCAGCGGATAGACCGGCTCGTAGGCGGGCAGCGCCTCGCCCGGCATCAGAACGTGATCGGGATGCGGCATCTGCGCGACCCCGTCATAAAGCTCCGCCTTGCCCGAGATCACGCGCGCCTGTCCCGTCGGCAAAAGCCTCTCGTGCAGTTCCGCGGCACCCCGGAAGAAAACAACCTGAAAGCTGGTCTTCGCGTCCTCGACCTCGATGCGGTAGGGGCGTCCCCGCGTGGCCGGCGGGATGTGCCGCCCGACCGTCACCTGAACCGTCACCACGCCGGGCAGCACCGCGTTGCGAATGCTCTCGACCGGGCTGCGGTCCACGCCCCCCGTCGGCAAGGTCAGGACGAGGTCCTTCGGCGTCGCGACATGCAGGTTCGCCAGCGCCTTGGCGGACTTCGGGCCGATCCCCGGCAGGGTCTCCAGCCCGGCAAAGAGCGGGAACAGGCGCTCGGGCCGCCCGCTCATGCGTCGCCGATCAGGTCGAGCCAGCCGTCCTCGTCCAGCGTCCGCACCCCGAGGGTTGCCGCCTTTTCGGCCTTTGACCCCGCACCCGGCCCCGCGACCAGCAGATCCGTCTTGGCCGAGACCGAGCCCGACACCTTCGCGCCCAGCGCCTCTGCCCGCGCCTTGGCCTCGGCCCGCGTCATCTTCTCCAAGGTGCCCGTGAAGACGACGGTGAGCCCCGCGACCGGGCTCGCCTCGGCTACGGCCTCGGGCGCCTCGATCTCGAGTTCGGCGAGAAGCGCGTCGATCGCCGCCCGCTCCTCCGGGGCGTGGAGCGCGTCGGAGATCGCCAGCGCCAGCGTCGCGCCGATCCCGTCGATGCCGACCATGTCGTCCCAGGCCGCGCGGGCTTCAGGTTCGACGTCGACCCACAGAGTCGTGCGGATGTCCGTCGGCCTGGCGCGCCGCCCCTCGGCGGCGGCCTCGGCCCGCTCGGCCTCAACGGCGGCCTCGGCCCGCCGATGCGCCTCGGCCGCAGGCTCGGCCGCGTCGACACCCGCCGCGAACGCATCCCACGATCCGTAATGCCGGGCCAAGTCACGCCCCGCGACCTCGCCCAGATGGCGGATGCCCAGCCCGAAGAGGACGCGCGCCAGCGGTTGCACCCGCGCCGCCTCGATCGCCGCGAATAGCTTGGCCGCCGACGTCTCGCCCCAGCCGTCGAGCGCCGCCACGCTCTTCATCCCGGAGCCGTAGCGGCCCTGCAGAGTATAGATATCCGCAGGTCGCCGGATCCAGCCGAGGTCGTGGAACCGCTCGACCTCCTTGTCGCCCAGCCCGTCGATATCCAGCGCCGCGCGCCCGACCATATGCTTGAGCCGTGCGACCACCTGCGCGGGACAGATCAGCCCGCCGGTGCAGCGGCGCACGCTCTCGCCGGGTTCGCGCGTGGCCGGGCTGCCGCATTCGGGACAGGTGTCGGGGAAGGTGTAGGGCACGGCGTCCGCCGGACGCGCGGACATGTCCACGTCGCGCAGCTTGGGAATGACGTCGCCTGCGCGGAAGACCTCGACACGGTCGCCCACCCGCAGATCGGCGCCGCCCCGGATCGGGTTTCCGGAATTGTCGCGACCGGCGATATAGTCCTCGTTGTGGAGCGTCGCGTTCGAGACGACCACGCCGCCCACCGTCACCGGCGTCAGTCGCGCCACGGGCGAGAGCGCGCCGGTGCGCCCGACCTGGATGTCGATGCCTTCCAGCCGGGTCCATGCCGTCTCGGCGGGGAACTTGTGGGCCGTCGCCCAGCGTGGCGTGGTCGAACGGAACCCCAGCCGCGCCTGAAGCGCCAGGTCGTCGACCTTGTAGACCACCCCGTCGATATCGTAGCCGAGCTCGGCCCGGCGCGCGGCGATGCCGTCATAGACCGCCATCAACGCGGCGGGCCCGTCGCAGGTCGCGGTCTCGGGGTTCACCGAGAAGCCCAGTCGGGCCAGCCGGTCCAATGCGCCGGTCTGCGTGTCGGCCAGCGGATCCGACACCTCGCCCCAGGCATAGGCGAAGAACCGCAGCGGTCGGGCGCGCGTGATCTCGGCGTCGAGCTGGCGAAGGCTGCCGGCCGCGGCATTCCTCGGGTTGGCGAAAGACTTGGCCCCGGCCTCGGCCTGCCGCGCATTGAGGGCGGCGAAATCGGCGTGGCTCATATAGACCTCGCCCCGCACCTCGAGGATGGCGGGCGCACCGTCCAGCCGCGCGGGGATGTCCCCGATAGTCCGTACATTCGCGGTCACGTCCTCGCCGATCTGTCCGTCGCCACGGGTCGCGGCGTGGATCAGCGCGCCGTCCTCGTAGCGGATCGAAAGGCTTAGCCCGTCGATCTTCGGCTCGGCGGTGTAAGCCAGCCTGTCCTCGGTACCGAGCCCGAGGAAGCGCCGGATCCGAGCGTCGAATTCGGCGACATCCTCGGGCGTGAAGGCATTCGAGAGCGACAGCATCCGGACGCTGTGCCGGATCTTGCCGAACCCGTCCGACGGGGCGGCTCCGACCAGGTCGGTCGGGCTGTCGGCACGCTTGAGATCGGGAAAGCGCTCCTCGATCGCCGCGTTCCGCCGCTTGAGTTCGTCATAGGTCGCGTCGTCGATATCGGGCGCGTCCTCGGCGTGATAGGCCGCGTTGGCGCGACCGAGCATCTCGGCCAGGCGGGCAAGTTCGGCCTCGGCCTCCGCCGTCGTCATGTCCGCGATCTCGATATCCCGACGTCCCGCCACCCGAAGCCCCCGTTGCGACGCTACGAGACCTAGAACCCCAGCCGCCGGCTCGCCAGCGATTCGCGCATATGGTCCGGCCGGGCGGTGCTATCCCGTGGGCCGGCCGCCCGATGGAATCGGGCCGCGCGCTGTGGCGGCGGCCCGTCCGTCCGGATGGTTGTGAGTTGCGGCAGGCGACCGCGCCGGAGGCCCCGGCCCCCAACCGACAGGCGGCGCTGACGCAGGGCCGATGCCCGGCGGATCGGCGCCGAAGCGGGCGCCCCGCGCCCGGTCAGGCGCTGATGAGCTGGCTTTCGGCGGAGGTTTCGGGGTCGCGCAGAACATAGCCCCGCCCCCAGACCGTCTCGATGTGATTCTCGCCGCCGGTCGCCTCGGTCAGCTTCTTGCGCAGCTTGCAGATGAACACGTCGATGATCTTCAGCTCCGGCTCGTCCATGCCGCCATAGAGGTGGTTAAGAAACATCTCCTTGGTCAGGGTCGTGCCCTTCCGGAGGCTCAGAAGCTCGAGCATCTGGTATTCCTTGCCGGTGAGATGCACGGAGCGGCCATCGACCTCGACCGATTTCGCATCGAGGTTCACCGCCACGGTGCCCGTGCGGATGACCGATTGCGAATGGCCCTTGGAGCGGCGGACAATGGCGTGGATGCGCGCGACCAGCTCGTCGCGGTGGAACGGCTTCGTCATGTAGTCGTCGGCGCCGAAGCCGAAGCCCTTGATCTTGTTCTCAGTGTCGTCGGAGCCGGAGAGGATCAGGATCGGCGTCTCGATCCGGCTGAGCCGCAGCTGCTTGAGGACCTCGTGCCCGTTGATGTCGGGCAAGTTCAGATCGAGCAGGATCAGGTCGTAATCGTAAAGCTTGGCGAGATCGATTCCCTCCTCGCCCATGTCCGTGCAATAGACGTTCAGGTTCGCGGACCCGAGCATCATCTCGATGCTTTTCGAGGTGGTGGGGTCGTCTTCGACGAGCAGGATTCGCATGGCTCTCTCCGGGAGGATGCAGTATATGACCTTAAGCCTGCGTCCAAAGGGTTAACTTATCGTTACCCGCGTCAAGAATCCACAGACGCTCCGATCACCCCTGGCGGTACCGTTGCGTCAAAGTGGTCTTGAGCCCGTCGGTGCCGTGGTTCGACATGGCCGCCTCCCAGCCCGCGAACTCCTCCTCGGACAGCTCGTAGCGGCCGATCGCCTCGTCGAGCGTGAGCAGGCCCGCCTGCACGCCGCGCACCACGGCCTCCTTCCGGCGGGCCACCCATCGGGTCGTACCCGCGGGCGGCAGGTCGGCGCGCGACATCTGCGTCCCGTTCGGCAGCGTGACCACATGTGGCCCCTGCCCTTTCCTTAAATACATGGCGTCCTCCATCGTGAACGCCTCGTTAGTGCCCGTGCGGGCCTTAAGCGGATGTGAACCGCCGGGTTGTGAATATCTCGCATTTTCCTATATCGGCGGCGTATCTCCGCCCCAGCGAGGTTCGACATGCCCCTCGACGCCGCACTCAATTCCCTCGGGATCGCCAAGGCACCCGCCGACACCCGCGTGGTCGTCGCCATGTCCGGCGGCGTCGACAGCTCGGTCGTGGCCGCGCAACTGGCCGAGGAAGGCTACGACGTCGTGGGCGTGACGCTGCAGCTCTACGACCATGGCGCGGCGCTGGCCAAACAGGGGGCTTGCTGTGCGGGGCGCGACATCCATGACGCGCGCCGCGTCGCGGAAACCATGGGGTTTCCGCACTACGTGCTCGATTACGAGAACACGTTCCGTGAAGCCGTGATCGACGAGTTCGCCGACGCCTATCTCGGCGGCGCGACCCCCGTACCGTGCATCCGCTGCAACGAGAGGGTGAAATTCCGCGACCTCCTCGAGACAGCCAAGGATCTCGATGCCGACTGCATGGCCACGGGTCACTATATTCAACGCCACGCAGGTCCCAACGGCGCGGAATTGCACCGCGCCGCCGATCCGGTGCGCGATCAGTCGTATTTTCTCTTTTCGACGACGCAGGAGCAGCTCGACTACCTGCGCTTCCCGCTCGGCCACCTGCCCGACAAGGCGGCGACCCGCGCGCTGGCGCAGCGGTACGGCCTGCCCGTCGCCGACAAGCCCGACAGCCAGGATATCTGCTTCGTGCCCGATGGCGACTACGCCGCAGTGATCGAGAAGCTGCGGCCCGGCAGTGCCGAGCCGGGCGCCATCGTCGACATGGCGGGCACCGAGCTCGGGCGGCATGACGGGGTCATCCGCTACACCATCGGTCAGCGGAAAGGTCTGGGCCTCGGCGGGTTGGCCGAGCCGCTCTACGTGGTGCGCCTCGATCCCGAAACGCGTCAGGTGGTCGTCGGCCCGAAATCCGCGCTGGCCACCCGCCTCGTGCCGCTGCGCGAGATCAACTGGTTGGGCGATGCGCCGTTCGAGAGCCGGGCGGAGTGGCATGTCGGCGTGAAGGTGCGCTCGACCAAACCCCCGGTCGAGGCGGTGCTGCGGCCGCTGGGGCCAGACCGGGCCGAAGTCGAACTCTTCGCGCCGGAACAGGGGGTATCGCCCGGACAGGCCTGCGTGTTCTACGACCTCGATGGACCCCGAATCTTCGGCGGTGGGTGGATCTGGCGCGGCTATTGAGGCTGGTCCGCCGGTGAGGATTTGCGCCGATTTTCCCGTTCTCGAATGAGTAATCGCCCAGTCAAACCTATAAAATCATTACGTTTTCCAAAAACCATGTAAACCGGCTTAACTTTTTTGCTCGTGAACTCTTGCAGCCCGGCGACCCCCACCCCACATCCTGTAATGTGAAACACATTCACATGACTTGAACAGGAGATGCTGATGACCCCCGCCCCCGCCTATGCCGGCCCCGCTTCCGGTTCCTGGCTTTCCCGCACCGAAGGTTGGCTCGACGCCCGTGGAAAGGGGGCCTGGATCGCCGCCATGATCCTCGGCTTCATCTTCTTCTGGCCCGTGGGCCTCGCCTTCCTCGCCTACATGATCTGGAGCAAGCGCATGTTTTCCGGCCGCAATTCGATGACCTGCAACGCCCGTCGCGCCGCCCGCGGCATGATGGCGACCCGGTCCACCGGCAACGCCGCCTTCGATACCTACAAGGCCGACATGCTGCGTCGCCTTGAAGACGAGCAGAGCGCCTTCGAGGAGTTTCTGCAGCGGCTGCGCGAGGCCAAGGACAAGGCCGAGTTCGACCAGTTCATGGACGAGCGCTCCAAGCGCGACAGCTCGGACGCGGCGCCGACCGAAGCCTGAACCAACCGCGTCGCCCCCGCCCGGGGGCGGCGCGCCCCGCCTTCCCGCCCGCAACCGGAGACCGAGACGACCGATGACCTATCTGACCGCAACAACGGCCCTTCCCGACCCCGTCGATCAGCCCGAGTTCTACAACGGCGTGCTCGCGAAGCGGGCGCTCGCGTGGATCGTGGACGTCGCCCTCATCACGGGCTTCACGATCGTGGCGGGCATCCTGACGCTGACGCTGGCGTTCTTTCTCTGGCCCGTCGCCTTCATCGCCATCGGCGCGCTCTACCGGATCGGAACGCTCGCCTCGGGATCGGCGACCTGGGGCATGCGCCTCATGGGGATCGAGCTGCGCGGCCCCTCGGGCGACCGGTTCGACGGAATGCAGTCGATGCTCCACGTGCTGGGCTATTACGCGTCGATGAGCTTCGTGCTACCGGCCCTCGCCAGCATCGCGGCGATGTTTGTGACCGGGCGTCGCCAGGGCCTGACCGATCTCGTCCTCGGAAGCGCCGCGATCAATCGCCCGTCCTGATCCGGCACGGCATTTGACCGGCAAGGCCCCGCCCGCGGGGCCTTTTTTCCGTTGACCTGCACCCATGTGCGTCTAGGCTCGCGACGGACCCATTCACCAGACGGCTAATTTTCGACCCATGCGCCACAGCCTTCCGCTGACGCCGCAGTTCTACGTGACGGCGCCTCAGGCGTGCCCCTATCTCGACGGGCGGCGCGAGCGGAAGCTGTTCACCGCCCTGCAGGGCTCGAACGCGGCCGACCTCAACGACAAGCTGTCCAAGCAGGGCTTTCGGCGCTCCCAGAACGTGCTCTACCGTCCGAGCTGCGCCGATTGCACCGCCTGCCTCTCGGCGCGGATCGCGATCGAGCGGTTCAAGCCGTCCCGGTCGCAGCGCAAGACCTTGGGCCGCAACGCTCATCTGCGCCGCGAGATCACCTCGCCCTGGGCGACCGAGGCGCAATACGCCCTCTTCCGCACCTATCTCGAGGCGCGCCATGCCGATGGCGGCATGGCGGACATGGATATCTTCGAGTTCGCCGCCATGATCGAGGAGACGCCGATCCGCACGCGCGTCATCGAATACTGGGACGACCGCGCCGTCGATACGGGCGGTTCGCCCGAACTGCGCGCCGTCTGCCTGACCGATGTGCTCGATGACGGGCTGTCGATGGTCTATTCTTTCTACGATCCGACCTGCGCCGCCGACAGCCTGGGCACCCAGATCATCCTCGACCATATCGACGTCGCCCGCGAGGCGGGGTTGCCCTACGTCTATCTTGGCTACTGGGTGCCGGGATCGCCGAAGATGGGCTACAAGGCCGGCTTCTCGGCGGTCGAGATCTTCAAGAACCGCCGTTGGGAGGCGCTGGGCGCACCTTCGGACCACATCCACGAGACGCATCCCCTGTCGGTCGAGCCCATCGCCCAGCAGGTCGCGCGGATCGACCTGCCCGAAGCCGACCTCTGAGCCTTACTCGGCGCTGAGGATCGCGCTGACCGGCGCGATGGCCACCTGGTCGGACCGGCTGCCCAATCGCCAGGAGTAAAGCGCCGTGATGGTCTCCTGCTGCGCGCGTCCGATGACGATCGCCGCCCCGTCGCGCGTCGCCTCGAAGGTCGCGCGGTCGAGATAGCGGGTGATGACCGTCGCCCGCTCCCCCTCGGCATCAAGCGCGCGGTAGAACATCGCCGCGGGCACACCGGCCCGCTCGGCGGTAGCCACGCCCGAATTCAGGCCGCCCGGATAGGTCAGAAGCCCCATCCCCTCCTCGGCCAGAACCGGCAGGATCGACGAGAGCGCCGCCTGGTCCCGCACGAACCCGTCGGTCGCCGGATCGAGGATCGCGACTGCCTCGGGCATCACGGCGAGCGCGCCCTCGACCGCGACCGCGATGTCCTGCGCCGCGCCGCCGGGTCGAAGCGCGTCGGCCAGCATCACCACCTCGAACCCCTGCGCCCGGAACCGCCGAACCACGTCGGCCGCGTCGGGGCGCACCGGGTCGATCGCGAAGGTCACCGGGAAGTCGAAGCCCATCAGGTCGGCCTGTGACACGGGATCGTCCGGTCCGACCGCGATCACCACCCCGAAGAGCGGCAGGCCTTCGGGATTGTCGAACTCGGCGGCATGGACGACGAGGTTGGGGCGCGGGGCGGCGTCCTCCGCCTCGGGCTCGGCCACGGGCTCGGTCGCCGCGCGCTCGCTGTCGAGCACGATCCGGCGCGGCTCGATCGGGTCGGTGGCAGGCTCGGGCTCGGGTTCGGGCGTCTCGGCGCGGGGCGCGTCGACCACCTCGTCCTCGGGCACGACGGTAATGGGGTTCGTGGGGGCGGTTTCCACCACGGCGGGGGCGGGTTCGGCCGCCGCCGGCTCGATCTCGATCAGGATGCTGTCATTGGTCGCGGGCGCGTCGCCCTCGGAGGTCTCGATCGGCACCTCGCGGAAGGTTCGGGGCGGCGTCTCGGAGGGCGAGCCGGGCAGCACCGGCGCCTCGCCTGCGACCGGCGGCGCGGTCATGGCCGCGATGCCCGACGTCTCGGGCTGGGCCGCGGTGCCCGTGTCCAGCTGGGGCTGGGCGACCGTCGCGGCATCGCCCCGCCCCAGCTGGACCGCCACCGGATCGGGGCGCGCGGGCCGGGCCGCGTCGGGCGTCACCACGACGCCATCCTCGCGCGGGCGGTTGAACTGGCTTCCGGCGGGCAGATCGACATCCTCGGCCACGCTCTCGCGGGCGGTAGACGTCTGGTCCGTGACCGCATCGGCCGTCTCGACGGCGGGGGCGGACGGCGCGCGCTCGGGCAGCGGCTCGGGCGTCACCGGCACCGTCTCGGCCTGGTCGCGCAGCACCGGCGCCTGCGGCGGCGTTCCCGCCAGTCCCGTCGGCGATCCGGTCACCAGAAGCGAGACCCCGGCCAGCACCGCGCCCCAGAGGACGAGAGCCGATACCGATCCCAGCAGCACACCCTTCAACATTGCCTGTCCTTTGCCCGATCGGCGCTGGAACGCGCCTTGACCCTGCCCCCGGGCCTTGGGCATGTATAGCGCCGGGCCACGGGCGTTACACCCCCCAAGGGCGACCGGGAATAGGGGAACGGCTTGCTTCTGCTCATCGACAATTACGACAGTTTCACCTGGAACCTCGTGCATTACGTCGCCGAGATGGGCACCGAGGTGCGTGTCGTGCGCAACGACGCGATGGACGTCCAGGCCGCGATGGCGCTGAACCCCGCGGGCGTGCTCCTGTCGCCCGGACCCTGCGATCCCGACCAGGCGGGCATCTGCCTCGCCATGGTCTCCGCCTGCGCCGAGACGCGCACCCCGCTGATGGGCGTCTGCCTCGGGCATCAGGCCATCGGGCAGGCCTTCGGCGGACGCGTCGTCCGCGCCCCCGAGATCGTGCACGGGAAGACGGGCCGGATGCACAACGACGGCACGGGGGTCTTCGCGGGCCTCTCGGACGCATTCGACGCCACGCGCTACCATTCGCTGGTGGTCGATCGCGACACGCTGCCCGACACGCTCGTCGTCAATGCCGAGCTGACCTCGGGCACGATCATGGGCCTGCGCCACCGCGACCAGCCGATCCACGGGGTGCAGTTCCACCCCGAGAGCATCGCCTCCGAACACGGCCACGCGCTCCTGCGGAATTTCCTCGACCTGCTGCCGGTCCCGGCATGAGCGACCTGAAGCCCCTGCTCGACGCGGCGCCCGATCGCGCCCTGACCCGCGAGGAGGCCGAGCGCGCCTTCGCCACCTTCTTCGACGGCGCGGCCACGCCGGCGCAGATCGGCGGCTTCCTCATGGCGCTGCGCACCCGCGGCGAGACCGTGGACGAGATTGCCGCCGCCGCCGCCGCCATGCGCGCCCGCATGAACCGTGTCGCCGCCCCCGAGGGCGCGATGGACATCGTCGGCACCGGCGGCGACGGCAAGGGCACGCTCAACATCTCGACCGCCACGGCCTTCGTCGTCGCCGGCGCGGGCGTGCCCGTGGCCAAACACGGCAACCGCAACCTCAGCTCGAAATCCGGGGCCGCCGACGTTCTGACCCAGATGGGGGTCGAGGTGAACGTCGGCGCGCAGGTGGCTGAAAAGGCACTGGAATCCTGCGGCATCTGTTTCATGATGGCGCCGATGCACCATCCCGCGACGCGCCACGTCATGCCCGTGCGCGGTGAGCTGGGCACCCGCACCGTGTTCAACATCCTCGGGCCGCTCACGAACCCCGCAGGGGTGCGCCGCCAGCTGACCGGCGCCTACGCCCCCCACCTTATCCGCCCGATGGCCGAGGTGCTGGGCGCGCTCGGATCCGAGGCGGCGTGGCTCGTCCACGGCTCTGACGGCACGGACGAGATCTCCATCGCGGGGCCCACATCCGTCGCCGCGCTGAAAGACGGAACCGTGACCGAATACGAGATCACGCCCGATGACGCGGGGCTGCCGACGCACCCCTTCTCGGCCATCGAGGGGGGCGACCCGGCCGAGAACGCGCGCGCCTTCCGCGGCCTGATGGATGGCGACGCCTCGGCCTATCGCGACGCGGTCCTTCTGAACGCCGCGGCGGCCCTCGTCGTCGCGGGACGTGCCGCCGACCTGCCCGAGGGCGCGGCGCTCGCCGCGACGTCTATCGACAGCGGGGCCGCGCGCGCGAAGATCGACGCGCTGGCCGCCTTCACCACGGAGGCCGCGCGATGAGCACGCCCACGATCCTCGACCGCATCAAGGCCTACAAGCTCGAGGAGATCGCCGCCCGCAAGGCCGAGCGCGACCAGTCCGACATCGAGGACGCCGCTCGCGCCGCCCCGGCCGTCCGACCCTTCGCCGCGGCCCTGCAGCAGGCGTCCATCCAGGGCTACGGTCTCATCGCCGAGATCAAGAAGGCCAGCCCGTCCAAGGGCCTGATCCGCGCCGATTTCGATCCGCCGGCCCTGGCCGCGGCCTATGCCGCGGGCGGGGCGACCTGCCTCTCGGTGCTGACCGATGCGCCGTCTTTCCAGGGCGACGAGGCCTATCTGGTGGCCGCGCGCGAGGCGGTGGACCTTCCGGTGCTGCGCAAGGATTTCCTCTACGACCCGTGGCAGGTGCCCGAAAGCCGCGCGCTCGGGGCCGACTGCATCCTGATCATCATGGCCTCGGTCTCGGACGCGCAAGCGGCCGAGCTGGAAGCGGCCGCGACCGAATGGGGCATGGACGCGCTGATCGAGGTGCATGACCGCGCCGAGCTCGAGCGCGCGGACCGTCTGACCTCGCGATTGCTGGGCGTGAACAACCGCAATCTCAATACCTTCGAGACCGATCTCGCCACGACCCGCGACCTCGCGCGGCGGGCTCCGGAGGACTGCCTCCTCGTTTCGGAATCCGGGCTGTCCAATCCCTCGGATCTCGAGGACATGGCCCGTCACGGCGCGCGATGCTTCCTGATCGGCGAAAGCCTGATGCGTCACGAGGATGTCGCCCAGGCGACGGCCACGTTATTGGCGAACCCTCTGACGGCGCAGCGATGACCGGGCTCACCCATTTCGACGAGTCGGGGGCCGCGCATATGGTCGACGTCTCGGGCAAGGCCGACACCGATCGCGTCGCCGTGGCCGAGGGCCGGGTCACCATGTCCGACGCGACGCTGGCGATGATCCTGTCCGGCACCGCCGACAAGGGCGACGTGATCGGGACCGCCCGGCTGGCCGGAATCATGGGAGCCAAGCGCACGTCGGATCTGATCCCGCTCTGCCATCCCCTGTCCATCGCGCGGGTGGCGATCGAGATCGTACCGGACGAGGCGCTGCCCGGCCTCGTGGTGACCGCCACGGTCGCGACGCGCGGGCCCACCGGCGTCGAGATGGAGGCGCTGACGGCGGTCTCGACGGCGTGCCTCACGATCTACGACATGGCCAAGGCGATCCAGAAGGACATGACCATCGGAGGCATTCGCCTGTTGTCGAAGACCGGCGGCAAGTCCGGGCCCTGGACGGCCCCCGCTTCGTGATCCGCGTCGAGGACGCGACCGCGCGCCTGCTGTCGCTCGTAACGCCGATGCCGGTCGAGGAGGTCGCCCTCGCCGATGCGATGGGCCGCGTGCTGGCGCGTCCGATCGCTGCCCGGCACGCACAGCCCCCCTTCGCCGCCTCCGCCATGGATGGCTACGCCGTGACCCAACCCGATTCCGCGCCCGGCGACAGCTTCCGGGTCATCGGCGAGGCCGCGGCGGGACGACCCTTCACGGGGGCTGTCCGCGCCGGCGAAGCGGTGCGCATCTTCACCGGCGCTGTCGTGCCCGAGGGCGCGTCCCGCGTCATCATCCAGGAAGACGTGACCCGCGACGGCGACCGGATCACGCTCGGCGATGCGCCGGACCCCAGTCGGTATATCCGACCGGCGGGCGGCGATTTCGAGGCCGGGTTCATACTCGAGCCGCGCCGCCTCGGAAGCCGGGATATCGCGCTTGCGGCATCGATGGGCCACGGCGTTCTGCCATGCGCCAAGCGGCCCGACGTGACAATCCTCATGACGGGCGACGAACTCAGCGCACCGGGTCGGGACCTTGCGCCGGGCGAGATCGTGGCCAGCAATGGATATGGATTGGCCGCGATGCTTGGCGCGCACGGCGCAATCCCGCGCATCCTGCCCTTCGCCCGCGACACGCCCGAGAGCCTCGCGACGGCCTTCGACCTCGCGCGCGGGGCCGACCTCATCGTGACCATCGGCGGCGCGTCGGTCGGCGATCACGACCTGATCGCGCAGACCGCCGGGACGGCCGGCCTCGACCTCGCGTTCCACAAGGTGGCGATGCGGCCGGGAAAGCCGCTCCTGGCCGGGCGCCTGAACAATTCGACCCTGATCGGTCTGCCGGGAAATCCCGTATCGGCAATGGTTTGCGGCGTGATCTTCATCCTCCCGACGATCCGCCTGATGCTGGGCCTCGATCCGACCATGCGAACGATCGAGCGGCGTCTCGCGGGCCCGATTCAGGAGAACGGTCCGCGCCAACACTACATGCGTGCGCGCGATCTCGGCGACGGCACATGCGCCGTCGATCTGCGCCAAGACAGCTCCCTCCTCGGCGTCCTCGCCCGAAGCGACATCCTCGTGCTGCGCCCGCCCGGCGACCCGGCACGGGCTGCGGGCGATGTCGTGACCGCGATCCCCTTCCCCCATTGACCGCACCTGTGGACGGAACGGGAACGCGGCGTTGACACAAAACCGGAACCTTTCTAGAACGAATGGGGATTGACCGAGTTCACAACACAGGATCGAACCATGCTCACGCGGAAACAGCGCGACCTCCTGGCCTTCATCCACAAGCGCGTGCAGCGCGATGGCGTACCGCCCTCCTTCGACGAGATGAAGGATGCGCTGGACCTGCGATCGAAATCGGGGATTCACCGCCTCATCACCGCACTCGAGGAGCGGGGCTTCATCCGCCGCCTCGCCCACCGCGCCCGTGCGATCGAGATCACGCGCCTGCCGGACGATCTGGCCGCGGCGTCTGGCTTCGTGCCCCGTGTGATCGAAGGCGACCGTCCGCAGTCCACGCCCCCCGCCGCCCGCCCCGTGCAAGTCGATGCCTCTGATGTGCCGGTGATGGGCCGGATCGCCGCCGGTGTCCCGATCGAGGCGATCAGCGAGGTGTCGCACCACGTCGCCGTGCCGGGCCAGATGCTCGACCGGGGCGGGGACCATTACGCGCTGGAGGTCAAGGGCGACTCGATGATCGACGCGGGCATCAACGACGGCGACGTCGTCGTGATCCGCGAGCAGTCCTCGGCCGACAACGGCGAGATCGTGGTCGCGCTGGTCGATGGCCACGAGGCGACGCTCAAGCGCTACCGCCGCCAGAAGGGCATGATCGCGCTCGAAGCGGCGAACCCGGCCTACGAGACGCGCCTTCTGCGCGAAGATCAGGTGCGCATCCAGGGACGGCTGGTCGGCCTGATCCGCAGCTACTGAGGACTTGGCGATGCGCCGTCGGGGTTCGCCCCGGCGGCGCTATCGCGTCCCGGGCACCCAGGGGCGACGCCCCTGGACGGCCCGTGCATGGGTTTCGACCACGACCCCGTCCTTGACGGTCAACGCAATCGACCCCGTGCGCCGCAACAGGCGGCTGTCGATCACGCGGCAGGTCTCGGCCGCGCCCTCGAAGGGAAGCGGCGTTACCAGCCACCCATTGCTCCGCCGACAGGCATCCAGCTCGGCCGGAAGGTCCCGCTTGCCGCGCGCGATATGGATCGCCGGGAGCGGTTCGAGATCGGGCCGCTCGCGCGTCGCCGCCGCCGCCTGACCCGTCGGATCGCCGTCATTCTCGAGCCACGCCTCGGCGGTGAAGCCGGCCCCCTTCTCGCGGTCGAGCCAGCGTCCCTCGGGCCCCGTGATGCCCACCAGGCGCCCGGTTTCGGCGATCAGCACCTCCGCCCGCCCCCCTTGCAGCCAGAGCGCGCCCGCGACCATCAGGACCGCGACGCCCACGAGGCGCGTCCGGCCGATCGCGCATCCGATCACCGTCATGCCCACCCCGAGAAGCGGAAGGACCCACGGGTCGGGCGCCGCGATGGTGCGCACCGCGCCGGGCATGTCCGCCACCCGCGCCGCCACCTCGAGAATCCAGCCGATGCCCGCCCCCGCGATGGCCAGCGGCGGCCCCTCTAGCCCGATGGGCCAGAGGAGGAGCGCGAGAAGGAGCATCGGCATTACCGCGAACCCCATCGCGGGCACGGCGAGGAGGTTGGCCAACACGCCGAACTGTCCGATGCGGTTGAAGTGATAGGCGGCGAAGGGCGCGGTCGCGGCCCCCGCCACGATGGAGGAGAGGAGCAGCGAAACGAAGACGCCGCGCCAGCCGGTCATCCATTTCGACCGCTCCGGGCCCGACAGCGCGCGGAAGGCGAGGACCAGCGCGCCGGTCGCGGCGAAGGACATCTGGAAGCCGGGGCCGATCAGGCTTTCGGGATGCCAGGCGAGGATCAGCAGCGCCGCGATGGCCACGCTCCGGATCGAGAGGACGCGCTGGCCCACGAGGACCGCGCCCAGCATGACGGCGGCCATCACGAAGGCGCGCTGAGTCGCGACCGTGCCGCCCGAGAGGAACAGATAGGCCAGCGCGAACGGCAAGGCGGTGGCCGCGGCCCATTGCTTGGTCGGTCGGGTCAGGGCGATCCGGGGGATCAGCGCCAGCCCGCCGCGCACGGCCCAGAAGACGAACCCGACGAGGAGGCCCATATGCAAACCCGAGATGGCGAGCAGATGCGCGAGGTTCGAGGCGCGCAGGTCCGCGACCACCTCGTCGGATAGATGCGAGCGGTCGCCGGTGGTGATCGCCGCCGCGACGGCCCCCTGCTGGCCTGGCAGGCGATTGCGCAGGGCAGTCCCGATGGCCATCCGCGCGCGCAAGACGGCAAGGGCCGCCCCACCCTCGGGCGGGGCGATCCGCAGGAGCGGAAGGCGCGTGTAGCCGAGCGCCCCGAGCCCTTGAAAGAACGCGTGCCGCTGGAAGTCGAAGCCGCCGGGTTCGGTCGGCCCGGCCGGGGGTGACAGATGCGCCGTCGTCATCACCCATGTGCCGAGGGCGGGGACAGCGCCGCCTTCGCCATGGAGGGACACGCGGACCCGCGCGGGCGTCTCGTGCCGGGGCACCCCGTCGAGGCGCACGCGGTCGAGCGTCAGGCGAACGGCGCCCGAAGCCGAGCGGTCGACGATCCGGATCCGGCCCTCGACCGCGCCGTAGTAGCGGAAGTCCAGCACCGGTGCTGCGACGAGGGCCGTGCGCGCCTGGCCCGCCAGCACCCCGCCGAGCGCCACGGCGGTCCAGAGTGCGAGGAACCCGATCCCGTGGCGGGTGAGGTACGCGACGACGAGGAGCATCGCGGTGGCCGCGCTCAGGGCAAGGGCCGCCGCGGCACCGGGTTCGACCGGCAAGGCGAAATAGGCGCCGATGCCCGTCCCGAACGCGAGCGCGAGCCACGGCAGCCTGCGACCCCGAAGGTCGTGCAGGGCCAGCACGGCGCGATCGACCGCACCCGGTCGCGTGACGCCACCGATGGTGCCCGAGGGCTGCATCCTTGCCCTCCTCCGACGGGCTGCCTAGAACGTGCCAACCCTCGCCCGCGCCGGGTTTACAATTCGTTAACCGCCGCGCCCCGCGACCCTTTCCGAACAGAGGCACGCCCATGGATCGACCCGTCGTCACGCGCATCGCGCCCTCACCCACCGGCATGATGCATATCGGGACGGCGCGGACCGCGCTCTTCAACTGGCTCTATGCGCGGGGGCGCGATGGGCGGTTCCTCCTCCGGATCGAGGATACCGATGCCGCGCGGTCCACGCCCGAGGCCACACAGGCGATCCTCGACGGGCTGACCTGGCTGGGGCTCGACTGGGATGGCGAGGCCGTCAGCCAGGCGGGTCAGGCCGCACGCCATGCCGAGGTGGCGCAGGCGATGCTGGAGGCCGAGCGCGCCTATCGCTGCTTCTCGACGCAAGACGAGATCGAGGCCTTCCGCGAAGCGGCGCGCTCCGAGGGTCGGTCGACCCTGTTCCAGAGCCCTTGGCGCGACGTGCCCGCCGCCGACCACCCCGACGCGCCATCGGTGATCCGCCTGAAGGCGCCGCGCGACGGGGCGACGGTGATCGCGGACGCCGTGCAGGGCGACGTTACGATCCGCAACGACCAGCTCGACGACATGGTGCTGCTGCGCTCGGACGGAACACCGACCTACATGCTCGCCGTCGTCGTGGACGACCACGATATGGGCATTACCCATGTCATCCGGGGCGACGATCACCTGAACAACGCCGCGCGCCAGATCCAGATTTACGACGCGATGGGCTGGGAGGAGCCGGTCTGGGCGCATATCCCCCTGATCCACGGCGCGGATGGCAAGAAGCTGTCGAAGCGGCACGGTGCAACCGGCGTGACCGAGTTCGCCGAGATGGGCTACCCGGCCGCGGCGATGCGCAACTACCTCGCGCGGCTAGGCTGGAGCCACGGGGATGACGAGTTCTTCACCGATGGGCAGGCGCGCGACTGGTTCGACCTGGGCGGAATCGGCAAGGCCCCCGCACGACTGGATCTCAAGAAGCTCGAGAACCTGTCCGGCCAGCATATCGCGGCGATGGAACCCGAGGCGGTGGCGGTCGCGGCCGAGGACTGGCTCGCGCGGACGGGGGGCGCGCCAGTCGATGGCGATGCGCTGCGGCGCGCGGTGCCCGTGGCCCAGACCGGCGCGCGCACCCTGCCCCAGCTTCTGGAGAAGGCGCATTTCGCACTGGTCGCGCGACCCATCGAGATCGAGGACAAGGCCACGAAGGCGCTCGATACGGTATCCCGTGGCATACTGTCGGAATTGACGCCGCACCTGCAAACTGCTAGCTGGACCCGCGACGCGCTGGAGGGTGTCGTGGGCGACGTGGCCCAGGCCCACGGGCTCGGTCTCGGGAAGATCGCCGCGCCGCTGCGCGCCGCCCTTGCCGGGCGCACCGCCACCCCCAGCGTCTTCGACATGATGCTCGTCCTCGGACGGGACGAGACGCTGGCACGGCTGGCGGACGTGGTCGAAAGCGACCCATCCTGAACCGAGGCCACGGCGACACCGAAAGCGCCGCTTGAACAACAGGTTGCATGGCATCGTTCATGCGGCCGACCCGGAAGGACAGACATGGCAGACACCTCCAAGACCGCGACGCTCGACATCGATGGCACGAGCTACGACCTGCCCATCCACAGCGGGACGACCGGCCCCGACGTGGTCGATATCGGCAAACTCTACGGTCAGTCGGGGGTGTTCACCTACGATCCGGGCTTCACGTCGACCGCCGCTTGCGAAAGCGCGATTACCTTCATCGACGGCGACGAAGGCGTCTTGCTGCACCGCGGCTATCCGATCGGTCAGCTTGCCGAGAAGTCCCATTACCTCGAGGTCTGCTACCTTCTGCTCTACGGGGATCTGCCCTCGGCCGCGCAGCTCGAGGATTTCGAGACGCGTGTCACGCAGCACACGATGATCCACGAGCAGATGCACAACTTCTTCCGCGGGTTCCGCCGCGACGCGCATCCGATGGCCACGATGGTTGGCGTCGTCGGCGCGATGTCCGCGTTCTATCACGACAGCACCGACATCACCGACAGCTGGCAGCGCGAGGTCGCGTCGATCCGGCTGATCGCCAAGATGCCCACGATCGCGGCGATGGCGTACAAGTATTCGATCGGCCAGCCTTTCGTGTATCCGCGCAACAACCTCGATTACGCGTCGAACTTCCTCAACATGTGCTTCTCCGTGCCGGCGGAAGATTTCCAGGTCGATCCGATCCTGTCGCGCGCGATGGACCGGATCTTCACGCTCCACGCCGATCACGAGCAGAACGCCTCGACCTCGACCGTGCGCCTTGCCTCCTCGTCGGGCGCGAACCCGTTCGCCTGCATCGCGGCCGGCATCGCCTGCCTCTGGGGTCCGGCCCATGGCGGCGCCAACCAGGCCTGTCTCGAGATGTTGCGCGAGATCGGGACGGTCGACCGCATTCCCGAATACATCGCGCGTGCCAAGGATCGGGACGACCCGTTCCGCCTGATGGGCTTCGGGCACCGGGTCTACAAGAACTTCGACCCGCGGGCGACCGTGATGAAGGAGAGCGCCGACGAGGTGCTCGAGCTTCTGGGGATCGACAACAATCCGACCCTGCAGGTCGCCAAGGAGCTGGAGAAGCAGGCGCTGGCGGACCCGTATTTCGCCGAGAAGAAGCTTTTCCCGAACGTCGACTTCTACTCGGGGATCATCCTCGAGGCGATGGGGTTCCCGACCTCGATGTTCACGCCGATCTTCGCTCTGTCGCGCACGGTCGGCTGGATCTCGCAGTGGAAGGAACAGCTGAGCGATCCGGCCCTGAAGATCGGGCGTCCGCGCCAGCTCTATACCGGTCCGACGCAGCGCGACTATGTCGACGTCGAACAGCGCTGACGCCCCGAGATGACGATGCAAGGCGCCCCGGTCCAAACCGGGGCGCCTTTCGTTTGTGGTGCGTCGCGCAAGGCCCTAGCGAAGGCCGTCGTAATGCGACTTCAGCCGCTGGAGCGCGATGCGCAGGACGATCTTCCCCGAGCGCGCGGCCCAGCCCATGCGCTTCTCCGCGGCCTCCATGCCTTCCAGAAAGCAGCAGACCCGCAGGACGACATCGGCCAGCCCCGGCCCGAGCGCGCGGAGCGCCTCCGAGACCCGCGCGCGTGCATCCTCGGGCCCCGAGGCGGGATCGCCGGCCCCCAACTGGCCGCGCCCGCAAGCGGTCAGGAACCGCTCCCAGTTCTGGCCGACGCGCGGACCCATCTGCGCGCGCTCGAAATCGGCGCGCAGCCGCTCGCCCGCGATGACGAGATCGAGACCGAGGAACGGCTTGCCGTCGCGGTCGCGTTTCCGCGCGAGCGACCCCAGCGGCGATTCAGCAAGGTTCACGCGAACCGGCTGCGTGCCATCCCCGTCGGAGATGACGCGTTCGCCCATTTCCATGTGCTGGGTGAGGAACGGGCTCGGGGCCTCGGCCATGCCGCGTGCGGCCTGACGGGCCGCCAGCCCGTCCGACAGCATCCGCTTGAGCGCCGCGCGCCCGGTCTCGGTGATGCGGTAGCGCGTCACGCGCCCCGCCTTGAAACAGGCGATCCAGTCCTTGAGCACGAAGGCCTGCGCCACGCCGCGCGGCACCGTCGCCGTCCGGGTCGGCACATCGCCCGTCTCGCGCAGGACGACGGCCTGCGGCATGCCCTGGCCGACCACGAGAAATGCGTCCGCCTCGGTCAGCCGGCGCAAGACGCGTTTCGCCTCGCGCTGAAGGGTCACGTCGTCGATCAGGGTCGCGGGATCGGGCATGGCTGACATGGTGGGGGCGTCCTTCGTTGGGTCTTTGGTCTGCTCGGAACAAGACCGCCGCAGGTCGGCGAGGCGGTCCATGATGTCATCCACGAGAGGGTCATCCCGGCGGATCTCGATTCGACGCACTTGTCTGAGGATGGTCGATGCCGCGCAGCCCCGCTCGGCCGCCACATCGCGCAGCGGGCGCCCCTGGCAGGCATGCTCGACATAGGCATGCACGGCCGGGGGCACCCATTCGGGCAGATGCGACGAAGCAGTCATCGGGGCGGTGGGCGCGGTCATTTCGGGGTCCGGAAGGTCTGTGGAGAACGGCGTCAGGACTGGCCCCGATTGGTTACCAAGGCGTTAATCGCGACACCGCCTGTCGCGAATGTTTCCAAACTGTAAACAGCGCGAAAGCACCGTTCGCACCCCCCCTCGGCCACGCAACAGCGCCGGCCACCGGGTCATGGTGATCGCTACCGAACCTCAGGTGGACAGGGCGAACCCATGTGCAAGATTACCAACGATCTCAATAACCTCCGACGCCCCGAACTGCTCGTTCAGGCGGCCGCGCACGGAACGAACCGCTATCGGCGGCGTCGCGATCTGCGGCGGATGCTGCGGGCGGCGATCCCGGTCGATGCCCGCGCGGCGCTGGAAAAACTGCTGCCGCTGGAAGCCGCGCTCGAAGGCCGCAGACGGACGCGGGACAAGAATTACAGCGTCGCACGCCATGTCGACATCCTGTCGGCACTGCTGGCCGAAGCGCGCGTCTTCCGCCGCGCCCCCGTCTGAGGGGTCAGCCCCTCTCGGCGTCGAGCTCTGCGTGGCGCCGCGCGACATAGGCCCGGAGCGCGTCGCGTTTCTCCGGGTCGAGCGCGGGCGTCTCGTAATCCGCCAGAAGCTTTTCGATGCGAGCCGTCGCCAAGGCGCGGGTGTCGCGCCCACCCTCCTCGGCCCAGGTCTCGAACGGCTTGTAGTCGAAGAGATTCGACCGCCAAAACGCCGTCTTGAAATGCGCCTGCGTGTGCGCGCATCCAAGGTAGTGCCCGCCGGGCCCGACCTCGCGGATCGCATCCATCGCCTGCGCGTCCTCGTCATGGGCGATGCCCTGCGCCATCTTGTGGAGCGTGCCCAGAAGGTCCGCATCCATCACGAATTTCTCGAAATCGGCGACCAGCCCGCCCTCCAGCCAGCCGCAGGCGTGGAGCATGAAGTTCACACCCGAGAGCAGACCTGCGTTGAGGGAGTTCGCCGTCTCGTAGGCGGCCTGCGCATCGGGCAGCTTCGAGGTGCAGAAGGACCCGGCCGACCGGTATGGCAGCCCCATCCGCCGCGCGAGCTGACCCGCGCCATAGGTGATCTGCGCCGCTTCGGGGGTGCCGAAGGTCGGCGCGCCGGAGTTCATGTCGATCGAGGTCACGAATGCCCCGAAGATCGCGGGCGAGCCGGGCCGCACCAATTGGCCGTAGGCGACGCCGGCCATCACCTCGGCCAGCACCTGCGTCAGCGTGCCGACAACCGAAACGGGCGCCATGGCCCCGCCGACGATGAAGGGCGAGATGATGCAAGCCTGGTTGGCGGCGGCGTATTCCTCGAGCGCGCCCATCATGATCCCGTCGAAGGTCAGGGGCGAGTTGATGTTGATCAGGCTGACCAGCGCCGTGCGCCCGTTCAGGCCCTTGCCGTCGCCCTCGTCGAAGAGGATGTCGCACATCTCGACGGAATCGCGCGCGCGGCTGGGCTCGGTCACCGACCCCATGAACGGTTTGTCGGTCAGCGTCATATGCGCCATCAGCATGTCGAAATGCCGCCGGTCGACGTCGATGTCGGTGGGCTCGCAGACGGTGCCGCCCGAATGCTGGAGCCATTGCGACATGTGCCCCAGCTTCACGAATTTCTCGAAATCGGCCATCGTCGCATAGCGCCGCCCGGACTCGTCGCGCACGAAAGGCGGTCCGTAGACGGGGGCGAGGACGAGGTTCCGGCCGCCGATCTCGACGTTCTTCTCGGGGTTGCGCGCGATCTGGGTGAAGCTCGAGGGCGCCGTTCCACAGAGCGTTCGCGCCAGGCCGCGCGGGATGCGGACGATCTCGCCGTCAATCTCGGCCCCGGCGGCACGCCAGCGTTCGAGCGCGGCGGGGTTCTCGACAAAGGCGACGCCAATCTCTTCGAGGACGGTCTCGGCGTTGCGCTCGATGATCTCCAGCGCCTCGACCGTGAGCGGCTCATAGTCGGGGATATTCCGGGTGATCGTCGGCGCGGTCACGACCTTGCTGCTGGTCCGCTCGGCCCGCCGAGCCGCCCCGCCGCCGCCGCGCTTCCTGCGTGCCATCTCGACCATGTTCGGACCCCTTCGCTGCGCCTCTGATCCGGAGATACAGCGCGTCCCGCCGCGGCCGCCGCGCATTTGCGGCCCGCAAGGGCGAAAGGCGACACTCCGTGTGGCGGCTTGCCAGCCCCGAGGCCGCGGCGTAAGCCCGCGCCCATGGACAAACAGCCCGATCACCAGCGCCTCCTCATCGTCGATTTCGGCAGCCAGGTGACGCAACTCATCGCCCGCCGCCTGCGCGAGTTGAACGTCTATTGCGAGATCCATCCGTTCCAATCGGTGACCCCTGCGTTCCTGGCCGACTTCGCGCCGCGTGCGGTGATCCTGTCGGGCGGCCCGGCCTCGGTGCCCGATGAAGGCTCGCCCCGCCCGCCGTCCGAGATCTTCGAGCTGGGCGTGCCGATCCTTGGGATTTGCTACGGCCAGCAGGTGATGCAGCAGATGCTCGGCGGCGAGGTGAAGCGCGGTGAGGGCACGGCCGAGTTCGGGCGCGCCTACGTGTCGCCCGAGGGCAAGCTCGACCTTCTGGACGGCTGGTTCGACGGGCTGGAGGCCACGGGCCGCGAGCAGGTCTGGATGTCCCATGGCGACCATGTCAGCCGGTTGGCGCCGGGCTTCGAGGTGTTCGGCACATCGCCCAATGCGCCCTACGCGATCACCGCCGATCCCGCGCGGCACTTCTACGCCGTGCAGTTTCACCCCGAGGTGCATCACACCCCCAAAGGCGCCCAGCTCTACGAGAATTTCGTGCGGCTCGCCGGGTTCGACGGCGACTGGACCATGGCCGGCTACCGCGAGCAGGCGATCGCCGCGATCCGCGCGCGGGTGGGCGATGCCAAGGTGATCTGCGGACTGTCAGGCGGGGTCGACAGTTCGGTCGCCGCGGTCCTGATCCACGAGGCGATCGGCGACCAGCTCACCTGCGTCTTCGTCGACCACGGCCTGCTGCGGCAGGGCGAGGCCGAGGAGGTCGTGACCATGTTCCGCGACCACTACAACATGCCGCTGATCCATGCCGACGAGCAGGAGCTGTTCCTGGGCAAGCTCGACGGCGTCAGCGACCCCGAGACGAAGCGCAAGATCATCGGCGGCCTCTTTATCGACGTGTTCCAGAAGTATGCCGACGAGATCGAGGGCGCGGCCTTCCTCGCGCAGGGGACGCTCTACCCGGACGTGATCGAAAGCGTCAGCTTCTCGGGCGGGCCGTCGGTCACGATCAAGAGCCACCACAATGTCGGCGGCCTGCCCGAGAAGATGGGCCTGAAGCTGGTCGAACCGCTGCGCGAGCTTTTCAAGGACGAGGTCCGGGCGCTGGGTCGGGAGTTGGGCCTGCCACCCAGCTTCATCGCTCGCCACCCCTTCCCCGGCCCCGGCCTCGCCATCCGCTGCCCCGGTGAGATCACCCGCGAGAAGCTGGAGATCCTGCGGAAGGCGGACGCGGTCTATATCGACCAGATCCGGCGCCACGGGCTCTATGATGACATCTGGCAAGCCTTCGTCGCGATCCTGCCGGTCCGCACGGTCGGCGTCATGGGCGACGGACGGACCTACGATTTCGCCTGCGCGCTCCGCGCGGTCACCAGCGTCGACGGCATGACGGCGGATTACTATCCATTCAGCCACGAGTTCCTGGGCGAGACCGCGACCCGTATCATCAACGAGGTGCCAGGCATCAACCGCGTGACCTACGACGTCACGTCGAAGCCCCCTGGCACGATCGAATGGGAGTGACCGCGTTCACGAAGGTGAACGCGGTCGGCGGCAAGGTGACAGTCGCAGACTGTCACAGCCGCACAGTCCAGAATCGAGCACCCGGGCCCTAAGAAGGCGCTGACGCGTAGGGCCTATCCCCCCGCGACGTCGCTCCGCCGCTCCATCAACACCACGTCGCGCCACGTGCCCGCCATCGGCCCGTAGGTCATGCGCCCGAGCCGCGTCCGCGTGCCGAGCACCGCGAAGCCGCAGGCCGCGTGGAGCGCGATGCTGGCACGGTTCTCGGGGAAAATCTGCGCGACGAGCGTCCACCAGCCCGCGGCCTCGCTCTCGGCAACGAGGCGGCCGAGGAGTGCGCGTCCGATCCCCTGCCCCGCCGCGGCCGCACCGATATAGGTGCTGACCTCGCCCACCCCCGAATAGGTGCAGCGCGACGACATTGCCGAAAGTCCGGTCCAGCCAAGGACGATCCCGTCCCGCTCGGCGACCAGGGCGAGCGCATGGGCGTCGTGGAACGCCGACCAGTCGGTCGGATCGTCCCGGAACGACGCGTGGCCGGTGGCCAGCCCTTCGGCGTGGATCGCAATGATCTCGGCGGCGTCGGCGGGGCGCGGCGGGCGCAGGATCACTTCAGCGTCCGCGGAAGAGCCCGCCGAGGACGCCGCGCACCAGTGCCTTGCCCGCCCGCGTCCCGAGCTGGCGCGCGACCGACTTCGCGAAGGTCGTGCCGACGGAATCGCCGCGGCTGCGCGGACGCGAGGTCGAACGGCTGACGCGCTCGCCGGAATAGCGGCGGCCGGCCTTGTACTCGCGCTCGCGCGCCTCGGCGGCCTCCTCCTCGGCCTCGGCGCGGGCTGCGTCGGCGGCGGCCTTTTCGGCTCGCGCCCCGAGAATTTCAAACGCGCTCTCGCGGTCGACCTCCGCCTCGTATTTGCCCATCAGGCCCGTGCCCGAGATCACCTGCCGCCGTTCCGCCGAAGTGATCGGGCCGAGTTGCGAGGCGGGCGGGCGGATCAGCGTCCGCTCGGCGACTCCGGGGATGCCCTTTCGCTCAAGAAGCGAGGTCACGGCCTCGCCCACCCCGACCTCGCGGATGGCGTCCTCGATGTCGAAGCGCGGGTTCTCGCGGTAGTTCTGCGCGGCCTGCCGCAGGGCCTGCCGGTCCTTGGCGGTGAAAGCGCGAAGCGCGTGCTGCACGCGGTTGCCGAGCTGACCCAGAATGTCCTCGGGCACGTCCTCGGGGTTCTGGGTCACGAAGAACACACCCACGCCCTTCGATCGGATGAGGCGCGCGACCTGCTCGACCTTGTCGACCAGAGCCTTGGGCGCCCCGTCGAACAGGAGATGCGCCTCATCGAAGAAGAAGACGAGCTTCGGCTTCTCGGGATCGCCCACCTCGGGGAGTTGCTCGAAGAGCTCGGAGAGGAGCCAGAGTAGGAAGGTCGCGTAGAGGCGCGGCGCGGCCATCAGTTTGTCGGCGGCCAGGATGTTCACCATTCCGCGCCCGTCCGACGCCAGGCGGATAAGGTCGTCCAGCTCCAGCGCGGGCTCGCCGAAGAGGTTCGCGCCGCCCTGCCCTTCGAGTTGCAGGAGCCGCCGCTGGATCGCACCGACGCTGGCCGTCGAGACGTTGCCGTAGCGCAGCGACAGGTCCTTGCGATGCTCGCCCACCCAGACCAGCAGCGCCTGCAGGTCCTTGAGATCGAGAAGCGCAAGCCCCTCCTCGTCGGCGACCCGGAACGCGATGTTGAGCACGCCTTCCTGCGCATCCGTCAACTCCATCAGCCGCGCCAGCAGAAGCGGCCCCATCTCGGAGACGGTCGTGCGCACGGGATGGCCCTGTTCGCCGTAGAGGTCCCAGAACGTCACCGGCGTGGCCTCGTAGCCGAGGTCGAGGCCGATCTTCGCGGCCCGCTCCATGAACGGCCCGTGCAGCTTGTGGTCGGCGCTGCCCGCCATGGCGAGGCCCGAGAGGTCGCCCTTCACGTCCGACAGGATCACCGGGACGCCTGCGTCCGAGAATCCCTGCGCGAGGATCTGGAGCGTGACGGTCTTGCCCGTGCCGGTCGCCCCCGCGATCAGGCCGTGCCGATTGGCGTAGTCCAGCCGCAGATGCTGGGGCGTCGCGTAGTCCGCGCCGCCACCACCCACGAAGATCCCGTTCGATGCGTCCATATCGTTCCCCCCGGTGCCGTTCACGGCATGTTAATCCCGCCCTGCCATACCAGACGGGGGCGGGGCGTCACCATGCGCCGTGCCCACCCTCCCTGTCGACTGGCCGCGCGGCATCTTCGTCGTGCGGCCCTTTTTTACGTGCGTTTCCCGTGACCTGCACGTCACGAAAAACCGCGTTGACGGCTGGGGAATCGCGGCCTAGGGTCCGCTCCATATCTAGTCGGCCAGTCCGACAGGGAGAGAAAAAAAGACGGAAAAGGGTCCTGCTCACGGGCCCTTTTCTGCGTCTGGGGATCGGCGTCCTGACCCTTGGGGATCGGGCCGCGCCACAATCCCCCTGCACCCCGCGGAACGGCCATGCTAAGGCGGGCAAAACCGACCCTGCAGGAGACCCGTACATGACCCCCATCCGAACCGCTTCGCGCCGGGCCGCCGCGCTGATCGCGCTGGGCCTGATCCTCGCCGCGCCGCTCCACGCGCAGGAGGCCGAGGCCCCCGCGACGACGACCGAGACCGAAGCCCCCGCTGAGGCCGCGACCGACGCACCCGCCGAAGGCGAGACCCAGACCCCGCCGCCGGGTGGTGCGCTTTCGACGGGCACCGCCGTCGGCGCCGCGGCAGGTGGTGGCCCCGAGATCTATGTCCGCGAGGAGCATGGCGACTGGGAGGTTCGGTGCCTTCGCGCGCCCGAGGGGCAGGACGATCCCTGCCAGCTCTACCAGCGGATGAGCGATCAGAACGGCAATCCGACGGCCGATGTGAACTTCTTCGACGTGCCCGATGGGGGCGAGATCGTCGCGGGCGCGACCGTCCTGACGCCGCTCCAGACGCTGCTCACCGCGCAGGTCACGCTGACGGTCGATGGCGGCCAGCCGCGCCGCTACCCGTTCAGCTTTTGCGACGCCTCCGGTTGCTATGCCCGGATGGGATTCAGCGCCGCCGACATCGCGTCGTTCCGTGCGGGCAATGCCGCGACGCTGGTCGTGGTCCCGGCACTGGCCCCTGACCAGGCGGCGCAGCTGACGATGTCGCTGACGGGCTTCACCGCGGGCTATGCCGCCGTCGAGGTGCCGAACGCCGAGTGACGCACACGCGAGGATGAAGACAGCCGGGCGGTCCCAAGGGGCCGCCCGGTTTCGTTCAGGGGGCCGTCAGCGCCAGTGTGGCGTTCATTCCGCCGAAGGCGAACGCGTTCGAGAGGCAGGCGGTCACGCGCGCGTCCCGGGCCTCGCCGGGGATGTAATCCCAGGGGCAATCCGGGTCGCGTGTCGACCAGTTGGCCGTGGGTGCCAGCACGCCGTCGCGCAGCGCCATGATGCAGGCCAGCAATTCGATCGCCCCCGTCGCGCCGATGCAGTGGCCGTGCATTGCCTTGGTCGAGGAGATCGGTGGCGGCGCGCCCGCGAAGACCGCGCCGATCGCGGCACTCTCGATGCGGTCGTTGGCTGCCGTCCCGGTGCCATGCGCATTGATATAGCCGACGGTATCAGGTTCCAGCCGCGCATCCGCCAACGCGCCGCGCATCGCCCGCTCGGCCCCGTCCTGAGAGGGTTGCACGATGTCGGCCGCGTCCGAGGTCATCGCGAAGCCCGCGATCTCGGCCAGGATCAACGCGCCGCGCGCCATGGCCCTGTCGCGTTCCTCGAGGACGAAGACCCCTGCCCCCTCACCCTGCACCATACCGGTGCGCGTGGCACAGAAGGGGCGGCAGGTGTCGCGCGCGAGAACGCGCAAGCCCTCCCACGCCTTGATGCCACCAAAGCAGAGCATCGCCTCGGCGCCGCCTGCGAGCATTACGTCCGCGCCGCCGCTCCGGATCATCTGGGCGGCCTGCCCGATGGCATGGTTCGACGACGCGCAGGCGGTCGAGACCGTGAAGGACGGCCCGCGCAATCCGTGCCGCATCGAAAGATGCGCGGCGGCGGCGTTGTTCATCAGGCGCGGCACGACGAAGGGATGGACGCGGTTCTTGCCGCCCTCGTAGACCGCGCGGTAATTGTCATCCTGCGTGTTCAGCCCGCCGCCCGAGGTCCCGAGCACGACCCCCGCGCGCAAGCTCTCGGCTTCGGTCAGCTGAAGCCCGGCCTGCGCCACGGCCTCGGCTCCGGCGCGGAGCGCGAACTGGGTGTAGCGGTCATAGAGTGCCAATTCGCTGCGATCGAAGAGCGCCGTCTCGTCGTGGTCGCGGACCTGCGCGCCGACGGTCACCGACAGGCGCGCGACGTCTCGGATGTCGAGCGGACCGATGGCCGAGCGCCCGTCCCGCATCGCCGCCAGCGTCGCATCCACATCCGAGCCGAGCGCATTCACCGTGCCCGCGCCGGTGATGACGACGCGCCTCATGCGTGTTGCGTTTCCACCAGCCGGGCGACCGCCGCGACGACGGCCCCGACGGACGAGACGTCGAATGCGCTCGCCTCTGGCGCGTTGGCATTGAACGGCACTTGGATGTCGAACGCCTCCTCGATAGCGAAGATCGCCTCGACCACACCCATGGAGTCGATCCCGAGATCGGCAAGCGACTGGTCGTCGGAGACGTCGGCGACATCAATCATCGCCTGTTCGGCGAGGATGGCGTGGATGCGGGACCGTAGGTCAGTCATCGCGACCCTTCTGGACAAGTGCGGTGACGGTCTTGCGAAGCTCGGCCACCTGTTCGCCGAGCCTCGGCAGACGACGCAGCGCCTTGTACATCGCCATGTTCGTCTCCATCGCGGTGCCCGGATAGCCGAGGATCACGTTGCCGGCCTTGACCCGCGTGAAGATCTTGGTGGCCCCGCCGGCGACCACGTCGTCGCCGATCTCGATGTTGTCGTTCACGCCGACCTGCCCGGCGAGCACGACGCGGTCGCCCACGGTGCTGCCCCCGGCCATGCCGACCTGCCCGCAGATCAGGCAGTCGCGCCCGATGAGGTTGTTGTGCCCGATATGCACGAGATTATCGATCTTGGTGCCGGACCCGATGGTCGTGTCGGCCACGGTACCTTTGTCGATGGTGGCGTTCGACCCGATTTCGACGTCGTCACCGATGGTCACGGCACCCAGCGAATGGATGCGGATCCACGGCTGCGGCACGATCTCGCCCTGGTCGCCCAGGCTGCGACGCGCGCGCTCGACGCCGTTCTCGTGCTCGGTCACGAAGCTGAAGCCGTCGCCGCCGATTACCGCGCCGGGCTGGATCACGATGCGCTGGCCTATGGTCACGCGGGATCCCACGACCACGCGCGGATGGATCAGGGCATCATCGCCGATAGTGGCCTCCGCGCCGATCACGGTGCCGGCCCCGAGGCTGGCCCGCGCGCCGATGCGGACGCCCGGCCCGATCGCGACGAAGGGGCCGATGGCGGCATCGGCCCCGATCTCCGCCGCGGGGTCGATGACGGCCGAGGGATGGATTCCTTCGGTCATCTGCGGTCCGGGGTCGAGCGCGGCGGTGATGCCGGCCATCGCCAGCCGCGCGCGCGGGACGGTCACTGCGCCGTCGAGGCCCATCGCGACCCAGTCCGCCCCGTCCCAGAGGATGGCGGCGCGGGCGGCCCCGGCGGTCAGCGCGTCCACATAGGCGGGCGACATCGCCAGCGCGAGATCGTCCGGCCCGGCCGCCGAGGGTTCGGACGCGCGCCGCAGACGGAGCGTCCCGTCACCGAGGACGGGGCGGCCCAGCGTGTCCGCGATCTCTTGCAGGGTGAACATCTTCGGCCCTCGGAGCGGCGTGCCCCGGCGGGGACTTAACTCCGCCCGGCGCTCAGTTCCACCCCGGCCTCGCGCAGCGCGCGCAGCACCCCTACGTCACGTCCGTAGGGATCGCCGCGATAGTTGGCGCGCCCGGTCGGCGTGACCCAGGCGGACCAGTAGACGAGGTGGACGCCGATCGGCTCCTCGAGGTTGACCCTCCGTTCGCGCCCGCTGGCGAGGATGCCGTTGAAATGGCCGCGGGGATCCGCCTCCTGCGGGGTGAGCAGGTGGTAGGCCAGCTCGAGCGGGCGACCGACGCGGACGCAGCCATGGCTGAAGGTCCGCACGTCGCGGGCGAAGAGGCTGCGCGACGGAGTGTCGTGCAGGTAGATGTTGTACTTGTTGGGGAACATGAACTTCACCCGCCCGAGCGCGTTGCGCGGCCCCGGCGGCTGCTTGAGGCTGTAGGGGAAGTTCTGTGCGGTGTAGCGGCTGAAGTTGATCGCGTTCCGATTGACGCGGCCGTTGCGCGAATAGACCTCCAGGTGACGGGCTCCGCCCCGGCGCAGGGCCGGCAGGTACTCGTTCACCGTGATCGAACGCGGGACATGCCAGTACGGATTGATGACCATATGAGTCATCGTATGGCTGAATTCGGGGGTGCGGCGGTCGGGCGTGTCGGCACCCACGACGACGACCGTGTCGAAGGTGACCTTGCCGTCATCGACAACGTAGGCATGCTGTTCAGCGAGGTTCACGAGGATGTGGCGCTGCTCCAGCGGCTTGTTCATCCAGCGCTGCCGCTCCAGCCCGACGACGATCTGCGCCATCCGGTCTTCGAGCGGCACGTTGATCGCCGCCAGCGTCGCGCCCCCCGCTTCGCCGTCCGGGGTCAGGCCATGATCGACCTGGAAGGCGCGGATGGCGGAGGCCATGGCCTCGTCGAAACCGGACACGGCCGAGCGCCGCAGGTAGCCCATGCGGATCAGGCGGTTGCGGAGCGCCACGACGGCGGGCCCCTGCGCGCCGAGCGCCAGCGTGCCGCCCGGCACAGTGGCGCCCCATCCGCCCGCGCGACGCGCCTCTTCCAGACGCAGCTTCTCGCGGAGGAGGCGCGTATAGGCGGGCGAGGTCGGCCAGAGGCTCTGGACGAAGGCGAAGGGATCGCCCTCGGTGAAGGCGGTGATCTGTTCGAGCCAGTCGCGCTTGGGCACCTCGACCACGATCGAGCGGTCGACCTGGCGGGGATCGAGGATCCCCGAGCTGACATCCTGGGCGTAGCGCAGGAAGCGGCGCGTCATCTCGACCTCGAGCGCGCCGCGATCGGCCCCGGTGCGGGCGGCGGCGAAATCGCTGCGGATCGTGGCCGCATCGTAGCGACCGGTCGGCAGACCGTGATCGCCCGCGGCGTCCAATGCCCAGAGGAAGGCGGCGCGACGCGTCTCGGCCCCTTCGCCCATCCAGATCGGCGTGAAGTTCCGCGACCGGTAAAAGGCCGCGATGGCGTCGTCCTCGGACGCGGCCTGCGCCACCGCCTGCTGCAGCGGCGTCACCAGCGGCTTCGCGACGACGGGCGACGCCGCGAGGATCAGCGCCGCGGCCAGGGCGGAGATTTTCGGTATCATGATGCGGTCCTTCGGCAGTCCCGACGACCCTAACGTCAAGGAATTGCGAGTCCATTCACGTTTTGCCAATTCTTGGCGTGTAGGCTCGGGTGCAACAGATGCGGACGAGTTCCATCACGTTCGCGAATTGGCGGATTTCCGCGCAATTGTCTCCGGCCGCGGTGCGCGATTCGGGGAATCGCCAAACTTATGCCACATCCGTCTCGTCACATGGGGATGAGGCAGAAGTGATCGCAACGTCGATCGCGAACAGTGAACGGGGCAAGACACACATGACCGATCTATCGGGCCGGACTTCCACGATTTCTCGTCGTGGGCTGCTCGGGGCTTTCGCCGCAACGGCGATCACCGCAGCACCCACCTACTCGAATGCCGCAGGCTTCCTGCGCGGCGGCGGCGATATCCGACGCATCAAGATGCACAACGCCCGGACGGGCGAGAGCATGGACACGATCTACTGGATCGAGGGCAATTACGTCCGCGACGCCATGAACGAGATCAACTTCTTCTTCCGCGACTGGCGTCGGAACGAAGTGAAGCAGATCGACAACCGCACCCTCGACATCATCGCGGCAACCCACAACCTCGTGGACGCGTCCGAGCCGTTCCTTCTTTTGTCGGGCTATCGCTCGCCGGCGACGAACCGGGCCCTGCGCGCGCGGTCGCGTGGCGTGGCGCGGAACTCGCTGCACCTGCAGGGCCAGGCCGCCGATCTTCGCCTGTCCTCGCGCTCCGTGCGCCAGGTCGCCCGCGCGGCGGCGAGCTGCGGTGCCGGAGGCGTCGGCAAGTATTCGGGCTCAAATTTCACCCATGTCGATTGCGGCGTTGTCCGCACCTGGGGCGGCTGACCGCCACTCCCCTCTGCCTCTCGCGATCCGCGCCGCCCCCCGCCCCGGGGGCGGCTTTCGCGCGTCGGGACCTCAGGTCTCCGGGAAGACGAAACACCGATCCCGGCGGATGGATAGCCAGAGCACGGTCCCCGGCTTTGGCAGGAACACCGCCGGTACCGTCGCGGTCACCACCGTGCTGCCGTCATCCATCAGGAATTCGATCAGGCTTTCCTTGCCCATGAACCGCGCCCGCTGCACGAGGCCGCGCGCGGGCACGCCTTCGGTCGACGTAGGCGCGGGTCCGCGACCGCCCCGGTCGAAATCCAGCCGGACATGCTGCGGGCGGAAGACGATCTCGACCGCCGTGCCATCCGGCAGGCCGGGTGCCAGGAACTGACCGAAGGGCGTCTGCGTCAGTGCCCCGTTCACTTCGCCGTGCAGGATGTTGATATCGCTGAAGAACGCTGCCGCATCCCGGTCGGCGGGCGTGTTGTAGAGGTTGTACGGCGCGGCGCGCTGCACGATGCGCCCATGGCGCATCAACGCGATCTCATCGGCCATGCGCATGGCCTCGTCCGGCTCATGCGTCACCAAGAGGACGGCCGTCCCCTCCTCCTTGAGCATCGCGAGGGTCGCATCGCGGATCTCGTCGCGCAACCGGTTGTCGAGCCCCGAGAACGGCTCGTCCATCAGCATGATGTCGGGCCGGGGCGCCAGAGCACGGGCCAGCGCGACGCGCTGTTGCTCGCCGCCCGAAAGCTGGTGCGGATGCAGATCGCCATAGCCCGCAAGATCGATGCGCCGCAGAAGCTCGGTCACACGCTGGCCGGTGGCGGCGCCGCGCGGCAGGCCGAAGGCGATGTTGTCGGTGACGTTGAGATGCGGGAAGAGCGCGAAATCCTGGAACATCAGGCCGACGCCGCGCCGCTCGGGCGGGACATGGACGTGATCGTCGGCCACCAGGCGTCCGTTCAGCGTGACGGTGCCCGCATCCTGTCGATCGACGCCCGCGATGATACGCAGCGTCGTCGACTTGCCGCAGCCCGACGGTCCCAGCAGACATGTGACGCGCCCGGCCGCGACCGACAGATCGATCCCGTCGACGACGTTCCGACCCCCAAGGGTGCGGGTCAGGCCCTTGGCCTCAAGGCGGAGTTGCGTCGTCACCCAAATACCCGAGCGTTACAGTCGGGTTGGACTAGCAGCCGGGCCGGTGGCGGTCCACCCGATCAGAGGACTTCGCCGACCTGCTTTTCCTGCCGCGCATAGAGGTAGATCAGGAAGGACAGGAGCAGGACGCCGCCGAGTGCCAGCCAAGCCGTCGTGCCGCCGCCCGCCATCGCGATGACCGACGGCTCGGCCATGACCAGCATCCAGACATAGAGCACGACCAGCGTGAGGAAGGCGAAGGCCAGCATCCAGACCGCCGGGCGCAGATGCGCGAGCAGGCAGAGCGCGCCCACGAGTGCCAGCGTGACATGCGCGCCCCACACCCCGTGGACCCAGCCGGGAATCGAGCTGAGCCACGCGATCTGCGCGTCCGAGTAGAGCGCCATCCAGCCCATGCGCATCCCGTAGGCCACGAAGACGTATTCCGCCATCGCGAGGAGGCCGTAGACGAGGGCGATCGCCCCCATGACGTAGAAATGCCAGCGCCGCATCCGGGCCCCCATCATTGTGATCCAGCAGCGGATATCACGGATGCCGGGCGATACAAACGCGAAGGGGCGCAGTCACCCGCGCCCCTTGGCCTCGATCCGCGGGCCGTGGCCCCGGTCGATACGATCGTGAATCAGCGGACCAGAAGCTCCGCTTCCTTGCGCTTGAGCATCCGACGGGCCGCCACATAGGCGACCCGGCCCTCGTGGCCGCGCAATTCCGGGAAGATCGCGAAGATCTCCTCGCGCTGCGGTTCGCCCAGGCCCTTGAGCGTCTGGTCGCCGGGCTGGAAGCTCTCGGTCCAGGCGCCGTCGGAAAGGATGACCTCGTGATTGTCGAACATCACGTGGATGTAGGTCGTGTCCTCGGGTTCGGCGCGCTCGATGCCGGGTCGGCCGACCAGGTGCTTGGCCGCGATCAGGACTTCGCGCTCGTCGAAATAGAGCATCGTCTCGTCATTCGCGATCAGCATCCGGTGCTGCGGCGAGACCTTCATGTCCCGCTCGGGCAGACCGTGACCCAAGGCCCCCGCACGGATCAGGACCGGGCGCAGCGTGCCATCGGTCTTCAGCTCGGCCGCCTCCATGGTGCGCGACCCGATCCAGCGCACGACCTGAATGCCGTTGTCGCGGGTGATGATCCGGTCGCCGACGCTCAGCGATTCGACCGGAACCTCGCCCCGCGGCGTGGCGATCAGGGTGCCGGGCGTGAAGCAGGGCACGACGTTCTCGATCTCGGTGAAGCCGAGCGTGGTGCCGTCGTCGAAGAAGACGGTGCCGTCCTCGCGGTCGGCCGAGGTGTATTCCACCCGGTCGACCCCCGCGCCGGTCAGGTCCAGCGTGTCGAAGTCGTCGCCACCGGCGCCGCCATCGACCGTGTCGCCGCCATTGCCGCCGAGGAACACGTCGCGATCATCCCCGCCCGAGAGCGAGTCGAGCCCGTCGCCGCCGACGATCGTGTCGTTGCCGGTGCCGCCGATGATCGAGTCGTCCCCGTCACCGCCGTCGAGGCTGTCATCGCCGGCACCGCCGTCGAGCGTGTCCTCGTCGATCTCGCCGAAGAGCGTATCGTTGCCCTCGCCGCCCGACAGGCTGTCATCGTCGTCGGCGCCGAAGATCAGGTCGTCCCCGATCCCGCCATCGACCACGTCGCGACCGTTGTCCTGCACCAGATCCCGGTCATCGGGGATGTTCAGCGCGTCCGGCGCGCCGGGTCCGAAGCCCGCGTAGATCGTGTCATTGCCAGACCCGCCGAGGATCGTATCCGACCCCTCGCCGCCGATGATGAAGTCATTGCCGTCGTCGCCGTCGATCAGGTCGCGGTCGAAGCCACCGTCGATCGTGTCGCGGCCCGAGCCGCCATTGATCGTGTCGTCATCGTCGCCGGTCGAGATCCAGTCGTCGCCGCCACGCCCTTCGACGTTGTCGCGATCGTCGTTCGGGTCGTCATCCGACGGGAAGAGGCCGGGATAGCCCAGATCGGGCGAGCCGATGACGCCCGCGTCGATCGTGTCCGCGCCGCCATTGCCGGTGATGAGATCGTTGCCGAGCCCGCCGATGACCGAGTCGCCGTCCGCGCCGGAGCGCAGCGTGTCGTCGCCGTCGCCGCCGTCCAGCGTGTCCTCGCCGCTCAGGCCGCGGATCGAGTCGTTGCCGTCACCGCCCGAAAGGCTGTCATCGCCGAGACCGCCGAGCAGCGTGTCGTCGCCCTCTTCGCCCAGGATCGTGTCGTTGCCCGCGCCGCCTTCGATCAGGTCGTCGCCGATCCCGGCCTCGACGCTGTCGTCGCCGTCGCCCGCGTCGATTTCGTCATCGCCGTCTCCGGCGAGGATGGTGTCGTTGCCACCGCCGGCCAGGATGATGTCGTCATCGCCGACCTCGCCCGGAAGCAGCGCATCGTCATTGTCGACGAGATCGCCATCGGGGTCGCCGGTGTAATCGACGTCGATCAGGTCGCCATCCTCGGTGCCCTCGACGATACCGTCGCGGACGACGCCGCCTATGACGTTCTCGATATTGACGAAGCTGGCGGTCTCGCCGGTCGGCTTGCCGTCGGGGCCCGTGAAGAAGATCGTGCCATTCTCGGCATTGTCGGGGTCGAACTCGACGATCGCGTCCACGCCGGTCAGGTCCAGCGTGTCGAAGTCGTCGCCGCCCTCGTTGCCGTCGATGACGTCGCCGGGGGTCACCGAGATGAACGTGTCGCGGTCGTCGCCGCCGAAGAGCTCGTCCTGCCCCGCGCCGCCGATGATGGTGTCGTCCCCGGCCTCGCCGAAGATCGTGTCGGCGCCGTCGCCGCCCGTCAGAAGGTCGTCGCCCGCGATGCCGGTCGGGTCCTCGAAGCCGATGACGGGTGCGTGGAACACGTCGGTGATGTTGATGCCGGAATCGGCGTCACCGGTCATCTCGTGCAGGATCTCGATCCGGCTGACCGGGCCCGCGATGTCGACCGTGACCGAGTAGTCGTCCGAGCTGTCGGGCTGGTAGCCGCCGTTCGAGCTGGCCATGCCGCCCGCGACGGTCAGGTTCGAGCCGCCCGTCAGGGTGACGGGCACGGGCTTGCCGTCGGCGTCGTAGGCCACGACCGTGACCTTGCCGTCACCATCGATGTCATTGATGTTGAAAGATACATCGCAGACGGGACCGGAATAGTCGAAGGCGTATTGCGCCGCGAACTCGTCGTCCCGGATGATCGACCCGAAGGACGAATTGTCGTTGATCGTCTCGCTGCCGCTGTCGATGCCGGCGACGTTCTGGTCGTCGGTCTCGAACTGGTTGCGGACCGTTCCGACCTCCTTGGTGGTCGTGAACGAGACGGTGACCTCGCCCGTGTCCTGGGTGAGGCTGTCGCGCGCCACCTCGTCGCCGTAGCCATGCGCGTGGGACCAGTTGAAGCTTTCGCGCGCACCGCAGATCGGCGCGCCCTTGGTGCCGCCGGTATCGCCGAAGATCAGGTCGTCATCCTTGCCGCCGTCGATGACGTCATCGCCCGCGCCGCCCGACAGGACATCGTCGCCCTTGCCGCCGAGGATGGTGTCGTTTCCGGCACCGCCGTCGATCGTGTCGGCCGCGCCGTCGTCGCTGGCAACCGAGGTGTCGCCGGTCTTGATCGACGTGGCGTCGTAGCCCGTGATCAGGTCGTCGCCCGCGCCGCCCTCGATGCTGTCGGCGCCGCCGCGGCCCTCGATCTTGTCGTCGCCGGTGCCGCCGTCGATGGTATCGGCATCGTCGCCGCCGAAGATCGTGTCCCGGCCGGACCCGCCGTCGAGCACGTTATGGCCCGCGCCACCGCTCAGCTGGTCGTTGCCCGACCCGCCGAGGATCGTGTCCGCACCATCGCCGCCATGGAGCGCATCACCATGTGCACCGCCGTCGATCAGGTCGTCGCCCGCACCGCCTTCGATCGTGTCGCAGCCGTCTTCGCCGTTCAGCGTGTCATCCCCGGCCTCGCCGAAAATCTTGTCGTTGCCGGTCCCGCCGAAGACGATGTCGTCCGCCTCGCCCGCGTAGACGGTGTCGTGTCCGCCGCCCGCCAGGATCAGGTCCTCGTTTCCGGTCGTGCCGGCCACGCCGATCGCGTCGTTGGCGTCGACGCGGTCGCCCTGCGCATCCACATATGTCGTGTCGATCAGTTCGCCCGCCGCGGTGCCGTTGACCACGCCATCGCCCTGCCCGGCGTCATAGACGATATTGTCCACCGCGCCCGAGCCGTCGAACTTGACGACCATCTTGCCGACGCCCGCGGTGTCGAGATGCACGACCTTCTGGCCGCCATTGGCGGTGGTCACGTCATATTGGCGGATGAAGTTGCCATGTTCGTCGTAGAGCTTGATCCAAATCGGCTCGTCGGCGTCGAGCACGGTGATCGAATGCATGTCGACCTCGCCGTCGAAGTCGAAGGTCAGCATGCCGCCATGGGCCTCGTCGTCGGGATCGTGGCTGTCGCCGTCCTCGGACAGGATCAGGACCTTGCCCAGGTTGCTGGTCGCCAGGTCGTAATCGCCGCCGGTCGGGTGGGCCGTGTCGAAGATCATCGGCGGGTTGTGCCCGTTGCCCGAGGTGACGGTGACGCCATCGAGCTGATCGTTGATGATCGTGCCGGCCGAGAAGGAATTGAAATCGATTGTCGTGGTCATGGCATTGACTCCCCTATGCCGCGCCGTGGCGCGGACGCCGCGCGGCATTTCGGCAAACAATAAACGGATGGCGGACGGACACGGAGCGCGGGCGACTGAGGCCGCGATGGCGGGCGACGGGCAGATCGAATGTCACGACGGCATCTCCGTGGTCGGTTACGTTACCGGCCCTCGGAGGAACGATGCGCTGACGGAAACGGCGGCGACGGCACACGAGCGGGTGTCGAGAGCGACACGGCGGCACAGAGCGCGGGCCCGATCGGACCTGCGATGTGCACCGATCGGCACACATCCGCGCATTCGTGCCGAATCCGTACCCCGGACCCTCAGCTCGTGTGACCGCCCCAACGGTCAGCAGACATCGCCCCCCAGTCGGGCGTTCCTTTGTCTTAACGGATCGTTCGCCGCACTCCAAGGCAATAGGGCACAATCCGGGCAAGCCCGTTGGCGTTAACCTTTATCACGAAACGAAAATGTCGGAGGGGCCCTGATTGTGCCGCGATCGAGTTGCCCGAGCGGAAACGTTAACATTTGCGCCGCGGGGTCGGCCGACCCTGCGCCACAAGGCTCGAACGCCTCCTGTCAAGGGTCGGAGCGCCCCGGTTGGCGATCTTCCACCGCGAGGCTCGGTAAGCGCCTCGTTTCCCGATTTGTGACGGAATGTGTCAAAATAATGGCGCCCCGGAACTGCTCTGTTTCGGAATGCGCGACGCAACGTCATGAACGCTGTCTCCGGAACGGCGACGATTAACCATGTTTGGACGAATCGTTCACTGCGCCTGTCGCGCTGCTGCCTTTGGTACCCGTGGTCGGACTCGAACCGACAAGCCTCGCGGCGGGGGATTTTGAATCCCCTGCGTCTACCAATTCCGCCACACGGGCAGCCGGGCCGCGCTTACGCCTGCGGCCCGGCGCCGTCAATCACAGCCGGTCGGCCGAGAACGTATCGCAGGCCGTCATGTCCCCGGTCTGGTAGCCGGTCATGAACCAGCGCGCGCGCTGCTCGGAGGTGCCGTGGGTGAAGGTGTGGGGCCGCGGCACGCGGCCCGCCTCGCGTTGGAGCGTGTCGTCCCCGATCTCGCGCGCGGCGTTCACCGCCTCCTCGAGGTCACCCGGCTCGATCGCGCCGAAGCGGGCCTGCGCATAGCGCGCCCAGATCCCGCTGTAGCAATCGGCCTGAAGCTCGATCCGGACCGAGATGGCGTTCGATTGCTCGGTCGAGGACTGCGCCCGGATCGCATTGGCCTGGCTCAGGATCCCCAGCTCGTTCTGGACGTGATGCGCGATCTCATGGGCGACGACATAAGCGGCGGCGAAGTCGCCCCGCGCCCCGAGTTGCCGCTCCAGCGTGGTGAAGAAGGCTGTGTCGAGATATGCCTTCTCGTCCGCCGGGCAATAGAACGGGCCGGTCGCGCCCGACGCACCGCCGCAGGGCGATTGCGTCACCTGGCTGAAGAGCACCAGCGTCGCGGGATCGTAGGGTTGGCCGACCTGATCGCGGAAAATCTCGGCCCAGACCTCCTCGGTATCGGCCAGCACGACGGACACGAACTGCCCCTCCTGCTGCTCGGCTTCGGTCAGCGGACGGCTTTCGCCCGCGGGGGCCGAGGTCTGGAAGCCGCCGCCCCCGCCCGACAGGAACGGCGTGACGTCGATGCCGAAGAACCAGCCGATCAGGAGGACGGCGATCAGTCCGAATCCGCCGATGCCACCGACCGCGGCCCGGCCGCCCCCACGCCGTCCCCGACGGTCCTCGATATTGGCGCTTCCGCGCCGGCCTCTCCACCGCATGATCGGACTCCCGTGTCGGTTGTGCAGAAGACAATCTAACTTGACCCCGCCGGGGTTCCATGGGACCGCCCCGACATGCTGCGCGCCCTCTATGACTGGACCCTGCACTGGGCCGCCCATCGCCACGCGCTCTGGGTGCTCGCGGCGGTCAGCTTCATCGAAAGCTCGGTCTTCCCGATCCCGCCCGACGTGCTGCTGATTCCGATGGTGATCGCGGCCCCCCATCGCGCCTTCCGCATCGCCGCCGTCTGCACCATCGCCAGCGTCCTGGGCGCGCTTCTGGGTTACGCGATCGGGGCGCTGGCCTTCGAGACGATCGGCGAGCCGGTGCTGACCGCGCTGGGCAAGGCCGACAGCTTCGACGGCTTCACCGCGCGCTACAACGACTGGGGCGCATGGGCCGTTCTGATCGCGGGTATCACGCCCTTTCCGTTCAAGGTCATCACGATCCTTTCGGGCGCGACGGGCCTGTCGATCCCGGTCTTCATCGTCTCGTCCATCGTGGCGCGGGGCCTGCGGTTCTTCATCGTCGCCGGCCTTCTGTGGAAGTTCGGGCCGCCGGTGCGGGACTTCATCGAGCGCCGCCTCGGCCTTATGTTCACACTTGCCATCGCCCTCCTCCTCGGGGGCTTCCTGCTGCTGAGGGTTCTGTGAGACGTCTCATCGCCTATGCCATGCTGGGTCATGTCGGGCTCCTCGGCGGGGCCTTCGTGTTTCAGGCGCTGGGCTACGCGCCCTGCGCGATGTGCCTGTGGCAACGCTGGCCCCACGCGGCGGCGATCCTGATCGGCCTCGTGGCGCTCGCGGGGGTGATGCCCCGCGCGATGGCCCTCGTCGGGGCGGCGGCAGCGGCGGTCACCTCGGGGATCGGGGCCTATCACGCGGGCGTCGAGCAGGGCTGGTGGGAGGGTCCGTCCTCCTGCACCGGCGGCGGCGATGCGCTGGGCGGGCTCAGCGGCGGCGACCTCCTGAGCACCGACATCCCCGAGACGTTGGTGATGTGCGACGATATCGTCTGGCAACTGGGGCTGACGATGGCGGGCTGGAATTTCGTCCTGTCGGCGGGCCTCGTGGTGGTCTGGCTGATGGCCGCGCGGGCGCGCTCCCTGCGCTGAGCGTCAACCGCGCCGTCGGGGTCAGTGAAGCGTGAATTCCCCGGTCACGTTCCGCCATTCGCCCGGCGCGATCATCTTGCGATGCGCGAAGCGGACCGAATGGAGCGGGCCCTCGATCTCCTGCCCCCAGAATTCGATGAACCGGAAAAGGCGGGGATGATCCGGCGCGAGGTCGTAGTCCTGCCAGATGAAGGTGTTCAGCACATGCGGATGGTCGGGCATGTGGTAATACATCTCGGCCGTTGTGAGGCCGTAGCCGGCAAGCATCAGTTCGGTCTCGGAACGGGTCTCGGGCGCGGGTCTGGCGGCCATGGGCGTCACCTCCTGCGACCGAGCCTGCCACGCAAAGGCTGACGATCAATGAAAACGGGGCGTTGGCACTCGCAACGGACGGCTGCAAGGACTTGGCGCAACAGGTCGTTGAGCCCATATCGAGGGGGTGATACAGAGATCGCAGACTAGATATTGACCGGGGCGCGCCCCGTCGGAGACCTGCATGAGCGACGAGACGACCCCGCCCAACGGCGAAGACGAGACCCCCCGCGTGCCGATGCATCATGACGGCCCGCAGGTGTCGATCATCGACGAGATGCGGACCTCGTTCCTCGACTACGCGATGTCGGTCATCGTCAGCCGCGCGATCCCCGATTTGCGCGACGGTCTGAAGCCGGTGCACCGCCGCATCCTCTACGCGATGCACGAGACAGGGAACACGCACGACAAGTCCTACCGCAAGTCCGCGCGCCCGGTGGGCGATGTCATGGGCAAGTACCACCCGCATGGCGATAGCGCGATCTACGAGGCGCTGGTGCGGATGGCGCAGGACTTCTCGATGTCGCTGCCGCTGCTCGATGGACAGGGAAATTTCGGCTCGATGGACGGCGATAACGCGGCCGCCATGCGCTATACCGAGGTCCGTATGGACAAACCGGCAGCCGCGCTGCTGGCCGATATCGACAAGGACACGGTCGATTTCGTCCCGAACTACGACGGCAAGGACATGGAGCCGTCGGTCCTGCCGGCGCGCTTCCCGAACATGCTGGTCAACGGCGCGGGCGGCATCGCGGTCGGCATGGCGACCAACATCCCGCCCCACAACCTGGGCGAGGTGATCGACGCCTGTCTGCATCTGATCGAAACGCCGGACGCCTCGGATGAAGCGTTGATGGAGATCGTGCCGGGGCCGGACTTCCCCACCGGTGGCATCATCCTCGGGCGCACGGGCATCCGGAAGGCCTATCTCGAAGGGCGCGGCAGCGTCATCGTCCGCGCCAAGACGCGGGTCGAGGAGATCCGCAAGGACCGCTACGCCATCGTTCTCGACGAGATTCCGTACCAGGTGAACAAGGCCACGATGATCGAGAAGATCGCCGAGGCCGCCAAGGACAAGCGGATCGAGGGCATCGCCCATGTGCAGGACGAAAGTGACCGGGTCGGCGTCCGCGTGGTGGTCGAGCTGAAGCGCGACGCGACGGCCGAGGTCGTACTGAACCAGCTTTTCCGCTTCACACCGATGCAGACGTCCTTTGCCTGCAACATGCTGGCGCTGAACGGCGGCCGCCCCGAACAGCTCACCCTGCGCCGGTTCCTGACCTCGTTCCTCGACTTCCGCGAAGAGGTGATCGCCCGCCGCACGGCCTATCTTCTGAACGAGGCGCGGGACCGGTCGCACGTGCTTTGCGGTCTCGCCGTGGCGGTCAGCAACGTGGACGAGGTGGTCGCGACCATCCGGGCGTCGGCCGATGCGGCCGATGCGCGCCAGAAGCTGATGGAGCGCCGGTGGCCCGCGGGCGACATCCTGCCCTATATCGAGCTGATCGACGACCCGACCCACAAGGCGAACGACGACGGCACCTATAACCTGTCCGAACGTCAGGCCCGCGCGATCCTCGAATTGCGGCTGCAACGCCTCACCCAACTTGGCGTCAAGGAAGTCACCGACGAGCTCGAGGCGCTGGCCGAGAAGATCAAGGATTACCTCGACATCCTCGGCAGCCGGGCCCGCATCCTGACGATCATCTCGGACGAATTGCGCGAGGTTCGCACGCAGTTCGCCGTCGATCGCCGCACCGAGATCACCGACTGGTCCGGCGACATGGAGGACGAGGACCTCATCGAGCGCGAGGACATGGTCGTCACCATCACCGCGAGCGGATACGCCAAGCGCACCCCGCTGGCCGATTTCCGCGCCCAACGACGCGGCGGCAAGGGTCTGGGCGGGATGGCCACCAAGGAAGACGACGTCGTCACGACGCTCTTCGTGGCCAACACGCACACGCCGCTTCTGTTCTTCACGACCGACGGGATGGTCTACAAGCTCAAGACCTGGCGCCTGCCGCAGGGCGGTCGCACGGCCAAGGGCAAGGCGCTCGTGAACCTGTTGCCCATCGAGACGGGAACCGGCATCGCCGCGATCCTGCCCATCGACCGCGACGAGGACCACTGGGACGAGTTGCAGGTCGTCTTTGCCACCGACCGGGGCACCGTGCGGCGCAACCGCCTTTCGGATTTCGCCAACGTCATGCGCAACGGCAAAATCGCCATGAAGTTCGAGGGCGAAACCGAGGGCTGGCGCATGATCAACGCGCGCATCGCGTCCGCCGATGACGACGTGATGCTCGTGACCCGCTCGGGCCGCGCGATCCGCTTCTCGTCGACGGATGTGCGGGTCTTCAATTCGCGCGCCTCGACCGGCGTGCGCGGCATCCGTCTGGGCGAGGATGACGCGGTCGTCTCGATGGCCGTCATCCGGCATTTCGACGCGACCTCCGAGGAACGGACGGCATACCTCAAGATGCGCCGCGCGATGGCGGGCCTCGGCGACGATGCCGATGCCGAGGAGGAGGAGGCCCCGGCCGATCCCAACTTCTCCACCGAGCGCTACGCCGAGATGTCGGCGGCCGAGGACCTGATCGTGACGATCACCGAAGGCGGCGCGGGCAAGCTGTCGTCCAGCCACGACTACCCCGTGCGCGGGCGCGGCGGCATGGGCGTCAGCGCGCAGGACAAGGCGGCGCGCGGCGGCCCCATCGTCGCGGCCTTCCCCGTCGAGATGGACGACCAGCTCATGCTCGCGACCTCGACCGGGCAATCCATCCGCACCCCGATCGACGGCATCAGCTTCCGCTCGCGCAGCGCGGGCGGCGTGAAGGTCTTCGACACCCGCAAGGGCGAGAAGGTCGTCTCGGTCGCGCGGATCGCCGACCAGGGTGACGAGGATGCGCCCGAGGTCGACGTGGTCGACGGCCCCGTCGTGGAGGATGGCGACGGCGGTGCGGCCTGACGCCGCATCGGGCGCGCAACGCCGCAATTGCAATGGAAAGCGTTTCCTTGACCCGCTAGAATTCAGCACTAGCGGGAGATCGGCATGAGCTTGGACAACTGGGACGATCTCAAATTCGTTCTCTCCATGACGCGGCACGGGACCATGTCTGCCGCGGCTCGCTTTCTCGACACCAACGTCGCCACCGTGTCGCGCCGGATCGAACGGGTTAGCCAGGAGTTGGGCGTGCCGCTTTTCGAGAAGCGGGGTCAGGCCTTCGTCGCGACTGAATCCGCCAAGCGGCTGGCCGAGATCGGCGAGGAGATCGAGCAGAAGCTGCGCGGCGCGATGGCGAAGATGAAGGCGGGCGACGGCAACACACCGGTCGGGATCGAGATCGCGGCACCCCCCGCGGTGCATCACCATTACGTCCTGCCCCGCACCAGGACGATGGCCCATGACCTGCCGAACGTGCGCCTCACGCTGACCGACAAGGTCTATTCGCAAGGACTGGGCGAAGCCGACATCCAGGTCCGCATCGGACGGCCCGAGGGCGGACGGCTGAAAGCGCGCAAGTTCCGCGACTACAACCTATCCGTCTATCACGGGCGCGACCACGTGCTCGACGGTCAGTGGATCGGCCTGTCGCAGCGGTATCCGGACGCCGATCTGGTGCGCGAGATCTACAAGGATGCGAACACCTCGCCGACCTACCGGGTCGACGAGATGCCGATGATGCTCGACATGATTCAGGCGACGGGCCTGCCGGGCGTCTTGCCCGATTTCATGGCCGAGGAAACGGACGAGATCGTGCTGGCCGACCTTCCGGACAACGCCATCTCCGGCGAACTCTGGATCGCCTATCACGAGACGCGGCACGGCGACGCCACCTTGCGGTCCGTGGTCGAATGGTTCTGCGGCGCCTGACGGCCTTCCACCCGCGGGCCGAAGGGTCTATCCGGGGCGCCATGACAGACAGATTGCACATCGTCGGCGGCGGGATGGCCGGATCCGAGGCCGCTTGGCAGGCCGCGACCGCGGGCGTGCCCGTCACCATCCACGAGATGCGGCCGACGGTCGGCACCTTCGCACATCGCACCGGTTCGCTGGCCGAGATGGTTTGCTCGAACTCGTTCCGCTCGGACGATGACGAGCAGAACGCCGTGGGCCTTCTTCATTGGGAAATGCGGGCGGCGGGCGGCCTGATCATGGAGATGGCGGACGCCCACCGCCTGCCCGCCGGTGGCGCGCTAGCCGTCGACCGCGACCCGTTCGCCGAGGCCGTGACCGCGCGCCTCAGGGCCCACCCGCTGATCGAGATCGTGGACGAGGAGATGACCGCCCTGCCCGCGTCGGGCCACTGGATCATCGCCACCGGCCCCCTGACCGGCAGCGCGCTGGCGCAGTCCATCGCCGACGAGGCCGGACAGGAGAGCCTCGCCTTCTTCGATGCCATCGCGCCCATCGTCCATGCCGACACGATCGACATGGGACAAGCCTGGCGCCAGTCGCGCTACGACAAGGGCGAGACCGAGGATGAGCGGACGGCCTATATCAACTGTCCGATGGACCGCGACACCTACGAGGCGTTCATCGACGCGCTGCTCGCCGCAGAGAAGACCGAGTTCAAGCCGGGCGAGACGGCCGGATATTTCGATGGCTGCCTTCCCATCGAGGTGATGGCCGAGCGCGGCCGCGAGACGCTGCGCTTCGGCCCGATGAAGCCCGTCGGCCTGACCAATCCGCACGATCCGCAGACCAAGGCCTACGCCGTCGTCCAGCTGCGTCGCGACAACGCGCTGGGCACGCTCTACAATATCGTCGGATTTCAGACCAAGATGAAGTACGGCGCGCAGAAGTCTGTTTTCGCTATGATTCCAGGCTTGCAGGATGCGAGCTTTGCGCGGTTGGGCGGCATTCATCGCAACACGTTCATCAACTCGCCGACCTTGCTCGATTCCGAGATGCGGCTCCGCTCGAAGCCGCATATTCGCTTCGCGGGCCAGATCACCGGCGTCGAGGGCTATGTCGAGAGCGCCGCGATGGGCCTTCTGGCCGGTCGGATGGCGGCGGCCGAGATGCGCGGCGAGACGCTGCCCCCCGCGCCCGGCACGACCGCCATGGGCGCACTGGTCCGGCACATCACGGGCGGGGCGGATGCCAAGACGTTCCAGCCGATGAACGTCAATTTCGGGCTCTTCCCGCCGGTGGACGCGCGGGGCGGACGGCGCAACCGCGCCACGCGCTACAAGCTCTATACCGACCGCGCCAAGGCGAATTGGACGGCTTGGCTGGGGCTGCGCGAAGCGGCGGAATGAACCGACGGCGGCGGTGACAGCGCATCGTCCTGCCACTAGGCTCGAGCGGATGACCGACGCCAAGCTCCGACACGGCCTTTGGACCGCGCGCCCGCCCGACGAAGCGCGCGCGCTCTATGCCCAATGGGCCGACAGGTATGACGCGGACCTGACCGAAGCGGGCTATGCCACGCCCCGCAGGCTGGCCGCGATGCTGGCGGCGCATCTGCCCGCGCGGGACGCCCCGATCCTCGATTTCGGCTGCGGCACGGGTCTTTCGGGCGAGGCGCTGGCCGCCGAGGGCTTCGCCGCGATTGACGGCACCGACATCACGCCCGAAATGCGCGCGCAGGCCGAGTCCAAGCGGATATATCGCCGCCTCTTCCCCGCCACGCCGGGCGAGATCCCGGACCTGTCGGACTATGCCGCGATCGGGGCGGCCGGCGTCATCTCGCTCGGGGCCGCGCCGCCCGAGACGCTGGGCGCGCTGGTCGCGGCGATGACCACCGGCACCCTCCTCGCGTTCTCGTATAACGACGCCACGCTACAGGCCCGGCCCTATCTCGACGCCCTGGCCGATGTGCAGGCCGAGGGACGCGCCCGCCTGATCGCGGCGGAACACGGGCCGCATCTGCCCGGACAGGCGGGCGTCGAGGGCTCGACCGTGCATTTGCTGCGCAGGCTGGGGTGACACGCACCCGCTTCGCCCCTTCGCCCACCGGACCGCTGCATCTGGGCCATGCCTGGGCCGCGATGGTGGCCGACGATACGGGCGACATGCTGCTTCGCATCGAGGATATCGACCGCCAGCGGTCCCGCCCCGAATGGGAGGCGGCGATCTACGACGACCTGCGCTGGCTGGGCCTCGACTGGCCCGAGCCCGTGATGCGGCAATCCGACCGGATGGCGGCGTACGGGGCCGCGCTGGACGTTCTCTGGTCGCGAGGCCTGCTTTATCCCTGCACCTGCAATCGGCGCGACATCCAGGCGGCGGCCAGCGCCCCGCAGGAGGGCGCGCCGCTGACCGGGCCCGACGGCATCGTCTATCCGGGCACCTGCCGGGGGGCCTCGCGGACGGGACCGCGCCCCCAAGGGGTAGCGCTCAGGCTCGACGCGGCGGTGGTGGGCGACCTCTGCTGGACCGAGCGGGGCGCGCTTCGGACCGTGGAGGCAGACGCGTTTCGCACGGGCATCGGCGACGTCGTCCTCGCGCGGCGCGACTTCGGGACGAGCTATCACCTCGCCGTTGTCGTGGACGACGCGGCACAGGGCATCGACCTCGTCACCCGCGGTGCCGATCTCGAAGAGGCGACGCCGATCCACGTCGCGCTCCAGGGCTTGCTCGGGCTGCCGACGCCCGCCTACCTCCACCACGACCTCGTGCGCGATGCGGAGGGCCGGCGCCTCGCCAAGCGCGACGACGCGCGCGCGCTGGCCAGCTACCGTGCCGCGGGCTGGAGCGCAGACCGCCTGAAAGCCCGCCTGCGCGAGAGCCGGATCGCACCCGATTGATGGATCAGGGGATGCAGTTGCGCAGCCAGTTGCCGTGCGCCCAGCCGCGCCCGCCCGGATACTCGATCCCGATCCAGCCGTTCTGACCGTTGATCGTCGTGACGCGCTGGTTGTTCACCAGCTTGTCGATCATCCGGTAATGGGTGCCCGGCCCGGTGCGCACCGCGAGAAACCCGTCGCCGTTGGGATCGAGCCCGAGAACCGTGCAGACGCCCGAACAGGCCGCCTCGCTCGTCGCCTGATCGCAATAGGGGACGATCGGCACGTCGAGTTGCTGGGCCTGCGCCGCCGATCCGACGGCCAGCGAGAACATGAACATGGCTAGGAAACGCATACGGATACTCCTCCGGGGATCGCGGTCTCCCCCCCCCCGAAGGTTAACAGATCTGCGCGCCGCGGTCAGCCGACCGGCTGGGCGATCTCGACCATGCGGGCGAAGAAGCTGGCGCCGATGGGCGAAATCTCGTCGTTGAAGTCGTATTCCGGGTGGTGGAGCACCGGCCCGTCGCCCGCCCCGAGGAACAGGTATGCGCCGGGCCGCGCCTCAAGCATGTAGCTGAAATCCTCGGCCCCCATCTCGCGCGGATTGTCCGCGGTGACGGCATCCTCGCCCACGACATCGGCGGCGACCTTCGCGGCGAAGGCCGCGCGCTCGGCATCGTTGACGGTCGCCGGATAGCCGCGCTCGTAGCGGAGCGTCGCCTCTACGTCATAGGCCTCGGCATGTCCTGCCACGATCTGGCCTAGCCGCCGCTCGACCATGTCCTGAACGACCGGATCGAAGGTCCGCACCGTCCCACCGAGGAACGCGGTGCCCGGCACGATGTTGTCCGCCGTGCCCGTGTGGATCTGGGTGATCGAGACGACCAGCTCGTCCAGCGCGTAATGGTTGCGCGACACGATGGTCTGGATGGCGTTGCCGATCCCGAGGGCCGCGACGATCGGATCCTTCGTCTCGTGCGGCATGGCGCCGTGACCGCCCTTGCCGGTGATGTCGATATGGAAGGTGTCCACAGCGGCCATGATCGGCCCCGGCGTGGTGAAGAACTGGCCCTCGGCGAAGTTCGGCGCGTTGTGGATGCCGTAGACCTGCTCGATCTCGAAGCGGTCCATGATCCCCTCCTGCACCATCACCTCGCCGCCGCCGCCGCCTTCTTCTGCGGGCTGGAAGATCAGCGCGACGCGCCCCGCGAAGTTGCGCGTCTCGGCGAGGTACTTCGCCGCGCCCAACAGCATCGTCGTGTGGCCGTCATGGCCACAGGCGTGCATCTTGCCCGGCGTCTCGGAGGCGTGGTCGACGCCCGTCGCCTCGGGGATCGGCAGCGCGTCCATGTCGGCGCGCAGCCCGATGGTCGGCCCCGGCCCCTGACCTTCGATGATCGCGACGATGCCGGTCTGCGCAATGCCCTCGTGGATCTCGGTGATGCCGAAGGCGCGCAACTTCTCGGCCACGAACCCGCTCGTCTTCTCGAGATCGAACTGCAGCTCGGGATTGCGGTGCAGCCAGCGGCGCCATTCCTGCATTTCGGGCTGCAGGGCGGCGATGGAGTTGATGACGGGCATGGGCTTGTCCTCCGACTGGGGCTCGGGGCAGGAAACACCCGACAGCGGAGAATGCCAATGGCCGACGACACCCTTTGCACGACGCCCGGCGGGGGTCTGCCGCGCCTGCTGGCGATCATGACTCGACTGCGCGATCCCGAAACCGGTTGCCCGTGGGACATCGAGCAGGATTTCGCGTCCATCGCGTCCTACACCATCGAGGAAGCCTACGAGGTCGCGGACGCGATCGAGCGGGGCGCGTGGGACGAGCTGGAGGGCGAGCTGGGCGATCTGCTCTTGCAGGTCGTCTACCACGCCGAGATGGGGTCCGAGGCGGGCCGGTTCGACTTCCATTCCATCGCCGAGCGGGTGGCGCAGAAGATGGTCGACCGGCACCCGCATATCTGGGGCGACGGCGAACGTGACAAGTCCGCCGCCCAGCAGGTCGCGGATTGGGAGGCGTCGAAGGCCGCCGAGCGGTCGGGCCGCACGCTGGACGGCGTGGCGATGGGCCTGCCCGCGCTGATGCGGGCGGTGAAGCTACAGAACCGCGCGGCGCGGGTCGGATTCGACTGGCCCGAGACGGTCGCCGTTCTCGACAAGCTGCGCGAGGAGGCGGCGGAATTGGTCGAGGCCCGCGAGACGGCGACGGCGGCCGAGATCGAGGAGGAGATGGGCGACCTCCTCTTCGTTGTTGCGAACCTCGCGCGCCACCTTGAGGTTGATCCCGAATCTGCCCTCCGCGCCGCGAACGCCAAATTCATCCGGCGTTTCGAGGCGCTCGAGGATGCGTTGGCCGCCGACGGGCGCAGTCCGGCCCAGTCCGATCTGGCCGAAATGGACGCGCTTTGGGATGCGGCGAAAGCGCGGGAAAAAGTATCCGACAAGAAGAGTCGGGATTGACCCGACAGATTTAGTCGGAAATAGTCGCGGCCATGCAACCAAGGAGGCCGCGATGCTGCGCCACGCCATTCTCGCCACCACTGCCCTGACCGTCGCCGCGCCGGTCTTCGCGGGGGAGGTCAACGTCTATTCCTATCGTCAGCCCGAGCTGATCCAGCCGCTGGTCGACGGCTTCGAGGCGGCGACGGGGCACACCGCCAACGTGGTCTTCATCGATAAGGGCATCACCGAGCGACTGGTGGCCGAGGGCCCGCGCTCGCCGGCGGACCTTCTCTTCACGGTCGACATCTCGCGGCTGGCCGAGGCCAAGGAGGCGGGCGTCACCCAGGCCGTGTCCTCGGACGTGCTCGAGGCCAACATCCCCGATGCGCTGCGCGACGACGAGGGCCACTGGTTCGGCCTGACCACGCGGGCGCGGATCGTCTATGCCTCGAAGGACCGCGTCGCACCGGGCGAGATCACGACCTACGAACAGCTCGCCGATCCGATCTGGTCGGGCCGCATCTGCACCCGCTCGGGGACGCATGTCTACACGATCGGCCTCGTCTCGGCGATGATCGAGCATAACGGCGCCGAGGCCACGAAGACCTGGCTTGAAGGGCTGAAAGCGAACCTCGCGAAATCGCCCGAAGGCAACGACCGCGCGCAGGTCAAGTCGATCTGGGCCGGCGAATGCGACATCTCGCTGGGCAACACCTACTACATGGGTGCGATGCTGGCGGACGAGGAACAGTCAGAATGGGCGAATGCCGTGCGCATCGACTTTCCGTCTTTCGCCGACGGTCAGGGATCGCATGTGAACATCTCGGGCGTGGCCATGGTCAACGGAGCCGCCAACGAGGCCGAGGCGCTGGCCTTCATGGAATATCTCTCGTCGCCCGAAGCGCAGGAGATCTATGCCAACGTGGTCCATGAATACCCCGCATCGCCCGACGCGTCGCCCTCGGACCTCGTCGCGGGCTGGGGCGCGCTCGAGGCCGACACGACCGATCTGACCGCGATTGCCAGCCACCGGGCCGAAGCCCTGCGCCTGGTCGAGGAGGTCGATTTCGACGGCTGATCGGACAGGCGGGCGGCGCGCGCTGGACAACCGGCGCGCGCCGTCCTCTACCTGAGGCCATGACCCAGAAGATCATCATCGACACCGATCCCGGACAGGACGACGCCGTCGCCATCCTGCTGGCCCTCGCCTCGCCCGAACTCCACGTGCTCGGAATCACCGCCGTCGCGGGCAACGTGCCGCTGGCGCTGACCGCCAAGAACGCGCGGATCGTCTGCGAGTTGGCCGGGCGCCGCGATATTCCCGTCCATGCCGGATGCGACCGACCGCTGGCGCGCGACCTCGTGACCGCCGAGCATGTCCACGGCAAGACTGGCCTCGACGGCCCGCATCTGCCCGAGCCCGAGATGCCGCTGACGTCCGAGGACGGGGTCGGCTTCATCATCGAGACGCTCCGCGCCGAGCCCGCGGGCAGCGTCACGCTCTGCCCCCTCGGGCCGCTGACGAATATCGCCACCGCCCTCGCCCGCGCGCCCGATATCGCCGACCGGATCGCGCGGATCGTCCTGATGGGCGGGGCCTATTTCGAGGTGGGCAACATCACGCCCGCCGCCGAGTTCAACATCTATGTCGACCCCGAGGCCGCCCGCGACGTGTTCGCATCGGGCATCCCGATCACGGTCCTGCCGCTCGACGTGACGCACAAGGCGCTGACCACGGCGGCGCGGGTGCAGGCGTTCCGCGATCTGGGCACCAGGGTGGGCGACATGGTCGCCGCCTGGACCGATTTCTTCGAGCGGTTCGACAAGGAGAAATACGGCTCGGAGGGCGCGCCGCTCCACGATCCTTGTGTGATCGCGTGGCTTTTGCGGCCCGACCTCTTCTCGGGGCGCGAGATCAATGTCGAGATCGAGGTCGACAGCCCGCTGACGCGCGGCATGACGGTGGCCGACTGGTGGCGGGTCACCGACCGCGCGCCGAATGCGACTTTCATCGGCGGCATCGACGCGGACGGGTTCTACGATTTGTTGACCACCCGGCTCGCCCGGCTCTGAGCGGCGGGGGGCCAGCCCCCCGCACCCCCCGAGGTATTTGTGGCCAGAGGATGAAGAGATGTTCGCGTTCGACAACAGCTACGCCCGCCTCCCCGACCGGTTCCACACAAAGATGGCGCCGACGCCGGTCGCGGCCCCGTCCTGGATCGCGCTGAACGAGGGACTGGCGGGCGAGCTGGGGCTCGACGTCTCGGCCCTGCGTGCGGCCCCCGAGATCTTTGCCGGCAACCGTGTCCCCGAGGGCGCCGATCCGCTGGCCCAGCTCTATGCCGGACACCAGTTCGGCGGCTGGTCGCCGCAGCTGGGTGACGGGCGCGCGATCCTTCTGGGCGAGCATGTCGCGGACGGGCGGCGGGTCGATATCCAGCTCAAGGGCAGCGGGCCCACGCCCTATAGCCGCATGGGGGATGGCCGCGCGGCGATCGGCCCGGTGATCCGTGAATACCTCCTGTCCGAGGCGATGCATGCGCTGGGCGTGCCGACGACCCGCGCGTTGGCCGCCGTCCGGACCGGCGAGACGGTCCTGCGCCAGGAAGGCCCGCTGCCCGGCGCCGTCCTGACCCGCGTCGCGGCGAGCCATATTCGCGTCGGCACCTTCCAGGTCTTCGCGGCGCGCGACGACACCGATGCCCTCAAGCGCCTGCTGGACTATGCGATTGCGCGCCATGCCCCGGATGCCGACGGCCCGATGGGCCTTCTGCGGCACGTGATGGACGTCCAGGCCAAACTCATCGCGCAATGGATGGGCCTCGGCTTCGTGCATGGCGTCATGAATACGGACAACATGACGATCTCTGGCGAGACCATCGACTACGGCCCCTGCGCGTTCATGGAAGCCTATCACCCCGATACCGTCTTCAGCAGCATCGACCAGTTCGGCCGATATGCCTGGTCGAAGCAGCCCGACATCGCGCTGTGGAACCTCGCGCAGCTGGCGACCGCGCTCCTGCCCCTGATGGGCGAGCGGACGGCGGCGGTGGCCGAGGCGACCTCGGCGCTGGAGGGGTTTCATGACCTCTATGCCGACGCATGGACGCAGGTGATGACGGCGAAGGTCGGCACCCCGGACATGAGCCTCGCGATGGAACTGCTGGCGATCATGGCCACGGGTCAGGCCGATTTCACGAACACCTTCCGCGCGCTGGCCGTGGCGCCGGAGACCGCCCGCGATCAGTTCACCGACCGGGACGCCTTCGACGACTGGTTCGTCCGCTGGCAGGCGACGGACCCCGATTCCGCCGCCATGGCGCGCGCCAACCCCGCGATCATCCCGCGCAACCACCAGGTGGAAGCGGCGATCCGCGCGGCGCAACGGGGCGACGACGCGCCGTTCCACGCGCTCCATGCCGTCCTCGCCGATCCTTGGGTCGAGACCGAGGCCAACGCCCCCTACCGCCACCCCGCCAGCGCGGACGAACGCGTGACCCGCACCTTCTGCGGCACCTAGACCCCCGCCCGGCCGCGCACTAGGGAGGCCCCCATGACGACGCCGACGATCATCCAGCGCTGCGAGGCGGCCAACCTGCGGCTGACCGGGCCGCGCCGCGTCATCGCCCGCGTGCTCGAGGCCGCCGACGACCACCCTGATGTCGAAACGATCCACGCCCGTGCCGCGGCCGTCGACCCGAGCATCTCGGTGGCGACCGTCTACCGGACGGTCGCGCTCTTCGAGGAGGCGGGCATCGTCGAGCGGCGCGAATTCGGCGACGGCCGGGCCCGCTGGGAGGATGCCGAGCGCGACCATCACGACCACCTGATCGACATGCAGACCGGCGAGGTGATCGAGTTCGTCGACCCCGAGATCGAGGCCCTGCAGGAGCGGATCGCGGACCGGCTGGGCTACGACCTGAAGGGGCATCGGCTGGAGCTGTTCGGGACCCGGCGTCGGTGAGGATACATTCGGCTTTGCCAACCAGCGCGCCAAGGGTCGGGCCACGTCTCGATATGATCCACCACGGTCGGACGCCCCAGACCCGACGTTCATTTGCGCCGGGCCTCGAAAGAGATCACGAGCCCGTCCGAACAGACGGCGTTTGCCTGCGCCGACTCGGGCCGCCGACCGGGCGACAGGCCGCGACACGGTGAGCGATACGCTGAAGGGCTGCGCGCTGATGGTCGCGGCCATGGCCTGTTTCGCGGTCGAGGACGGGCTCATCAAGGCCCTTGCCAACCACATCCCGCCGGGCCAGATCATCTGGATGCTGGGCCTCGGCGGGGCCCTCGTCTTCGCATTCTGGCTCGGGCTGCGCGGCGGCGGGGTGCGGTCGCCGCTCTATCTCGACCGGCGCGTCCTCGTCCGCTCCGGGTTCGAGGTGATCGGCACGCTCTTCTTCGTCTCGGCCATCACCACCATCCCGCTGGCCACCGCGTCGGCGGTGATCCAGGCGACACCGCTCGTCGTGGCGATGGGGGCGGCACTCGTGCTCGGGGCGCGGGTCGGATGGCGGCGCTGGGCCGCGATCGGTGTCGGCTTCGCGGGCGTTCTGGTCATCCTGCGCCCCGGCGCAGACAGCTTCGATCCGGCCGTCCTCCTCGCGGTCGGGGCGACCATCGCGCTCTCGGCGCGCGACCTCGCCACGCGCACCATGCCGCCCGAGATCAGCGGCCCGCGTCTGTCGCTCCACGCCTTCGCGGCGCTGGTCCCCGCGGGGCTGCTGCTTCAGGCCGTGCAGGGCCAGCCCGTCGTCCTGCCGGAACAGGGCCAGGCGACGATCCTCGCGCTCTGCGTCATCATCGGCGTCGCGGCCTACGTCGCGATCGTGGCTGCGACCCGGCTGGGCGACATCGCCGTCGTCTCGTCGCTGCGCTACAGCCGGATGGTCTTCGCACTGATCATCGGCATGGTGGCCTTCTCCGAACGGCCTGACGCGGCGACGCTTCTGGGGGTCGCCATCATCATTCTGTCGGGGCTCTACACCCTCCTGCGGGAGGCGCGGCTTGCGCGGCTGGCTTCCCAAACCTGAGCCCCCGCGCTAAGGGGACGCCGAGCGAAGCCGGAGGCACACCCCCATGTTCACCATCACCGACATCCACGCGCGCGAGATCCTGGACAGCCGGGGCAACCCCACGGTCGAGGTCGACGTCATCCTCGAAGACGGTGCCCTGGGCCGGGCCGCAGTGCCCTCGGGTGCGTCGACCGGCGCCTACGAGGCGGTCGAGAAGCGCGACGGCGACAAGGGCCGCTACAAGGGCAAGGGCGTGCTCGGAGCGATCGAGGCCGTCAATGGCGAGATCATGGACGCGATCACGGGCTTCGACGCCACCGAGCAGGAAGCCATCGACGCCATCATGATCGAGCTCGACGGCACGCCGAACAAGTCGCGGCTGGGTGCCAACGCGATCCTCGGCGTGTCCATGGCCGTCGCCAAGGCCGCCGCCGAAGCCTCGGGCATGCCGCTCTACCGCTATGTCGGCGGCACCTCCGCGCGGATGCTGCCCGTGCCGATGATGAACATCGTCAATGGTGGCGAGCATGCCGACAACCCGATCGATATCCAGGAATTCATGATCATGCCGGTCGCAGCCGAAAGCATCGCCGACGCGGTGCGCATGGGCTCGGAGATCTTCCACACGCTCAAGGGCGAGCTCTCGGCCGCAGGCCTCTCGACCGGGATCGGCGACGAGGGCGGCTTCGCGCCGGACCTCAGCTCCACCCGCGATGCGCTCGATTTCGTGCTGAAGGCGGTGGAAAAGGCGGGCTACCGCCCCGGCGACGACATCTGGCTGGCGCTGGATTGCGCGGCTACGGAATACTTCAAGGACGGCGCGTATCACCTTGCCGGGGAAGACAAAGTCCTCTCGTCCGACGAGAATGTCGACTACCTCGCGGCGCTGGTGCGTGACTACCCGATCCTGTCCATCGAGGACGGAATGGGTGAGGACGATTGGGACGGCTGGGTCGCCTTGACCGAGGCGCTGGGCGACAAGGTCCAACTCGTTGGCGACGACCTTTTCGTGACCAATCCCGCGCGTCTCGCCGATGGCATCGAGAAGGGTGCCGCGAATTCGCTTCTCGTGAAGGTCAACCAGATCGGCACTCTTTCGGAGACGCTGGAGGCGGTCGAGATCGCGCATCGCAACCGCATGACCTGCGTCATGTCGCACCGATCGGGCGAGACCGAGGACGCGACCATCGCCGACCTCGCGGTCGCCACGAATTGCGGGCAGATCAAGACCGGCAGCCTCGCCCGATCGGACCGGCTGGCCAAGTACAATCAGCTGATCCGCATCGAGGAGATGCTGGGCGAGACGGCGCGCTACGCCGGGCGCAGCATCCTGCGCGGCTGATCCAAGGGCCGGGGCGCTTGCCGCCCCGACCGCCCGGGCCTAGCGTCGCGCCCATGGATGCCGCCGCCGCCCCCCGGATCGACCGCCCCGCGCTGGGCATGGCGCTGATGCTGGGCTTTTGCGTCACCGCCCCGCTGTCGGACGCGATGGCCAAGATCGCGGCGGGCACCTTCCCGGTCCTGCAGCTCGTCTTCATCCGTTTCGTGGTGCAGGCCGTGATCCTGATCCCGCTCGTCCGGCTTTCGGGGCAGAGCTGGCGCATTTCGCCGCTGGGCTGGCGGCTGACGGGACTGCGCACGGTGCTGCAGGTGACGGGCATCTGGCTGATGACCAAGGGACTGACCTACCTGCCGTTGGCCGACGCGCTGGCCATCGCCTTCGTCATGCCGTTCATCCTCCTGCTGATGGGGCACATGATCCTGGGCGAGGAGGTCGGGCCGCGCCGCCTCGCCGCCTGCGCGGTCGGCTTCGCGGGCACCCTCATGGTGATGCAGCCGAGCTTCGTCGAGGTCGGCTGGGCCGTGCTCTACCCCCTCGGGGTCGCCTTCGTCTTCGCGGCCTTCATGCTGGTCACCCGGCGCGTCGCGTCCGAAGCAGACCCGATCCCGATGCAGGCCGCATCGGGGGTGATGGCGGTGGTCGGCCTCGGTGCGCTCTACCTCGCGCTGCCGAATGTCGGACCCGTGGCACTCCTGCCGATCACGGGGCACCTGCCGGTCCTTCTGGCGATGGGTCTGCTCGGTACCTTCGGGCACCTCCTGATGACGTGGTCCCTGCGCCATGCGCCCTCGGCCACGCTCGCACCGATGCAATATCTCGAGATCCCCGTCGCGGCCGTGATCGGGTTGGCGATCTTCGGCGACTGGCCCGACGGTCTGGCCCTGGCCGGGATCGCGGTGATCGTGGCGGCGGGGCTCTATACGCTCTGGCGGGGGCGCCTCGCATGACGGCCGACGAGATCATCGCGGCGCTCGACCTCGCACCCCATCCAGAGGGCGGATTCTACCGCCAGACCTTCGTGTCCGAGGCTGGGCCGGGCGTGCGGCCCGCGGGTACTGCGATCCTGTTCCTGCTCCGCGACGGCGGCGGCAGTCACTGGCACCGCGTCGATGCCGACGAGCTCTGGTTCTGGCACGCGGGCGAGCCGCTCGTGCTGAGCATTTCGCCGGACGATGCCGGTCCCGCGACCGACACGGTGCTCGGCCCCGACATCCTGCGCCAGTCGATGCAGGGCTGCGTGCCGAAGGAACACTGGCAGGCCGCGCGCACCACCGGCGACTGGACACTCGTCAGCTGTACCGTCTCGCCCGGCTTTCGCTTCGAGGGTTTCACCCTCGCGCCGCCCACGTTCGACATCCCCCGCACGATCGGATCCTGATCCATGGACCTTCTCCAGATCGCCTCGCTCCTCCTCGTCATGGCAGGGGCGTTCGGGGCCGTGAACCACCTGTTCCTCAAGCTGCCTTCGGCGATCGGCATCCTGATCGTGGCACTGGCCGCATCGCTGACGCTGATGATGGTGGACCTCGCCGTGCCGTCCTGGGGCCTGGCGGCCGAGATCCGGACCGTCGTCCTCGACATCGAATTCTCGGACGCGCTGCTTGAAGGAATGCTGGGCCTTCTGCTCTTTGCCGGCGCGCTGCACGTCAAGGTCGCCGACCTCAAGCGCGAATGGGTCCTCGTGCTTCTGATGGCCACCATCGGCGTCGGCCTCTCGACCGCCATCGCCGGGATCGGGTTCAGTTGGATCACCGGAGCACCGCTCCTGATCGCGCTGGTCTTCGGCGCGCTGATCTCGCCCACCGATCCGGTCGCGGTGCTGGGCGTTCTGCGCGCCGCCGACCTGCCCAAATCGCTGGAAACAAAGATCGCGGGCGAAAGCCTTTTCAATGACGGCGTCGGCTATGTCGTCTTCCTCGTCCTCGTCGGGCTCGCCTATCCGGCGGGCGACGCGCATGGCTCGGGCCTCGAGGCGGCGGCGATCCTCTTCGTGCAGGAGGCGTTCGGCGGCGCGGCCCTCGGTGCGGCCCTCGGGTACCTGGCCTTCCGCGTCATGCGCCGCATCGACGATCCGCCGCTCGAGGTCCTCATCACGCTGGCGCTCGCATTCGGCGGCTACCAGCTCAGCCTCCTCCTCCATGTCTCGGCTCCGATCATGGCGGTGGTCGCCGGGCTTCTGATCGGCGATGTCGGCTCGAAATACGGGATGTCGGACGAGACGCGCGCCCATGTCGACACGTTCTGGACCCTGATCGACGAAATCCTGAACGCGGTCCTGTTCCTTCTGATCGGGGTCGAGGTCTTCGCGGTCGCTTTCGAGGCGTCCTACCTCCTCGCCGGGCTGGCCGCGATCGTCCTGCACCTCGTGGCGCGGTTTGCCGCCGTCGTGGTGCCGGTCACGCTGCTCCGCCCCTTTGCCGAGAGCATGGAGACGGGGCTCACGCGCATCATGACCTGGGGCGGATTGAAGGGCGGCATCTCGGTCGCACTGGTCCTGTCTTTGCCCGACGGCGAATGGACGCCCGTGATGCTCACGGCGACCTATATCGTGGTGCTCTTCTCGATCATCGTGCAGGGGCTGACGGTCGCGCCCTTGGCCAAGCGGCTCGGGGGCGCGCCGGGGCTGGTCTGAGAGCGGGACGGCAGCCGGGCGCTGGAGGCGCGGCACGTTCCGGCCTATGGATGGCGGATGATGTCCTGCCCGCCCGAACCATGCCGCAACCCATGCGGCCCCGCACAATGATCGGCTACGTCACCGTCGGGGCCGACGACATTCCGCGCGCCAAGCGGTTTTACGCGGCGATCCTGCCCGCGCTTGGCTACGGCGTGACGGAAGGGCCCGAGGGCCTGAGCTACGCCTTGGGGCCGGACCACCCGGCCAGTCTGACGGAGTTCTACGTCAAACCGCCCTTCGACGGCGGCCCGGCCTCGACCGGAAACGGGTCGATGATCGCCTTCGAGGCCCGGAGCCAACGGGACGTCCGCGCCCTTCATGCCGCGGCGATCGCGGCCGGGGGCCGGGACGAGGGGGCGCCCGGGTTCCGCGCGGACTACGGGGCGGCGTTCTATGTCGGCTATCTTCGCGACCCCCAGGGCAACAAGATCGCCCTCTACTCGAACGATCCTGGCGAGCCGGGACGTGACGGCTAGGCGGCGTCGCCGGCGGCCTCAGGCTTCCAGTTCGGCATCCCAGTAGAGGAAGTCCATCCAGCTGTCGTGCAGGTGGTTCGGTGGGAACTTGCGCCCGAGATTCATCAGCTCGCCCGAGGCCGGTTGCCGGGGCGGCTTGCGCAGCGTGAACCCGACCTGCTTGAGCGAGCGAGAGCCCTTGCGCAGGTTGCACCGCCCGCAGGCCGCGACCACGTTTTCCCACGAGGTGATTCCGCCCCGCGCCCGGGGCACCACGTGATCGAAGGTCAGGTCACCGCGCGCGCCGCAATACTGGCAGCAGAATTCGTCGCGCAGGAACAGGTTGAAGCGCGTGAAGGCGACCTGCCGCTGCGGCTTGACGTAGTCCTTGAGGACCACGACAGACGGGATGCGGATCACGGTGGTCGGCGAACGGACCACCTCCTCGTATTCGCTGACGATGGTGACGCGGTCGAGGAAGGCGGCCTTGACCGCATCCTGCCACGGCCAGAGCGAGAGGGGATAATAGCTCAGCGGGCGATAATCGGCGTTCAGCACAAGTGCCGGGAAATGACGCAGGCCGGCAGGATCGCGGGTGAATGCGGTTCGGAAATCCGGGTCGATCGTGTCGGTCGCAGGAACCATTGCGCTCGCATCCCCTGGCGTGGGGGCGGCGCGCCCGGTCGTCGGGCGCGTGGCCCCCGTCAGCTCGGACTATATATGGGTGCCGAGGACTGACAAGGGCCCAGATAGCGGGGTTGGATGACGGTTTTCCGACGTGTCCGTTCAGTCGCTCTCGATGCTCCAGATGTCCCGCAGGAAGGCCAGCGCGACCGACAGCCCGTCAGGCGCGATCCCGTGGCCGGTGCCCTTCATGATATGGGCGTAAACGCGGTCGAACCCCGCCCCTTCCAGCGCTTCGGCGGCCTGCGGAAGCGACTGGACCGGTACGACCTCGTCGGCATCGCCATGGACCAGCAGGACCGGGGGCCGGGTCGCCACCTCGTCGGCCAGCGTCTCGGGCGACAAAAGCCGCCCCGAGAATCCCACGATACCGGCCAATCCGGGGTCGCGACGGGGGCCGACATGCAGCGCCATCATGGTGCCCTGGCTGAACCCGAAAAGCGCGACATTCGAGATCGGCACGCCCTCGGCCGCGATCACCTCGTCAAGCCATGCGTTCAGGTCCTCGATGGCGCGCGCCATCCCGGCCTGCGCGGCCTCTTCGCTGGACCCGTCAAGCCACGGGATCGGAAACCACTGAAAGCCGCCGGGCATGCCCGGCAGTTCTTCCGGCGCGTCGGGGGCGAGGAAGGCGGTGCCGGGCAGATGTGGGCCCAGCGGATCGGCCAGCCCGATCAGGTCGGCGGCATTCGCGCCGTAGCCATGCAGGAAGATCACCAGCCGGTCGGGCGCTTCCGGCCCCCGGCGCTCATGCCTGAGTGTCACGCGATGCCCTCCCGACGCTTCTCCCGCGCGTAGTAGGCCCAGAAGAGCCGTGCCGCAACCGATCGCCATGGTGACCAATCCGCCGACCAGTCGCGCAGGGCCCGTTCCTTCGGGCGATCGTCAAGGCCGTAGACCATACGCGCGCCCTCCTGCAGCGCCAGGTCGCCCGGCGCGAAGACGTCGGCGTGGCCGAGGCTGAACATCGCGTAGATTTCCGCCGTCCAGGCCCCGATGCCCGGCACGGCGGTCAGGGTGGCCACGACCTCGTCGGTGGGCATCGCACGCAGGGCGGTCCAGTCGATGCCGGCCTCGGCCAGCGCGCGGGCGTAGCGCATCTTCTGCCGCGAAAGACCGCAGGCCTTCAGATCCGTCTCGGCAGAAGCGCGGATCGCGGCCTCGGTCACCAGCCCGGCCTCGGCGAGCCGCGCGTTGATCGCGGCCGCCGAAGCGATGCTGACCTGCTGTCCCACGATCGCCGAGAGAAGCGCCCCGAACCCGTCGTCGCGGCGCCGCAGCGGCAGGGGTCCGACCCGGTCGAGGGCCGCGGCCATCTTCGGGCATTCCGAACGAAGCCATGCGACTCCCTCGGCGACGTCATCCGGCCCTGCGATGATCCGCATGGGCGAGGATGAAGGCATAGGCGCGGTCGATGTCATGGGTCTCGTCTCCGGGCGGTGGGGGCGGTCGGTCAATGACGTGGACGGACACGCCCAAGCGGCGCGCCGCATCGAGCTTGGCCCGCGACCCGCCGCTGTTCTTGGTGACCAGATGGGTGATCGCGCGGTCCCGCATCAAGGCCGCTTCGTCGCGTTCGGTAAAGGGCGGCGTCCCGATGACCCAATCGACCCCTGCGCGGGCCGGGGCGGGATCGACGCGGCGGCAGGTCAGATCCAGACCTCGCCCGAGAAACGGGTCGAGCGCTCCCGGCCCGGCGGTCAGAAGAACGCGCGCGCCCGCAGGCAACGCCTCGGCGCAGGCGGTGGCGTCCGCGTGGCGGATCCAGCCCGGCTCGGTCGGCCAAGGCGCGCGGGTGAGACGCAGATAGGGGACGGCGCGCGCGGCGCAGATCGTCGCGGTGCGGGTGCTGATGGTGGACGCGAAGGGATGCGTGGCATCGAGGACCGCGGAATGCAACGCGAGCGCCGCGCGAAAGCCCTCCGCGCCGCCGAAGCCGCCGCGGCGCGTCGGCACCCCGAGATCGCGGGGCGAGTCCGTCGCCCCGGCCAGCGAAGCCGTCACGCGCAACCCGCCGCAGCGCGCAAGCAGGGCCCGCGCCTCGGCCGTGCCCGCCAGCACCAGAACGTCACCGCGCATGGGCCATCACGTCGCCCGCGCGATCGATGACGACCACGTCGACCTCGGCGTCGATTATGCCCAGGGCCGCGCGCCGGGCCTCGGTCCCGACCTTCTCCGCAAGCGCGGGCACCCGCGTCACCGCCTCGAGCACCGTGTTGCAATCGGTCAGATCGGTGCCCGCCCAGTCGCTCAGCCTCGCGAAATCCGCCTGCGAGCGCCCGGAATGAAGGTCCATTGCCCCCTGCCCCAACTTCGCGAGTTTTCCGACGCCGCCGCCGATCGTGACCCGTGCGATCGGATGACGGCGGAGATATTTCAGCATCCCGCCCGCGAAATCGCCCATGTCGAGCATCGCGTGATCTGGCAGACCGTGCAGCGCCTGCACCACCCGCTCGGACGTGGCCCCGGTGCAGCCCGCCACATGGGTCAGGCCGGACGCCGCAGCCACGTCGATCCCGCGATGGATGGACGCGATCCAGGCCGCGCAACTGAAGGGCCGCACGATCCCCGTGGTGCCGAGGATCGAAAGCCCGCCCTCGATCCCAAGGCGCGGATTCCATGTCTTCGCCGCCAATACCGCACCGCCGGGCACCGACACGGTGATCTCGATATCGGGCCGTTGCCCGTACTGCGCCGCCGCCTCGGCCACGACTTCGTCCAGCATCGCGCGGGGGACCGGGTTGATCGCGGGCTCACCCACCGCGATGGGCAGGCCGGGCTTGGTCACGGTGCCGACGCCCTCGCCCGCGCGGAACACGACCCCGCCGTCCGAGGCAGCAACGCGCACCACAATGGTCGCGCCATGGGTGACGTCGGGGTCATCGCCCGCATCCTTGATCACCGCCGCCTCGGCCCAGCCGTCGCCGATCCGACCCTCTGCGACCGCGAAGACCGGACGTTCCCCGCGCGGCAGCACGATCTCGACCTCGCGCGGCACGGCCCCGCCCCACAGCCCTGCTAGCGCGGCCTTGGCCGCGGCGGTGGCACAGGCACCGGTGGTCCAGCCCCGGCGCAGCTTCGGCGCGTCGTTCATGCGCCAACCCATGCCACGCCGCCCGCGGGCCGCCAATGGTCGCGCGCCGTCTTTCCAAATCGCGCGGGCCACGGCAGGAAGGAATCATGACGCCCGAACTCCCTCCGAACGACTGGCCCGAGCTGCAACGCGGCTGGGTCTGGCTGTGTGGTGCCGGTCCGGGCGACCCCGGCCTTCTGACGCTGCACGGGTTGAACGCTCTGCGGCAAGCCGACGTGATCGTCTACGACGCGCTCGTGGGCGAGGCGATCCTCGACTGGGCCCCGCAGGCCGAGCGCATCTATGCCGGCAAGCGCGGCGGTAAACCCTCGGCCAAGCAGCGCGACATATCGCTGCGGCTGGTCGAACTGGCCCGCGCGGGCAAACGCGTGCTGCGGCTCAAGGGCGGCGATCCTTTCGTCTTCGGACGCGGCGGAGAGGAGGCGCAGACGCTGGTCCAGCACGGCGTGCCCATCCGCATCGTGCCGGGCATCACGGCGGGGATCGCGGGGCTGGCCTATGCCGGCATCCCGGTCACCCACCGCGACGTGAACCAATCGGTCACCTTCGTCACCGGCCACGACGCCAGCGGGGCCGCCCCTACGGCGGTCGACTGGGCCGGGATCGCGCGCGGCAGCCAGGTGATCGTGCTTTACATGGGGATGAAGCATATCGGCCAGATCGCGGCCCAGCTCATCGCCGCCGGTCGCCGCCCGTCCGAGCCGGTGGCCGTCACGACCACCGCCACGCTGGACGGCCAGCGCACGATCGAGACGACGCTCGCCAACTGCGAGGCCGATATCGCCGCCGCCGGGCTCGAGCCACCGGCCATCATCTGCATCGGCATGGCCGTGGCGCTGCGCCAGGCGCTCGACTGGCAGGCGCAGGCGGCGGGCGAGGCGCCACGCGATCTCGACCCGCTCGACCGGCGACGGCCCGCCGAAAGCGCGTGACGCTCCCATGCCCGGCCTGATCCTCGCCGCGCCGTCTTCGGGCGCGGGCAAGACGACCGTGACGCTGGGCCTGCTGGGCGCGCTGCGGCAGGCAGGCCACGCGGTGCGCGGGGCGAAATCCGGCCCCGACTATATCGACCCGCGCTTCCATGCCGCGGCGACCGGCGCGCCCTGCCCCAATCTCGATGCCTGGGCGATGGCCCCCGCGATGATCGCGGGCCTCGCCGCAGGACCGGGCCTTCTTCTGATCGAGGGCGCGATGGGCCTCTTCGACGGGGCCCCGCCGGACGGGCGCGGCGCCGTGGCCGATCTCGCGCGGCAGATGGCGCTGCCCGTCGTGCTGGTGGTCGATGCGGCGCGCATGGCGCAGTCGGTGGCCCCGCTGGTCTCGGGCTTCGCCGCGCATGATCCGGCCGTACGGGTTGCGGGCGTGATCCTGAATCGGGTCGGATCGGACCGACACGGGACCATGCTGCGACATGCCTGTCCGATCCCGGTGCTGGGCGTGATTCCGCGCGACGCGACGCTCGCCCTGCCCGCCCGGCATCTCGGCCTCGTCCAGGCCGAGGAGCATCCCGACCTCGACGCCTTTCTTGCCCGCGCCGCTCAGATCGTCGCGGCCCATGTCGATCTCGACGCCCTCGTCGCATGCGCCGCCCCCCTGCCCGACACACCGCTCGTTGCCGTGCCACCTCCGGCCCAACGGATCGCGGTCGCGCAGGACGCGGCCTTTGCCTTCGCATACCCGCACCTCCTCGACGGCTGGCGGGCGGCGGGCGCGGAACTGCGGATCTTCTCGCCGCTGGCCGACGAGGCCGCGCCGCCTGCCGATCTCGTCTACCTGCCGGGCGGCTATCCCGAACTCCACGCCGGGCGACTCGCCGCCGCCGGGCGCTTCCTCGGATCGCTGGCCGACCGGCAGGTCTTCGGCGAATGCGGCGGCTACATGGTGATGGGCGACGGGCTGGTGGACGCGGACGGCACTCAACACGCCATGGCGGGCCTTCTGCGGCTGGAAACGAGCTTCGAGACGCGCCGGCTGCATCTCGGCTACCGCGAGCTCGAGGCGGGCCATGGGCCATTCGCGGGGCGCTGGGCGGGGCACGAGTTCCACTATGCCACGACCCTGCGCGCAGAGGGGGAGCCGGTGTTCGCGGCCAGCGATGCCGAGGGCACAACGCTTGCCCCCATGGGCCTGCGGCACGGGGCGGCCAGCGGGTCCTTCGCACATCTGATCGCGCCCCGCGCGTAGCGATACAATGACGCGCTGGTGGCCCTTGGTGGCGCGGCGTAGTCTTCGGCCATGACGGCCATCACCGATATCCCCGACGATTCCCGCGCACGGCGCAACGTCCTCGTCCTCGTGGCGGCGCAGGCGATCCTCGGGGCGCAGCTTCCGATGAATTTCGTGGTCGGCGGGCTGGCGGGGATGAGCCTCGCGCCGACGCCGCTTCTGGCGACGCTGCCCATCAGCCTCATCGTCTTCGGCTCGATGACGACCGCGCCGTGGATCAGCCCGCTGATGCAGGCGAAGGGCCGACGCTTCGGCTTCGTCCTAGGGGCCGTCGCCGGGGCCTGCGGGGCGGCGCTGTCGCTGACGGGACTGATCACGTCCAGTTTCGCGATCTTCCTCGCGGGCGCGTACCTGACCGGCATCTTCATGTCGACGCTGGGCTTCTACCGCTTCGCCGCCACCGACACCGCGTCCGAGGCCTTCCGCCCCAAGGCCATCAGCTACGTCATGGCGGGGGGCCTGATCTCGGCGCTGATCGGGCCGCAACTGGTCAAGCTGACGTCGGACGCGACGGTGATCCCGTTCCTCTATACCTACGGCGCGGTCATCGTCCTGAACCTCGTCGGGTTGTGGCTCTTCTTCCTTCTCGACATCCCCACCCCCGCCAAGCCCGCCGCCGACGCGCCGCGCGGGCGCAGCCGCGGCCAGCTTCTGCGCGAGCCCGCGATCGTCGTCGCCGTGGTCTGCGGGATGGTCACCTACGCGCTCATGAACCTCGTGATGACCTCGACACCGCTGGCGGTCGTGGGCTGCGGCTTCTCGACCGGGAACGCGGCCGATATCGTCTCGGCCCATGTCATCGCGATGTATGCGCCCAGCTTCTTCACCGGCCACCTCATCGCACGGTTCGGGACGACGCGGATCATCTCGGCCGGGCTCGCCTGCCTCGCCGCGGCCGGGATCATGGCATTGGCAGGGGTCACGCTCTTCAACTTCTTCGGAGCACTTATCCTTCTGGGCATCGGTTGGAACTTCGGCTTCATCGGGGCGACCGCGATGCTGACCGCGAACCACGCCGCGCATGAGCGGGGCACGGTACAGGGTCTGAACGACCTTCTGGTCTTCGGGATGGTGACGCTGGCCTCGCTCTCGTCGGGCGGCCTGATGGGGTCGGCGGTGGACGCCGTCGCGGGCTGGGCCAAGGTGAACTATGCGATGGTGCCGTTCCTGACGCTGGCCGCGGTCGCGCTGGTCTGGCTGCGGCTGCGCCCGCGGGACGCCTGAGGGGAACCGCCCCGTCCGCGATCCGTTGACCGGGCATGATCGCTTCCCTCGCCGCCGCGCTCCTCCTCGTCGCCGTCCATTGGCTGACGCCGCGCCTGACCTTCCTGTCGAACACGCCCCGCTCGCGCTGGTTGTCCTTCGCGGGCGGCGCGTCGATCGGCTACGTCTTCCTGCACCTGCTGCCCGAGCTGGCCCATGGCGCGGAACTGGTCGGCGAGGACACGGCGCTGGGTTTCGGCATCTGGGGCGTGGCGCTGGCCGCATTGGTCGGCTTCTACGGGATCGAGCGGATGGTCCAGTCGGACGCCCTGCGCCGCCGCACCGCCGGGCACGAGGAGGAGCCGGGGACCTTCGGCGTCCACCTCGCCAGCTTCGTGGTCTACAACCTGGTGACCGGCTACCTTCTGGCCGACCGCGCCGAGCTCTGGCTCTTCGTGGCGGCGATGGCGCTGCATCTGCTGGTCACGGATTTCGGCCTGCTCGAGGCGTTCCGCGCGGGCTACATGCGCATCGCGCGCTGGCTTCTGTCCGTGGCCCTGCTCGTCGGCTGGGCCGTGGGCACGGCCATCGAAGTGCCCGAAACCTGGATCATGTACGTCCTCGCGGTGCTCGGCGGCGGGGTGATCCTGAACGTCCTGAAGGAAGAGCTGCCCGAGGAACGCGAGAGCCGCTTCGCCGCGCTGGTCGCGGGCGTCATCGTCTTCGCGGTCCTCGTCTGGCTGGACGGCTAGAGCCGCGTCAGGAGCGACCCTTCCACGGCACCAGAATGTCCTCGGCCTTGCGCATCAGGATGTCGATCCCGTAGCCGATCAGGCCGATCAGGATGATGCCCATCAGGACGATATAGGTCTGCTGGAACTTCGACGCCGCAATGATCATCATGCCCGCACCCTTCTGGGCGGCGACAAGTTCGGCCGCGACGACCGTGCCCCAGCACACCCCCATCGCGACCCGCGCGCCGGTGAAGATCTCGGGCAGCGAGTTGGGGATGATGACGTGGCGCAGGATCTGCCACTTGGACGCACCCAGCGAATAGGCCGCGTGGACCTTGGTGATGTTCACGCCAGAGACGCCTGCGCGCGCCGCGATGGCCATGATCCAGAGTGCCGCGAGGAACAGGAGCACGATCTTCCCCGTCTCCCAGATGCCGAACCAGATGATGACCAGCGGGATGAGCGCCAGAGGCGGGACGGGCCGCATGAATTCGACGATCGGATCGAACCAGCCGCGGAACCAGCCCGAGAGACCCATCGCGTAGCCCAGCGGGATGCCGACCAGCGCGCCGAGGACGAAGCCCACGAGGACGCGGATCAGCGACCAGCCCAGATGCTCGATCAGGGTGAAGTTCTGGTAGCCGTTCTGCCAGATGTCGACGAAGGCGCCGACGACCTCCTCGGGGGCGGGCAGCCAGATTGATTCCATCTGGAAGCCGGTATCGGGCCGCACATTCAGCGAGCCGCGGGGCGTCATCGTGACGGTGCCGTTGGCGATGTCGACCGTCTGGCCCGGCGCGATCTCCTGCCCGTCGACGGCGATGACGGTCGCGCCCTCGCCATCGTTGCTGGTGACGCGGAACAGCTCGGTCCGGTAGGCGCCGATGGTGCCGGTATCGTCCTCGGCGAAGCCGTCCGCCGCGCCCGGCTCGGGGGCGGCGACATCCTCGCCGACGGGATGAACGATGAAGGAGACCTGCGCGTCGTCGGTCTGTCCGGCGGCATCCTGCGCGGTATAGGTGAAGCCGCTTTCGCCGACGAACGGTCCCGGCACGTGAAACGGCGCCCATTTCGAGCCGGTGAACGCGCCCCAGAGCAGGAAGATCACCAGAACCGAGATGATGCTGGCCGCACGGTTCGGACGCACGGCGCTCTCGTCGCCGAAGGTCACGGTCTTGAGCGCGGTGAAGTCCTTCCGCGTCCGATTGCGGGTAAAGAAGGCGACGGCGACCATGGAGCCGACGAACAGCGCCACATAGAGGATGAGGAGAACAAGGCCGGTCATGTCATGCGCTCTCCGTCCGGCCCATAATCTCTTCTTCCATTTCCCAGATCATCGACAGGATCTCGTCTCGGGTCTCGCCGAATTTGGGGTCTTTCTTGACCTCGCGCAGGTCCGCATTCACCCCGGCCTCCGCGAAAGGCAGCCGGTACTCGCGGTGGATGCGACCGGGACGCGGCGCCATGACCAGAAGCCGCTCGCCCAGAAGGAGCGCCTCCTCGACCGAATGGGTGATGAGGATGACCGTCTTGCCGGTCTCCTTCCAGAGTTGCAGCACGAGGCCCTGCATCTTCTCGCGGGTCAGCGCGTCGAGCGCGCCCAAAGGCTCGTCCATCAGGATCACGTCCGGGTCGTTGGCGAGACAGCGGGCCAACGCCACGCGCTGCTGCATGCCACCCGAAAGTTCGTAGATCGCCTTGTCCTTGAAATCGCGCAGGCCCGTCACCTCGAGCAGGTGATCGGCCTTCTCGCGCCGCTCCGCCACGGCCATGCCCTTCATGCGCGGCCCGAATTCGACGTTGTCGCGCACGCTCATCCATTCGAAGAGCGCGCCTTGCTGGAAGACCATACCACGCTCGGCATCGGGCCCGTGAACCTCGTGACCGTTGAGGACGATGCGCCCCTCGGTCGGCGCGAGGAACCCCGCCACGATGTTCAGAAGCGTCGTCTTCCCGCAGCCCGACGGGCCCAGAACGCTCATCAATTCGCCGGCCTTGATGTTCAGCGATACGTCCTGAAGCGCCTGCACGAAGCTGCCATTCGGAAGATCGAAGCGCATCGAGATGTTCTCGATCGTCAGTCCCGTCATGTCGCGGGCCCTTCTATGTCGTTGACCGTCGTCCCTCGGGTGACAAGGGGCGCGCGGCGGCGCCCCCGGTCGAATTCATGCGTAGGGGCTCACATGCCCTGCGCGGCCTCCAGCGGACCGGTGTCCACGGCGTCGGCATAAGTATCGAGCGCCTCGGGGATGGAGCCTGCGTCCTTGAAGACGCCCGCGACGCCATCCATGAACGACTGCGCGCCGCCGCCGAGCCAGCGGTCGCCCAGCTGGTCATCGACCGACGGGAACACGAAGGTCGCCATCGTCTCGCGGGTCGCGTCCTCGTCCATGCCGGCATCCTGCGCGATCACGGGGATCATGGCCTCGGCATCGGCGCCACCGGCATTCCAGGTGGCGTTCGCGTCGGCGGTCACCTTCAGGAACTTGGCCAGGATTTCGGGCTCCTCGGCGACGAAGTCGGCGGGCGCCGAGGTCACGTCGAACACCAGGATGCCCAGCTCTTCCTTCTCGGCGCCGGTCAGCAGCACGTTGCCGTGCTCTTTCATGCGGCGCAGCGCACCGCCCCAGCCGCAGGCCATGTCGATATCGCCCTGCGCCAGCGCAGCTGCACCTTCCGCCGGGGCCATGTCGACCACTTCCATGCTTTCGACGTCGACGCCGAAATGACCCATCTGGCTGAGGAAGCCGTAATGCGCCGCGGTGCCGATCGGCACGGCCACGCGCTTGCCGTTCAGGTCACCCGCCGTGTCGGCGTCGATCTCGAGCGCGGTGGAGACGACGCAGTTGTCATTGTCCGAATAGCTGACCGCCACGTCGACGATCTTGATGTCCTGCCCGGCCGAGGCGGCGACGACGAAGGGCGGCACGCCCTGGCTTACGGAGATCTGCACGTCGCCCGAGGCCATGGCGGCCGACATCGCGGTGCCGGTGTCGAAGGCCACCCAGTTGATGTCGAGGCCGAGCGCCTCTTCGTAGGTGCCGGCGACCTTGGCGGCCTGGAACGGCATCGGCCATTCGAGGAAGTAGGCGACGGTGATCTCGCTCAGATGCGCGTCGGCCAGCGCGGCCTGCGCGCCGGTCAGGGCAGTCAGCGCGGCAGTCGCGCCGAGCAGGTTCGATTTCAGGCTCATGTCTCGGTCTCCCGGTTGGTGTGCGTGCGGGGGGCATCTTCGCGGCCCCCTCGTTTCGGCGCAGGACCCGCACGGGCCCCGACGCTTGCCGAAGCCTAGGCACGGCCCCGGCCATGTGGCAACGGCGGGGGCTATCTGGACCTAGGATAACGGTGGCTCTGGCCCTATCGCGCGCGATATTTAGATGCGCTTGTCGCGCGTATCGATTATCATGTCAGCGGCGCGCGATCCTCGCCCCTACCCCCTTTCAGGAGTTCGTCATGGACCACATCAACCCCAACGATCTCTCCGCCGTCGTCGAGGCGGACCGCGCGCATATCTGGCATCACCTGATGCCCCACAAGGCGCTTGAGACGACCGATCCGCGCATCATCGTCAAAGGCCGCGGAATGCGGGTCTGGGACCAGCACGGCAAGGAGCATCTCGACGCCGTCTCCGGCGGCGTCTGGACGGTGAACGTGGGCTACGGCCGGGCCGAGATCGCCGATGCGGTCCGCGACCAACTCGTGAAGATGAACTATTTCGCGCAGACGCTGGGCTCGATCCCCGGCTCGCGCTTTGCCGAGCGGCTGATCGCGAAGATGCCCGGCATGTCCCGCGTCTTCTACACCAATTCGGGGTCCGAGGCGAACGAGCAGGCGTTCAAGATGATCCGCCAAATCGCCCATACCCGGCACGGCGGCAAGAAGTGGAAGATCCTCTACCGCGACCGCGATTACCACGGCACCACGATCGGCTGCATGTCCGCGGGCGGCCAGGACGAGCGCAACGAGCAGTACGGTCCCTTCGCGCCGGGCTTCGTCCGCGTGCCGCATTGCCTCGAATACCGCGCCGCCGAGCAGGGCTGGGGCGATCTTTCGGGTGAGGATTACGGCCGTGTCGCGGCCAACGCCATCGAGGAGGTCATCATCGCCGAAGGCCCGGACACGGTGGGTGCGATCTGCCTCGAACCGATCACCGCGGGCGGTGGCGTCATCGTGCCCCCGCCCGGTTACTGGGAGCGGGTGCAGGAGATCGTCGATAAATACGACCTCATCCTCCATATCGACGAGGTCGTCTGCGGTGTCGGGCGCACCGGCGAATGGTTCGGATATCAGCATTACGGCATCCGCCCCGACATCGTCACCATGGCGAAGGGCGTCGCCTCGGGCTACGCGGCCATCTCCTGCGTCGTGACGACCGAGGACGTGTTCGACACGTTCAAGTCGAAGCCCGACGATCCGATGAACTGGTTCCGCGCGGTGTCGACCTTCGGCGGTTGTGCGGCGGGTCCGGTCGCCGCGCTCGAGAACATGGCCATCATCGAGCGCGAGGGCCTGATCGAGAACACCCGGAAGATGGGCGAGCGCCTGATGGGCAACCTCCACGAGTTGGCCGAGCGGCACGGCGTGATCGGCGAGGTGCGCGGCAAGGGGCTCTTCTGCGGCGTCGAGCTGGTCACCGACCGCCACAGCCGCGAACCCGTGCCCGAGGCGCAGGTCAAGGCTGTCGCCGCCGACTGCATGGCGCAGGGCATCGTCATCGGTGCGTCGAACCGGTCCGTGCCGGGTCGCAACAACTGCCTTCTGTTCAGCCCCGCGCTGATCGCGACCGCAGACGATATCGACGCAATCACCGCCTCGGTCGACGAGGCCATGGGGCGCGTCTTCGGCTGACGCCCGCCGGGGGCGGCACGCCCGCCCCCGTCCCGGCCCGCGGCTTCTAAGTCCAGATCGGATCGGCTATCTGTCCAGACATGGCCGTTCCTGTCGAGATCTTCCAGCTGCGCCGCGACCACCCCGGCACCCTCCAGCGGCAGTTGCAGGAGATGGTGACCGGCGGCATCCTCGCCGGCCGCTTTCGCCCCGGAGACCGAATGCCGTCCTCGCGCGGGCTGGCCCGTCATCTCGGGATCAGCCGCATCACCGTGACGCTCGCCTATACCGAACTCGTCGCGGGCGATTACCTGACGGCCAAGGGACGCTCGGGCTATTTCGTGTCCGACACAGCACCCCAGCCGCCCCGCTTTCCCGAACCTCCCGCCCCGAGCGACAGCCGCGTCGACTGGTCGCGCGCTATCGGCCAGCGCTTCCCCGCGGCCCCCGTCCTCAGCCGTCCCGAGGACTGGCGCCGCTATCGCTACCCGTTCATCTACGGCCAGACCGATCCGCGCCTCTTCGACCATGCCTCCTGGCGCCGCTGCGCGCTCCAAGCCCTTGGCGCCCGCGATTTCGAGGTGCTGACCGCCGACAGCTACGGTCGCGACGATCCTCAGCTCATCGAACAGATCGTGCGCCAGATCCTGCCCCGGCGCGGCATCACCGCCCGCCCCGAGGAGGTTCTGGTCACCTTGGGCGCGCAAAACGCGCTCTGGATCGTGGCGCAGATCCTGCTGACCCAGCGGCGCACGGCGGTGATGGAGCATCCCTGCTATCCCGCGCTGCGCGAGATCCTGAACCTCTCGCGCTGCAACACGGTCGAAGTGCCTGTCGACGGCGACGGCCTGCTGCCCGCCGACGTGCCCCCCGAGGCGGACGTGCTGTTCGTGACGCCGTCGCACCATTGCCCGACCTCGGCGACCATGCCCCTGCCCCGGCGCCGCGCGCTGCTCGAGCGCGCCGAAGCCTGCGATTTCGTCGTGGTCGAGGACGATTACGAGTTCGAGCTGGCCTTCGCCTCGGCCCCCGCGCCCGCCCTCAAATCGCTCGATGCGTCGGGCCGCGTCGTCTATATCGGCAGCTTCGCCAAGTCGCTCTTTCCCGGCCTGCGCCTCGGCTACATGGTCGCGCCCGAACCGCTGATCCGCGAGGCGCGGACGCTGCGGTCGCTGATCTTGCGCCACGTTCCAGGCCACACCCAGCGGGCGGCGGCCTACTACCTCGCCCAAGGCCATTACGACGCGCAGGTTCAGAAGATGGCGCGCGCCTATCGCGACCGACGCAGCGTGGCCGAAGCCGCGATCGCCGAGCACGGGCTGTTGCTGGCCGGGGCCAGCACCTTCGGCGGGTCGTCCTTCTGGATGCGCGCGCCGGACGGCGTGCGCTCCGACGACCTCGCCCATGCCGCCCGCGCACAGCAGGTCCTGATCGAGCCCGCGGGTGCGTTCTTCGGCCCCGAACGCGACCCCGGCACCCATTACCGACTCGCCTATTCGTCGATCTCGTCCGAGGATATCCCCGAAGGCATCCGCCGGCTCGCCGCAGTCGGGGCCTCGATCCGCTGAGGCGCGGCATCTGGACATAAGGTGAGGCGTCGACTGGCCCTACGCGGGCCTTGACCGCCGCCGTAGCCCTGCCACAACCGCCGGGACGGCAGAACGGGGAGAGACGCCATGAAGATGACCACCGAAGAGGCTTTCGTCAAAACCCTGCAGGCCCATGGCATCCGCCACGCCTTCGGGATCATTGGCTCGGCCATGATGCCGATTTCGGATATTTTCCCCAGCGCCGGGATCACCTTCTGGGACGCTGCGCACGAAGGGTCCGCGGGTTTCATGGCTGACGGCTACACCCGCGCCACCGGCGAGATGTCGATGATGATCGCGCAGAACGGGCCGGGCATCACCAACTTCGTCACGGCCGTCAAAACCGCTTACTGGAACCACACGCCGCTGCTGCTGGTGACGCCGCAAGCCGCGAACAAGACCATCGGCCAGGGCGGCTTCCAGGAAGTCGAGCAGATGAAGCTCTTCGAGGACATGGTTGCCTACCAGGAGGAGGTGCGCGACCCGTCCCGCATCGCCGAGGTTCTGGCCCGCGTGATCTCGAAGGCCAAGCGTCTGTCGGGACCCGCACAGATCAACATTCCGCGCGATTTCTGGACGCAGGTCGTCGATATCGAGATCCCCGAGCCGGTCGAGTTCGAGGTGTCGCCCGGCGGCGAGAACAGTGTGAAGAACGCCGCGCAACTCCTTGATGGAGCGAAGAACCCCGTGATCCTGAACGGCGCCGGCGTGGTCCTGTCCGAGGGCGGGATCGCGGCCTCTATGGCGCTGGCCGAGCGGCTCGATGCGCCGGTCTGCGTCGGCTACCAGCACAACGACGCCTTCCCCGGCACGCATCCGCTCTTTGCCGGGCCGCTGGGCTACAACGGCTCGAAGGCGGCGATGGAGCTGATCCGCGACGCAGATGTCGTGCTGGCGCTGGGCACGCGGCTCAACCCGTTCTCGACCCTGCCCGGCTACGGCATGGACTACTGGCCCACGGACGCCAAGATCATCCAGGTCGACATCAACCCCGACCGCATCGGCCTGACGAAGAAGGTGACCGTCGGCATCGTCGGAGACGCGGCCAAGGTCGCGCGCGGGATCCTCGCGAACCTCTCCGACAGCGCGGGCGACCATGATCGTCAGGCCCGCCGCGACCGGATCGCGCAGACGAAATCGGCCTGGAAGCAGCAGCTCTCCTCGATGGATCACGAGGAGGACGATCCCGGCACGACGTGGAACGAGCGTGCCCGCGCCGACAAGCCCGACTGGATGAGCCCCCGCATGGCATGGCGCGCGATCCAGTCCGCCCTGCCGCGCGAGGCGATCATCTCGAGCGATATCGGCAACAACTGCGCCATCGGCAACGCCTATCCCGATTTCGACGAAGGGCGGAAATACCTCGCCCCCGGGCTCTTCGGGCCCTGCGGCTACGGCCTGCCCTCCATCGTGGGCGCCAAGATCGGCCGCCCGGACGTGCCCGTGGTGGGCTTCGCGGGCGACGGCGCCTTCGGGATCGCGGTCAACGAATTGACGGCTATCGGGCGCGGCGAATGGCCCGCGATCACCCAGATCGTCTTCCGCAACTACCAGTGGGGCGCAGAGAAGCGGAACTCGACGCTCTGGTTCGACGACAACTTCGTGGGCACGGAACTCGACACGCAGGTCAGCTATGCCGGAATCGCGCAGGCCTGCGGCCTCAAGGGCGTCGCGGTCCGCTCGATGGACGAGCTGACGGACGCCCTGCGGACAGCGATCGACGAGCAGATGAAGGCCAGCACGACCACGCTGATCGAGGTCATGCTCAACCAGGAACTGGGCGAACCCTTCCGTCGCGACGCGATGAAGAAGCCGGTGCGCGTGGCCGGGATCGACGCATCGGACATGGCGGCGGAGTGATCGCCACACGGTCACGCCCGCGACGCACCGGGTGGGCTATGGTTCGGCGACGCCGCACCATAGCCCAAGGACCACCTGCATGACGCATACCTTCCTGTCGCCCACCGAACCCGTCGCACCCGAGGGTCTCCTGACCCGCGCACGCGGCCTGCCCGTGCCTCGTGTCGCACTGGTGAATGCGGGCTCCGTGACCGCGCTGGCGGGATTGCGCGAGATGGCGGAGAACGGGCTGGCGGAGCCGATCCTCGTGGGCGATCCGGCCAAGATCGCCGCCGCCGCGGACGGGATCGAATGGGACATCTCGGGTCTGCGCCTGGTCGACGCGCCGGCCGCCGCGGCCTCGCCCGCCGCCGCGGCACTGGCGCGGACCGGAGATGCGGACGCGATCATGAAGGGTCAGGTCCACACGTCGACCTTCCTGCGCGGTCTGCTGCCCCGCGCGGCGGGCCTTCGCGACGATGGGGTGCGTTGCGGCCATGTCTTTCACATCACCCGGCCCGGCGACGACCGACCGCTCCTGCTGACGGACGCGGCGCTGAACGTGGCGCCTGATGTCGAGACGCGGAAGGCCTGCCTCGGCCACGCCGTGGCCTTGGCCCGCATCCTCGGGATCGAGCGGCCCCGCGCCGCCCTGCTGGCCGCGACCGAGGACCCCATCGCGTCGATCCCCAACACGCTGGAATCGCAGGAGATCGCGGCATGGGCCCGCCATGCCATCCCCGAGGCGGACGTGGCGGGACCCATCGCGATGGACCTCGCGCTGTCATCCGAGGCGGCGGCGATCAAGGGCTACGATGACCCGGTGGCCGGGGCCGCCGACATCATGGTCGCGCCCGCGATCACGACGGGCAACGTGCTTTTCAAGACGCTGGTCTTCGCGCTCGGCGCATGTGCGGGCGGCGTGGTGATGGGCGCGCGGGTCCCGATCCTGTTGACCTCGCGGGCTCAGAAGACGCCGGCACGGCTGGCCAGCGCCGCGCTCGGGATGATCGTCGCGGCGGCGCGGCCATGATGCTCGTCGTCAACGCAGGCAGCTCGTCGTTGAAATTCGCGCTGTTCGATGCGGCATTGACCGAGATCTTCGACGGCGTCGTGTCCGAGATCGGCGGCGATGCCCGGATCGAGCTCGGCGGCGTGGCGCAGACGCGCGCGATCGCGGACCATGACGCCGCGACGGACCTCATGCTCGATGCGCTGCGCGACCGCGGCCATCCGGTGGATTGTCTCGACGCGGCGGTCCACCGGGTCGTTCATGGCGGCTCGGCCTTCGACGGGACCGTGCGCATCACGCCGGAGGTCATCGCCGGGATCGAGGTGCAGACGCCCCTCGCCCCGCTCCACAATCCCCACAACCTCGCGCCCATCCGCGCTCTGGCGGCCCGCGCACCAGACCTCGTGCAGGTGGCCGGGTTCGACACCGCCTTCCACGCGACCGTTCCGGAGGTCGCGCGGGCCTATGCGCTCCCCGAAGACGACCGCGCGCAGGGCCTCCGCCGATACGGATTTCACGGGATCAGCTATGCGGGCCTGACGGAGACCTTGCGCGAAAGCGGCGACCTGCCCCCGCGCCTCCTGGCGCTGCATCTCGGGAACGGCGCGTCGCTCTGCGCGATCCGCGACGGCCGGTCGGTGGCGACGTCGATGGGCTACTCGCCCACGGCGGGCCTGACGATGGGCACGCGGTCCGGCGATATCGACCCGATGGCCGTGCTCGACATGGCGCGGCGGCACGGCATCGACGGTGCCGCCGACCGGCTCAACCGCGCGTCGGGGCTTCTGGGGCTGGGCGGCCACAGCGACATGCGCGCGCTGCTGGCCGACGGATCCGAGGCCGCGCGCTTCGCCCGTGCCCATTTCATCTACTGGGCCGTCCGCCACGCGGGCTCGGCCATTGCGGCGATGGGCGGGCTCGACGCCCTCGCCTTCACCGGCGGGATCGGCCAGAATGACGTAGGGGTCCGGGACGAGATCGCGGCGCGACTCGCCTGGGCGGGCGAGGTGCCGGTTCACGTCGTGGTCGCGGAGGAAGAGCGGACGCTTGCGCGGGATGCGCAGCGGCTGCTGGACGGGGAGCCGAGATGAACACGCCGAAGATCGACCTGCATCCGAAGGTGGGCGACGAAATCCGCAAGACGACCTGCTACATGTGCGCCTGTCGCTGCGGTATCGACGTGCATATCAAGCACACCGATCAGGGCGAGAAGGTCGCCTATATCGAGGGCAACCGCGACCACCCGGTCAATCGCGGTGTGCTCTGCGCCAAGGGCTCGGCGGGCATCATGCAGCACAACGCGCCCTCGCGGCTGCGCGCGCCGATGAAACGGACCGGGCCGCGCGGCTCGGGCGAGTTCGAGGAGATTTCCTGGGACGAGGCCTACGACATCGCCGCCGGCTGGCTGAAACCCATTCGCGAGACCGATCCGTCAAAGCTCGCCTTCTTCACCGGCCGCGACCAGTCCCAGAGCTTCACGAGCTGGTGGGCGCAGGCCTTCGGCACGCCCAATTACGCGGCCCATGGCGGCTTCTGCTCGGTCAACATGGCGGCGGGCGGCATCTACACGATGGGCGGCGCCTTCTGGGAGTTCGGGCAGCCCGATTGGGAGCGTACGAAGCTTTTCATCCTCTTCGGCGTGGCGGAGGATCACGACTCGAACCCCATCAAGATGGGCATCGGACGCATGAAGGGCCATGGCGGGCGCGTCGTCGGCGTGAACCCCGTTCGCTCGGGCTACAACGCCGTGGCCGACGACTGGTTCGGGGTCACGCCGGGCACCGATGGCCTCCTGATCCTCAGCCTCGTGCATTGTCTCCTGAAGGCGGGCAAGATCGACCTCGACTACCTCGCACAGTTCACCGACGCGCCGGTCCTGATCGACGCGGCCGAGGGCGCGGGCGAGGGCCTGCCGCTGAAGGACGATGACGGCCACGCGCTGGTCTGGTGCCGCCGCGAGAACCGCCCCCGTTGCTACGATGCGGACGGGGTCGAGCCCGACCTGACCGGCGCGTGGGAGGTGGACGGCGTCACCCATCGCACCGTCTTCCACCATCTCGCGCACAAGTACCTCACCGACGACTACGCGCCCGAGGCCGTGGCCGAGCGCACCGGCATTCCCGCCCCCCGCATCCGCGCGCTGGCCTCCGAGATCGCGCGGGTGGCCTTCGACGAGGCGATCGAGCTGGATCGCGAATGGACCGATTTCCGGGGCCGGACGCACAAGACCATGACGGGCCGCCCGGTCAGCTTTCACGCCATGCGCGGCATCTCGGCCCATGCCAACGGCTTCCAGACCTGCCGCGCGTTGCACCTCCTCCAGATCCTGATCGGCTCGGTCGAGACGCCAGGCGGTTTCCGCTTCAAGCCACCCTACCCCAAGCCCGCGACGGCCCACCCGAAGCCCCATTGCAAGGTCACGCCCGGCGCGCCGCTCGACGGCCCGCATCTGGGCTTCGTCCACGGACCGCAGGACCTGGCGCTGAAGGGCGACGGCACCCCCGCTCGCATCGACAAGGCGTTCACGTGGGAGAACCCCATGTCGGCGCACGGGATGATGCACATGGTCATCTCGAACGCCCATGCGGGCGACCCCTACGAGATCGACACGCTGTTCCTCTACATGGCGAACATGGCGTGGAACTCGTCCATGAACACGTCGGGCACGATGGCGATGCTCTCGGACACGCGCGAGGACGGGTCCTACGTCATCCCGCATATCATCTACTCGGACGCCTATTCCTCCGAGATGGTGGCCTATGCCGATCTGATCCTGCCCGACACGACCTATCTCGAACGCCACGACTGCATTTCGCTGCTCGACCGGCCCATCTGCGAGGCCGAGGCCGCGGCCGATGCAATCCGCTGGCCCGTGGTCGAGCCGGATCGCGATGTGAAGGGCTTCCAGTCGGCGCTGATCGACCTTGGGGCAAAGCTGGGCCTGCCGGGTTTCGTGACCGATGACGGCGGCCAGAAATTCGCCGATTACGCCGACTACATCGTCCGTCACGAGCGGCGTCCGGGCGTCGGCCCCCTGATGGGCTGGCGCGGCAATGGCGACGAGACCGGGCGCGGCGCGCCGAACCCCGCCCAGCTCGACGCCTATATCGAGAACGGCGGCTTCTGCGTCGCGCACATCCCCGAGGAGGCGCAATTCTACAAGCCGTGGAACCGCGCCTACCAGGATTGGGCGGTCGAGATCGGCCTCTACGACAAGGCGTCGCCCTATCTGTTCACCCTCTGGTGCGAACCCCTGCGCCGCTTCCAGCTCGCCGCCGAAGGGCATGGCGATCGCCAGCCGCCCGACCACCTCCGCACGCGGATCAAGGCGACGATGGATCCGCTGCCGATCTGGTGGGATCCGACCGCCGACCACGGCGGAGACGGCAAGTATACCATCACGGCCCTGACCCAGCGGCCGATGGCGATGTACCACTCCTGGGGCACACAGAACGCCTGGCTCCGCCAGATCCACGGCCGCAACCCTCTCTACCTGCCGACGAAGCTCTGGGAGGCGCATGGCTTCGCGGAGGACGACTGGGCGCGTGTCACCTCGCCCCATGGCGAGATCACGGTGCCTGTGGCGCATATGCCGGCGCTGAACGAGAACACGGTCTGGACCTGGAACGCCATCGGCAAGCGCAAGGGTGCATGGGCGCTCCACGACGACGCGCCGGAGGCCAACAAGGGGTTCCTGCTGAATCACCTGATCCACGAACTGCTTCCGCCGAAGAAGGACGGGATGCGGTGGAGCAATTCCGACCCCATCACCGGGCAGGCCGCGTGGTTCGACCTCAAGGTCGCGATCGAGAAGGTCCCGCCGCCCGCCGACCTCCGTTCGAAGCCCGATACCGGGCGTCAGGCCAGTCCGGTGGGCAAGGGCCCGGACGAGCTGCGGTGGACGGTCTGATGCCGCGCCCGTCGATGTCCCGCAGAGATGGCGAGGCGCGCGAAGGGCCGGCCCCTCGCCCCGCCGCCGCCGCCAATCCGACCCGAGGATCGACCCGATGACCACCTTGCCCGATACGGTCCAGAAGAAGCTGGGCCTCGTGATCGACCTCGACACCTGTGTCGGCTGTCACGCCTGCGTCACGGCCTGCAAGGGCTGGAACACCCAGAACTACGGCGCGCCGCTCAGCGATCAGGATCCCTACGGTGACGCGTCGGGAACCTTCCTCAATCGCATTCACGCCTTCCAGGTGGCGCCCGACCCGATGCTGGCGGACCACGTGCCGCCCCGGCTGGCGCAGACGGTGCATTTCCCGAAATCCTGCCTGCACTGCGACGACGCGCCCTGCGTCACGGTCTGCCCCACCGGCGCCAGCTACAAGCGGGCCGAGGACGGGATCGTGCTGGTCAACGAAGACGCCTGCATGGGCTGCGGCCTCTGCGCCTGGGCTTGCCCCTACGGCGCCCGCGAGGCCGACGAGGCCGCGGGCGTCATGAAGAAATGCACACTCTGCGTCGACCGGATCTACAACGAGACCCTGCCCGAAGTGGATCGCCAGCCGGCCTGCGTGCGAACCTGCCCGGCGGGCGCGCGACACTTCGGCGATCTCTCGGACCCCGACAGTGCCGTCTCGAAGCTGGTGGCCGCGCGGGGCGGCGTCGACCTGATGCCGGAACAGGGCACCGCGCCGGTCAACAAGTATCTGCCGCCGCGTCCCAAGGACACGATCCAGCCGCCGGTGATGGGCGGCGACGAGGACATCCTCGCCCCGTTCCTCGCCCCCGTCGCCGAGGAGCCGACGGGCTTTCTCGCCTGGGTCGACCGCGCGCTGGAGAAGGTCTGATGCATCCCGCACCGTCCGTCATCATCTTCTCGTCGCTCTCTGGCGCGGGCTTCGGCCTTCTGTTCTTTCTCGGATTCGGCTTTCCGGCGCCCACCGGCTCGGTCGCCTTCGTGTTCTTCGCAATCGCCTATGCGCTCGCCGTGGGGGGGCTGCTGGCAGCGACCTTTCACCTCAAGAACCGCAAGAACGCCTGGCGCAGCTACCGCGAATGGCGCTCCTCCTGGCTCTCGCGCGAGGCGTGGGCGGCGGTGTCGGCGCTCGTGATCCTCGCGATCTACGCGGCTGGCCTCGTGTTCCTCGATGCGCATTGGGCGCCGCTCGGCTGGATCGGCGCGATCCTCGGGATGGCGACGGTCTTCACGACCTCGATGATCTACACCCAGCTTCGCACCGTGCCGCGCTGGAACCAGTGGGCCACGCCCGCGCTGTTTCTCACCGTGTCGCTGGCAGGCGGCGCGCTCCTTTCAGCCAACACCGAGGTCGCGGGCGTCCTCCTTCTCCTCGCCGGTGCGCTGCAGGTCTGGCACTGGTGGAAGGGCGACCGCCGCTTCGCCGAGGCGGGCAGTACCGCGCGGACCGCGACGCGGCTGGATGGCACCGTCACGCTCTGGGAAAAGCCACATACCGGCGACAACTACCTGACCCGCGAGATGGTCTATCAGGTGGCCCGGAAGCACGCCGTCAAGCTGCGGGTCATCGCGCTGCTGGCGATGTCGCTGATCCCCGCGGCGATGGTCCTGATCTTCGCGATGCACCACTGGAACGCGGTGATCGCGGTCGTCGTGCACCTCGCGGGCGTGCTGACCTCGCGATGGCTCTTCTTCGCCGAGGCCGAGCATGTCGTGGGCCTCTATTACGGCGCCCATGCCGACCGGACGGCGCCCGCGGCCGCCTAGGGGTAAAGGTCGCCGAACTTCGCTTCGAGATAGGTCAGGAGCGGCTCGGCCGAGGGCTCTGTTCCGGTCGCGTGGCGGATCGTGTCCACCGGCGTCCGCAGCCCGCCGCACCGTTGCAGGTTCGCGGCCATCCAGCCGGTCGCGGGGGACGGGTCGCCGGCCGCGAGCGCGCCGTCGATGCCCGGCAGGTCCGCGCGCGCCTTCGCCATCAGGCACCCTGCATAGAGGTTGCCCAGCGAATAGGTCGGGAAATACCCCATCAGGCCCACGGACCAGTGCACGTCCTGCAGGAATCCGTTCGAGGGCTTGTCGACCGCGACCCCGAAATCCGCCCGGAAGCGGTCGTTCCACGCCGCCTCGACATCCGCGGGGGGCAGATCGCCGCCCAGCATCGCGCGCTCGATGTCGAAGCGCAGCATGACGTGGAGGTTGTAGTTCAACTCGTCCGCCTCGGTGCGGATGAAGCCTGTGCCGACGGAATTGACGGCCCGGTAGAAGTCGCGCTCCGAGGTGACCCCGATCTCTCCGAAGAGGTCCCGCATCCGTCCGTAGAGCCAGCCGCAATAGGCCTCCGACCGACCCATCTGGTTCTCGTAGCTGCGCGATTGGCTTTCGTGGACGCCCATCGACACGCCCCGGCCAAGTGGCGTCAGGAGGTGGTCGCCGTCGATATTCTGCTCGTAGCAAGCATGCCCGACCTCGTGGATCGTGGAGTAGAGGCAGTTGAACGGATCGGCCTCGTCGATGCGCGTGGTGATCCGCACGTCCAGCCCCGAGCCCGACGAGAACGGATGGACCGCCCGGTCGATGCGGCCATGGGCGAAGTCGTAGCCAAAGGCGGTCGCGATCTCGTGCGCCAGCAGAAGCTGCGTGCCTTCGGGGAAGTGCCCCGAGAGCGTCGGCGCGGCCTCGCCCGCCAAGGCCCGTTCGCGCAACGCGACCAGCCGGGGCCGCATCGTGTCGAACATCGCGGCCATGTCGGCGGCGACGGCACCCGGCTCGTAATCCTGCATCAGCGCGTCGTAGACGTCGCCGCCCTCGGCCAGTGCTGCGCCCTCCTCGCGGCGCAGGCTCACGACCTCGGCCAGCACCGGCACAAAGGCCGCCGCATCGTCCGCCGCCCGCGCTTCGGCCCATTGGCCCTGCGCCAGCGAGGTGACGCGCGCGATCTCGGCGGCGAGCTTGGCGGGCACCTTGCGGTTGCGGTCGTAGGCACGGCGCATCTCGCGCAGGTTGGCGTCGGCCACGTCGTCCCTGGCATGCGCTTCGTCCAGCCAGTCGCCCAGGCGCGGATCGGTGCGGCGCGCGTGCAGCACCTCCTCCAGCGCGGCCATCTCCTCGGCGCGCTGGGGCGCGGCGCCGCGCGGCATCAGCGTCTCCTGATCCCAGCCCGTGCGGCCCGCGACCTGTCCCAAGGCCTCGGTCACGCGCTGGAAGGCCATCAGATCGTCATATGCGGGCATCTCAGGTCCTCACGGATTGGGGGAGCGGATACTTGGCGCGGTGCCGAGCGCGCACCGCGAGGCAGATCAGGAGGACGGCCCCGAACTGGTGCAGGATCGCGAGGTGCCAGGGCGCGGAATACGTCACCGTCACGATCCCGAGGATCATCTGGAGGACGGCCATGTGCATCACGCCCATGAAGGCCACGCCCGTCGCCCGGTTCGCGCCCTTTCGCGCAACCAGCCAGGCGGCGACGATCACGGCGAAGAGGACATAGCCCGTGACGCGGTGGAGGAACTGCACCGTGCCGTCATTCTCGAAGAGGTTGCGCCACCATGGCTCGAGCCGCCACATGTCCGGCGGCGTCAACCCGCCCGCCATCAGCGGCCAGTCGGTATAGCCGCGCCCCGCGTCGATCCCGGCGACCAGCGCGCCGATGACGACCTGGAGGAAGATGCCGGCCACCAGCACCGTGCCCCACCGTGTCAGCCGTGCGTCGCCCGCGCGCCGCGCCTGCAGCAGCGCCGCCTCGGGGCGCGACATCGACAGGATGTACCACGCGATCAGAGACAGGATCACGAAGGCCAGCCCCAGATGCGTCGCCAGCCTGTAGGAAGCGACGTCGAGCATCGTGCCGGTCAGGCCGCTCGACACCATCCACCAGCCGATGGCGCCCTGTAACCCGCCAAGGACACCGAGGGTCGCCAGCCGTCCGGTCCATCCGGTCGGGATGCTGCGGGTGAAGAGCAGACCGAAGAAACCGATCGCCCAGACGAGGCCGATGACGCGGCCGAGCTGGCGATGGCCCCATTCCCACCAGTAGATGAACTGGAACTCCGACAGGGTCATGCCCTTGTTCTGAAGCTCGTATTCCGGGATCGCGCGATAGGCGTCGAACTCCGCCTGCCAATCCGCGTCGGACAGCGGCGGAATCGCCCCCGAGAGCGGCGCCCATTCCGTGATCGAGAGGCCCGAATCGGTCAGCCGCGTCAGTCCGCCCACCGCGATCATCACCACTAGCAGCGCGAAGAGCATCCAGAGCCAGATCCGCACCAGCGCGCGGTTGCCGCGGCGCGCCGCGTCGATCACGCCGCCCGTCGTCTCGGGCCGCGCGGCCGTGTCCACATCCTCGAAAATCGCGCGCTTCGCCATATCGCCTCCGACCCCTGTCGGCCCCGATCTAAGGCGTCCGGCGACCGAGCGCGACCCCCATGGGACCGCGCGGCGCGGATGTCAGCCGCGCTCCTTCCAGCGGACCATCTGGCGCATCATGCCGTGGAAGGTCTGCACGTCCGCCCGCGTCAGCGGCATTCGCGACCAGAGGTTGCGAAGATGGCGCTTCATCGCGGGCGCCTTGCCCTCGGGAAAGAAGAACCCCGCGGCATCGAGACGGTCTTCGTAATGCGCGGCCAGCGCGTCCAGTTCGGCCTGGTTGGCCCAGTCCGTGCCCGCCATGTCCGTCCGGGTCGCGGGGCCGTCATGCGCGCCCCGCACCCATTCGTAGCCCATCAGGAGGACGCATTGCGCGAGGTTGAGCGACGGGAAGACCGGGTTCGTGGGCACCGAGACGATGGCATTGGCCCGCGCAATGTCGTCGTTCTCGAGCCCCGTGCGTTCGGGGCCGAACAGTATCGCGATGCGCTGGCCGTCCTTCAGGCGGCTGCGCGCCTCAGCCATGGCGGCCTCGGGCGTGAAGACGGGCTTGGTGAGGTCGCGGTCGCGCGCGGTCGTCGCGAAGACGAAGCTGCAATCGGCCACCGCGCCCGCGGTGTCGTCATGCAGCGTCGCCGCGTCCAGCAGCCGTCCCGCCCCGCTGGCCAGCGCGACCGCCCGCTCGTTCGGCCAGCCGTCGCGCGGGGCGACGACGCGCATCCGCTCCAGCCCGAAATTGAGCATGGAGCGCGCGCTGGCGCCGATATTCTCGCCCATCTGGGGGCGCACGAGCACGAAGGCGGGCTGATGGTCAGTCATGGCCGCGCCCTACCCCGCGCGCGCGGGCCGCGCAACGCGACGCTTGGCGGATTTGAAGGAAGGGTGCAGGATCGAACCCGAAGCGAACCGAAGGGAACATGCCGTGACCATTCTCTCCATCATCGCCGCCGCCGTCGCGGCCTGGGTCTTCGGGGCCGTCTGGTACGGCATCATCGGCAAAGGGTGGATGGCCGCGTCGGGCCTGACCGAGGAGACGGTCAACCGCAAGGACCCCGTCCCCTATGTCGGCAGCTTCCTCTGCACCGTGGTCGTCGCCGCGACGCTGGCCTATGTGCTCGGCCTGACCGGGATCGCCGATCCCTCGGGCGGCCTGATGCTCGGGCTCGGGCTGGGACTCTTCGCGGTCGCGCCCTGGGTGGCCACCAACGTCCTCTTCTCGCAGCGCCCGCGCGGCCTGATCTGGATGGATGGTGTCTATCCCACGGTCGGCATGGCGCTGATGGGACTCGTGCTGGGCTTGTTCTGACGCGAGCGGCCCGCTAGGCCCCGGCAGCAGAGACGGGGACCGCATATGACCGACCAGCCGCAGATCTACCTCGTGACCCCGCCCGAGATCGATGCGGGGTTCGCCGACACCCTCGCCGCGATCCTCGACACCCACGACATTGCCTGCCTGCGCCTGGACCTCGCCACCCGCGACGAAGACCGTGTGATCCGCGCCGCCGATGCGCTGCGCGAGGTGGCCCATGCCCGCGACGTGCCCCTCGTGGTGACCGATCACGCGGGGCTGGTCGAACGGCTCGGCCTCGACGGCGTCCACCTGACCGACCCGCGCGGCCTTCGAAAACTGCGCACCGATTGGGGCGGCGACCCGATCATCGGCGCCTTCTGCGGCGCCTCGCGGCACGACGGCATGGGCGCTGGCGAGGCGGGCGCGGATTACGTGGCCTTCGGTCCGGCCGGGGCCACGACGCTGGGTCATGGCGAGCGGGCCGATGCCGAGCTCTTTGCCTGGTGGTCGCAGATGATCGAGCTGCCGGTCGTGGCCGAGGGCGCACTCGACCCCGCGACGATCGCGGCGCTGGCCCCGGTCGCGGATTTCATCGCGCTGGGCGAGGAGATCTGGGCCACCGACGAACCCGCCGCCGCGCTGGCCCGCCTCATCGACGCGATGGGCTGAGCTTCAGGGCGCGATGCCCTGCGCCTCCAGTTCGGCCCTTATCGTGGTCTCGACCGCGCGCGCCAGTGCCTTCCGCCCGTCTGTGTCCGCCACCGGCATCGGGGGGTGATAGACGATCTCGACCCGGCCATGACGCGGCGCGGCCAGCATGCGCAGCATGTGTTCGGCGAAGCCCATATCGCCCCACCAGCCATAGAACGCCGCATCGGCACCCGGCGGCGCGTGATAGGCGACCGTGACCGGCTGGACCTGCATCCCCGGCAGCCCGGCCGAGAAGAACGCCTCGAAGAGCGTCGGCTTGAAGGCCAGCACCCGACGTCCGTCGGTCGAGGTGCCCTCGGGGAAGAACAGCAGCCGATGGCCCGCGCGAAGCCGGTCCTCGAACAGGGCCTGCTGGGCGCGGGCATCGCGCCGGTCGCGGCGAATGAAGACCGTCCCCGTCGCCCGCGCCAGCCAGCCGATGCCGGGCCAGCCCGCCACTTCGGACTTGGAGACGAAATACACCCGTTTCGACGCGTTGAGCGCGAAGATATCGAGCCAGGACGAATGGTTCGCCACGACCGCGCCGGTCCCCCGCATCGGCGCGCCCCGCACCACGCGCCGCATCCCGAGGACGCGGAACGCGGTCTTGCAGACGCCCTGCGTGATCCACGGTGTCCAGGGCCGCTGCACCCCGTGGATCGGACGCTCGACCAGGCGCAGCGCCAGCAGCACCAGAAGCGGTCCGAACACCACCGCGGCGAGGATCGGCCCCCGAATGGCGACACGCAGCCAGTCGGCGACGGCCAGTCGCGCGGGCGCCGGTTGCGGCGCGTCGTCCCAGATCATCCGCGCAGCCCGCGCGGCAGGCGCAGATCGGCGAGGTCGAGCACCATGCAGATATCGGTCGTCCCGAAGGCCGCGTCGCAATAGGCCCCCGATCCGACCTGCGCGCCTGCCCGCAGATAGGTCTTGATGAGCGGGGGCACCGTGCGCATCGCCGCGCGCGGCGCGGCGCCGGATATGGTGATGGCGCCGGGGCCATGGGCCGTGGGCCGGATGGCCTCGGGGGCCAGCGCGTCGATGGCGAGACGTCGCAGCGCGTCGAGATGCGCGGTCGGATCGCTTCCGGGGAACGAGGCCGTGCCGACCAGCAACTCGGCCCCACGCGCGGTCGCGGCATCGAGCGCGCCCTGCAGCAGCGTCAGCCCGGCCAGCCCGCCACGATAGTCGGGATGGAGGCAGGTCCGCCCGATCTCGACCATCGCCCGGCCCGAGGCCACGAGGCGCGACAGGTCGAACTCGCGCGCGGTATAGGCGCAGCCGGTTCCGATCCGCAGCGTGCCCACCACGCCGATCTCGGGGCGGGCGGGGTCGCGCAGGATCAGGTGTTCGGCGCCGTCGTCGAACGCATCCGCATCCGAGACCGCGCCGCCGGCATCGACGAAGACCGCGCGCCGCAGCGCCAGCGCGTCCGCGACCGCGTCGGGGTCGCGCGTCGTGACAAGGGAAAGTTGGGACGACACGCGGGCGGGGTTACCGCCCGGCGGGATGCGGCGCAATGTCGGGCTGCCGCCCTGCGGGATTGCGCCGGTCCATCTCATCCTTAAGGTTCCGTTAACCATCGCCATGGCAAGGCTCTGTCATGCGAAGACGGGGACGAGACCGATGCGACGACCGTCGATCAGCTGCTTGCCGGCGTGCTCGAAATTGACGGTGATGCGATCGTCGATGGCCGACTGCACCTGCCCCAGCCCCCAATCCGGCCGGTCGGGATGCCGGACCAGCATGCCCGGCTCGAAAATCGAATTGGCGTCGTGGCTCAAGGAGGCTCTCCGATGAAGGACACCAAGGAGCCTAGCGCGAGCGACGCGGCCGACGAACCCGATCTCGTCGCGCTCCTGGGGTCGCGGCTCTGCCACGACCTCGTCAGCCCGATCGGCGCGATCGGCAACGGGCTCGAACTGCTCGAGATGTCGGGCGCCGCGGGCGGCGACGAGATCGGTTTGATCCGGTCCGCCCTTGACGCCGCGGTCGCGCGCATCCGGTTCTTCCGCCTGGCCTTCGGGGCCGCAGCACCCGGCGCCAAGCCCATCTCCGCCCGCGAGATGCGCGAGATCGTGGGTGCCATGTATGCCGAGACGCGCACGACCGTCCTCTGGCGCGACGAAGCCGAGCGGTCGCGCGACGAGATGCGGCTCGCCTGTCTCGCGCTCAATTGCATCGAGGTGGCGACTCCCTGGGGCGCCAAGGTCGAGGTGATCCGCAACGAGGCCGCCTGGGTGCTGCATGTCGATGCCGAGCGCCTCAAGATCGACGAGCCGCTCTGGCAGTCGCTGGGCAAGGCGGGCGTGCCGTCGGATCTCAAGGGCTCGGAGGTGCAGTTCGGCATCCTATCGAAGCTCTCGCGTGCGCTCCGCCGTCCCGTATCGGTCAGCGCCGACGCCCGGCACCTGAGCCTGATCGTCTGATCCTCAGCCCAGCGGGCGCAATCCGGCCCGGAAGCGCGCGGCGTTCGCCACGTAGTGCCGCGCCGAGGCGATCAGCCCCGCGCGCGCGTCCTCGTCCAGCTCCCGCACCGGTTTTCCGGGCGCGCCGACGACGAGGGATCCGTCGGGGATCACCTTGCCCTCGGTCACCAGCGCCCCCGCACCGATCAGGCAGCCCTTCCCGATGACGGCACCGTTCAGCACCGTCGCCCCCATCCCCACGAGCGAGCCGTCCCCGATGGTACAGCCATGCAGGATCGCCTTGTGGCCGATGGTACAGTCGGCGCCGATTGTCAGCGGGCAGCCGGGATCGGTATGGAGGACGCAGGCCTCCTGCACGTTCGACCCCTCGCCCACGACGATGGGCTCGTTGTCACCCCGAAGCGTCGCGCCGAACCAGATATTCGCGCGGTCCCGCAGGATGACGCGTCCGATGACGTTGGCATCGGGGGCGACCCAGGCCTCCGCGCCGATCTCGGGGCGGATGTCGTCCAGCGCATAGATCATCGCCGTTCCCTTTCGCGGAATTCCGTGCCGAGCGCGCGGGTGAAATCGGTGAGCCAGGGCTGGCGATCGCGGCGCAAGCGCTCGGCCGTCAGGATCGTGCGCAGCCGCGCCTCGCAGGCATCCACGTCGTCATTGACCAGCACGTAGTCATACTCGGCCCAATGGCTGATCTCGGCCTCGGACTTGGCCATCCGGCCCGCGATCACGTCGTCGCTGTCCTGGCCCCGCTCGCGGAGACGCCGCTCCAGTTCGGCGATGGAAGGCGGCAGGATGAAGATCGAGACGACGTCCCGACCGAGCGAGGAGTTGCGGATCTGCTGCCCGCCCTGCCAATCGATGTCGAAAATCACGTCGCGCCCTGCCGACAGCGCCGCCTCGACCGGCGCGCGGGGGCTGCCGTAGTGGTTTCCGAAGACCTCGGCGTGCTCCAGCATCTCGCCGTCGAGGATCATCTTCCCGAATGCCTCGCGCGACCGGAAATAGTAGTCGACGCCCTCGGCCTCGCCCTCGCGCGGGGGACGGGTCGTGGCCGAGACCGAGAAGCTCAGGCTCTCGTCCCAAACCATCAGCCGCCGCGCGAGCGTCGATTTCCCCGCCCCCGACGGGCTGGACAGGATGACCGCGAGGCCGCGGCGGATGCCCTGGATCATGTCGGCGCGGCGCAGGCTCATATCGTCATTCCACGTTCTGGACCTGCTCGCGCAGGCGGTCGATGGCGGCCTTGAGATCTAGGCCGATGGTGGTCAGCTCCGGCATGCCGGACTTCGAGCAGAGCGTGTTGGCCTCGCGATTGAACTCCTGCGTCAGGAAGTCCAGCCGACGCCCCACGGGCGCGTCCTCGCCCAGCAGCGCGCGGGCCGCGGCGACATGGGTGCGCAGGCGCTCGACCTCCTCGGTGATGTCGGATTTGATCGCCAGTGCCGCGATCTCGGAGGCGATGCGCGCATCGTCCATCGCCGCGCCGGTCAGGCGCCCCAGAGCCGCGTGCAGGGCCTCGGCCTGATGGGCGGCACGGGCAGGTGCGAGGCCCGCTGCGGCATCCGTCAAGGACTCGATCTCGTCCACGCGGGCCGCCAGCAGCGCGTGAAGGGCGGCCCCTTCGCGGGCACGGTCGGCGGCGAAGGCCGCGACCAGATCGGCAAGGTCGGCGGTCAGGACCGCGAGCGCGGGCGGCGCGGTCTCGCCCGCCTCCCAGACGCCGCGAAGGGACAAGATGTCGGCCGCCGTCACCGGGGCGAGCGGCAGGTCGGCCCGCGCCTCGACCTCGGCCAGGGCGGCCAGCGCGCGGTCCAGCCCCGCCGGATCCAGTCGGGCCGCCCCCGCGCCGCTATCCGACAGGCGCAAGGCCAGCGTGATGTTGCCGCGTACCGCGACGCCCGCCACCGCCGCGCGGACCGGCGGCTCGAGCCCTGCCACGTCAGGCAGGCGCAGCCGCAGGTCCAGCCCGCGCGCATTGACGGATCGGATCTCCCAGCGGCGCCCGTCGCGATCCAGCGCCGCGTATCCCGTCATCGACTTCATGGGCCCCGGCCTAGCGGCTGCCCGCGCGCCCGTCCAGCGGCCCAAGCCGTTAACCGTTGGTGAAGGAAATGCGAGCATTTCGTGACGGCTTGCCATAATTATGCCGCCGGGTGGCGGGCATACGCCCCGTTTGCGCCACATGGATGGCGGGATCGGGGCGCGGCACACGAGGGACGATAGATGACGGGCTATGACGACACGACGCGGGACGTGGTGATCACGCGCATTTCGACGGGCGACGCGGCGCGGGGGTTCGCCACGATGCGGTCGTCGCCGATCCTCGACGAGGCGTGGCGCTACTGGTCGTCGCTGCGCACGGGCACCGCGCTGCCGCGTCGCGATGCGCTGGATCCGAACGCGATGCGCGTCACGGTCGGGCATTCGATGATCATCGATCGCGTGCGCGCGGGCACGGTGCGGGTGCGTCTGGGCGGTCGCATGATGCGCGATCTGATGGGCATGGACGTGCGCGGGTTGCCGATCAAGGCGTTCTTCGCGCTCCCCGACCGCGATCGCGCCGCGGCTCTGGTCGAAGAGGTGTTCGAGACGGGGCTCGCCGCCGAGCTGGACCTGGCCTGCGAAGGGCCCGACGGCACGGTGGGCGCGAAGATGCTGATCCTGCCGCTGCTCGACGCGGCCTTCGCGGTCACCAAGGCACAGGTCGTCGTGGTGACCGACCGCGTGGTCGCCGGGGACGCCCCCCGCCGCTTCGCCGTGACCGGCCACCGCCTGCGCGCGACTGCCCGGTCCGAACACCATCCGATGCGGCGCGCGACGGATCGCGCGGCGCCGTTGCCGATAGAATTGGCCGAGGCTGCGACGCCCTATGCACCGGGGCCATCCGCCGTCCCGTGGCTTCGGGTCGTGAAGTAAGGAACGGCGACCGCGGGGGCGCGTTCAGGTGGCATTCAACGGTCCTGGAGGCCCAGATGTTCGCCACGCCCACCATTCGGGAAATCCCGACCGACCTGCCCCACCTTCATGCGTTCCGGATCGTCGCCGAGGTCACGCGCGACGATATGACCGCCATGTCCGAGCATATGCTCGAGGTGTTCGATGCCGCCCCGACGAAGGTCGACATGCTTCTGCAGTTCGACACCAACGCGACCGCGGAGGCCGGCGCGGGCCTGTCGCTCGACAGTCTCAAGGCCAGGGTGGCGTCGCTGGCTAAGGTCCGGAACTACGTCGTCTCGAACGCCCCCGGCGCGGCGGGCGGTCTGGTCGAGGCGATGGGCAAGGTGATTCCGGTCGAAGCGCGCGCCTTCGAAACCGAAGACGCGGCGCTGACATGGCTGAAGGCCCAGCCCGCGCCCTGAGGCGCGCACAGGGACAGGATCAGGACGCGGCGCGCTGCCGCTCGGCCCGCAACCCCGAAAGCTCGTCGGCCACGAGGAAGGCCAGCTCCAGCGATTGCGACGCGTTGAGGCGCGGGTCGCAGGCGGTGTGGTAGCGATCCGACAGGTCCTCGTCGGTGACGGCGCGCACGCCGCCGGTGCATTCGGTCACGTCCTGGCCCGTCATCTCGAAATGCACGCCGCCTGGCACGGTGCCCTCGGCGCGGTGGATCGCAAAGAACTCCTGCACCTCGCGCAGCACGCTTTCGAAGGGGCGCGTCTTGTAGCCGGTGGACGACTTGATCGTGTTCCCGTGCATCGCGTCGCAGGTCCATACGACGTTCGCGCCCATCTCCTTCACGGTCTTGATAAGACGCGGCAGGTGGTCGCCGACCTTGCCGGCCCCGAAGCGCGCGATCAGGGTCAGGCGCCCCATTTCGTTCTCGGGGTTCAGCGTGTCGATCAGGACCTTGAGGTCCTCCTCGGTGGTCGTCGGCCCGCATTTCAGACCGATCGGGTTCAACACGCCACGGCAGAACTCGACATGGGCCCCATCGGGCTGTCGCGTGCGGTCGCCGATCCAGATCATGTGCCCCGACCCGGCCAGCCAGTTGCCCGTCAGGCTGTCCTGGCGGCAGAGTGCCTCTTCGTATTCGAGCAGAAGCGCTTCGTGCGAGGTGTAGAAGTCGACCGTCGTCAGCTCGTCATTATTGCCCGTCACACCGGCGGCGGTCATGAAATCCAGCGTGTCCTGGATGCGGCCCGCCATGTCGCGATACTGCGCGGCTCGCTCGCCCTCGACGAAGCCAAGCGTCCATTGATGCACCTTGTGCGCATCGGCGAACCCGCCCTTCGAGAAGGCGCGCAGCAGGTTCAGCGTCGCCGCCGCCTGCGTGTAGGCCTCGAGCATCTTGGCCGGGTTCGGGATGCGCGCGGCCTCGGTGAAGTCCAGCTCGTTGATGATGTCGCCGCGGTAGCTGGGCAGCTCCACGCCGTCCTTCACCTCGGTCGGGGCCGATCGGGGCTTGGCGAACTGACCGGCCATGCGGCCGACCTTCACAACGGGCACCTTGGCCCCGAAGGTCAGGACCATCGCCATCTGCAGCATGACCTTGAACGTGTCGCGGATCGTGTCGGCGGAGAACTCGGCGAAGCTCTCGGCGCAGTCGCCGCCCTGCAGGAGGAACGCCTCGCCCCGGCCGGCGGCCGCAAGCTCGGATTTCAGCGTCCGCGCCTCGCCCGCGAAGACCAGCGGCGGGTACTGACCCAGCCGTGCCTCGACAGCGCCCAGCGCGCCCGCATCGAGGTAATCGGGCATCTGAACCCGCGGTTTCGCTCTCCAGTCGCTCTTGGTCCAGGCCATGCTCGGCACCTCGTCTGTCTGTCTGGAGCCCGGCCCTACCGCAAACCACGGTCGGCCACCAGAACCCGATGCGCCAATTCGCTTGATCCCGACGCCGGTTTGGGCTTTTGCGGTCACAGGATCGCGTGTGACGCGTCTGTTTCCGTGAACGAGGACGCCCGCCATGGGTGACAGCACTTACCCCGTCGAAGTGGCCCCGGCCCGCCCCGCCGCGATCGAAATCACGGCTCCGGCGAAGCCTCGAAAATTCATCTTCGTTTTGCTCGACCGGTTCACGCTGATGTGCTTCGCCAGTGCCGTGGATGCGCTTCGCATCGCCAACCGGATGGCAGGGGCCGAACTCTATACATGGGAGCTGCTGGGCGAAGGCGGCGGCACGATCACCTGCTCGGCCGGCACGAGCTTCATGCTGGACCGCGACCTCGAGGAGATCTCGCGCGACGACTCGCTGCTTCTTGTCGGCGGCATCGACGTGGCCTCGGCCACGACCAAGCGCCTCGTCAGCTGGCTTCGCCGCGAGGCGCGTCGCGGTGTCACGATCGGCGGCCTCTGCACGGCATCCTGGACGATGGCCGTCGCGGGCCTGCTCGACGGCAAGCGCGCGACCATCCACTGGGAGAACCAGGACAGCTTCGCCGAGGAATTTCCCGAGATCGAGCTGACCAAGTCGATCTTCACCGCCGACGGCAAGCGCATCACGACCGCCGGCGGCACGGCCTCGGTCGACCTGATGCTGCACATCATCGCGCAGGACCATGGCGAAGGGCTGGCGGCGCTTGTCGCGGACCAGCTGATCTATTCGTCCATTCGCACCGATCAGGACACGCAACGGCTGTCGATCCCCACACGGATCGGCGTCCGCCACCCGCGCCTGAGCCAGGTCATCCGCGAAATGGAGCAGAACATCGAGGAGCCGATCAGCCCGTCGATCCTCGCCGCCGATGTTGGGATGTCGACGCGGCAACTGGAGCGGCTCTTTCGTCGTTACCTGAGCCGAAGCCCCAAGAAATACTACATGGAGCTGCGGCTGGGGAAGGCGCGCAACCTGCTGATGCAGACGGATATGTCGATCATCAACGTGGCACTGGCCTGCGGCTTCACCTCGCCCTCGCATTTCTCGAAATGCTACCGCGCGCATTACGGCACCACCCCCTACCGCGAGCGGGGCACCCACGGGACACCGGTCCGGGGCTAGTCGCGCACCCGTGCGGCGCGACCGCCGCGCCGTCCCTGGGGCGACGCGCCAAGGCCGTCGCGCAGGACCTGGCTCATGGGATGTTCGTCGGGCCGCCCGTCCAGCAGGCGCGGGATCGCCGCTGCCGCATCCTCGATCGTCAGCGCCCAATCGAGGAAGATCGTCCGGCATTCCGATCCCGTGATGCCGTCGATGCGATACGCCTCGTGGATCAGCCCTTTCGGGTCGTCCGGCCCCTGCCCGTCCTTTGCCACCATGTCGTGCACTCCCGATGCTGCCGCCCGCGCTATCCTGCCAGACCGGCCCGGTCCAGCGCCGCGTCGATCGCGGCCTCGGCGCGCCCAGCGGCGACATCGCAGGACGTTGCGACATCATCGCTGCCGGTGATCGCAGCGAGGAGGGCCAACCCCCCCGTCCCCAGATCGCCGGGCGGATCGTCGGCTGTAATCAGGCGCAGCGTCTGCTGGACGTCCGACAGGCGGGCATGGGTCTCGGCCAGCGTCGCGCGGGCCTCCGGCGGCAGCCACCCGTCCGCGGCGAGCTGCGCGTCGACCGTGCGGGCGATCTCGCCGCCGGTCGCGGCCGCGATCAGCGTGTGGGCCTGCGCCACTAGCGCGATGTCCTGCAACCGGCCCGGCCCGACCTTGACCGAAAGTCCGCCTCCGACCCGTTCCGCCGCGCGGACCCGCGCGCGCATCTCGGCGAGGCCGCGTAGGATCTCGTCGGGTGCGAAACGCGAGGACGCCAGCACCTCGGCCCGCGCCGCCATCGCCGCCGTGCCGACCTCGGGCGAGCCCGCCACCGGCCGTGCCTGCGTCAGGGCCATGTGCTCCCAGACCCAAGCCTCGCTCGCCTGGTAGGTGCGGAAGCCCGACAGCGCCGTCGCCACAGGCCCCTGCCGCCCCGAGGGGCGCAGGCGCATATCCACCTCGTAGAGCCGTCCGTCCCCCATCGGCGCCGAAAGCGCGGTGATCAGCGTCTGGGTGAACCGCGCGGCCCATTGGGCCGGCGGCAACGCGCGGGCGCCATCGGACACCCCCTCGCCGCCATCGTGCAGCACCACGAGATCGAGGTCCGAGCGCGCGTTCAGCCGCCCGGCGCCGAGCGATCCCATCCCGATCCCCGCGAGCGCCTGACCCGGCACGCGCCCGTAGCGCCGCGCGGTCTCGGCTTCGGCGGCGGCCCAGGCCCCGGCCAGCGTCGCGTCGGCCAGCGCGGCATAGCGCCGGGACGCGATCTCGGGCGGGGCGAGACGGCGCAGCAGGTGGACGCCGATGCGGAAATGCCGTTCCCGGTGCCAGCGACGGAGCGCGATCAGCGTCGCCTCGTAATCTTCGGCGGGCGCGGGCGGCTCCCACCGCTCGGGCAGGTCCGCAAAGAAGCGCCCGTCGATCACCGCATCGAGCACGTCCGCGTTGCGCGACAGGTAGCGCGCGAGATCGGGGGCGGTCGCACAGATATCAGCGATGAGCGAGACGAGCTCGTCCTTGGCCTCGAAGAGCGAGAAGATCTGCACCCCCGCCGGAAGCCCGCGCAAGAAGTCGTCGAAGGCCGACAGCGCCTCGGCCGGGCGCGCCGCGCCGCCCAGTTCACGCAGGAGCCGCGGCCGGAGCCGCGCGAAGATCGTCCGCGCGCGCTCGGAGCGGAGCGCAGGATATGTCGGCCAGCGGTCGGTCACCGCCGCCGCGCCCTCGATCGCGTCGGGCGCATCCGACGCGGGCGCGTCGGGCCGGAAGCTCGGGTCCACGATCCGCTCGACGGCGCCGATCCGGTCGCGCAGGTCGGCGAGGAACGCGTCGGTGTCGCTCACGCCCATCAGGTTGGCGATCCGGCGCATCCCGTCCGCATCGCGCGGCATGACATGGGTCTGCGCATCCTGCACCATCTGGAGCGCGTGCTCGACCCGGCGCAGGTGGACGTAGCTCGGGGCCAGCACGTCGCGGGTCTCGGCTCCGACCCACCGGGCCTCGACCAGACGGTCCAGCGCCTCGAGCGTCGGGCGGACCCGGAGCGAGCGATCACGCCCGCCCGCGATGATCTGCTGGGTCTGGGCGTAGAACTCGATCTCGCGGATGCCGCCGCGCCCCAGCTTGATGTGATGCCCGGCGAGGTCCAGCGGTCCGCCCAGCCCCTTGTGGTCGCGAATCCGGAGCCGCATGTCATGCGCGTCCTGCACGGCGGCGAAATCGAGGTGCCGCCGCCAGACGAAGGGCGCGAGCCGCTCGACGAACCCTGCCCCCGCCTCGACGGCCCCCGCGCAGGCCCGCGCCTTGATCCAGGCCGCCCGCTCCCACGCGCGGCCCATGGCCTCATAGTAGCGCTCCGCCGCCTCCATCGAGAGAACGATCGGGGTGGAGCCGGGGTCGGGGCGCAGGCGCAGGTCGGTGCGGAAGACGTAGCCGTCCGCCGTGACATCCGAGAGCGTGGCCATCGCCGTCCGCGCGGCCTTCAGCAGGATCGCGCGCGCCGTCCCGTAATCGGCCGGATCGTAGCGGCTTTCGTCGAACAGCAGGACGAGGTCGATATCGCTGGAATAATTGAGTTCGAACGCGCCCATCTTGCCCATCGCGATGGCAACGAGGCCGCCATCTCCCTCGACCGGCCCCTTGGCGTGGCGCCCGAGCGCGTGAGCCAACGCGGCATTGGTGGCAGCGTCGGCAAATCGTGTGAGCGCCGCCGTCGCCTCCATCACCGGCCAGACACCGCCGAGGTCGCAAAGCGAGACCAGCAGGCCGATCCGGCGCTTGAGAACGCGCAAGGCCGGCTTCCGGTCACCGTCGATCCGTGCCGTTTCGGCCAGTAGACCATCGAGAATGTCCTTGGGCGCCGCGTCCCAGAGACCGGAGAGCCAGTCCCGTTCCCGGGCCATGCCCATGGCGAGGAACGGGCTGCACCCGGCGGCGCCTGCGATCAGCGGGGCCACGTCCGAGGGCGGCGCGAGGGCCCCGACCGCATCGGCGCCCGCCGCGGGATCGAAGGGGATCGGAGCCTGCGTGATGCGGGAGCGGAACATCGCCCGATCAGGCCCGTTGCGGCCTCCGGCGTCAACGGGCAGAACCAGCCCCATGAGCAAGAGCCTTCGCCGCGTGACCGCCGCGCTCGATGCCGCGGGCCTCGATGCCCGCCCCGTCGAGATGTCCGATCAGACCCGCACCGCCGCCGAAGCCGCGGCCGCCGTCAGCTGTGAGCTGGACCAGATCGCGAAATCGATCCTGTTCGGTCAGGGCGACGGCTGCGCACTGTTCCTGACCGCGGGCGGCAATCAGGTCGACCCGGACCGCGCCGCGTCCCTTGCCGGCGGACCGCTGACTCGGGCGGATGCGGCGACGGTGCGCCGGGTCACCGGCTTTGCGATCGGGGGCGTGTCGCCGGTCGGGCTGATCTCGGATGTGCCGATCTGGATGGACGCGCGCCTTCTGGCCTTCGGGACGGTCTGGGCCGCTGCGGGCACCCCGCGCCACGTCTTCCCGGTCGCCCCGGCGGAGCTTCAGCGGATCACCGGCGCCCAAGTCGCGGAGTTCACGACCTCAGGCGAATAGGTCGTGGCAGAGCTCGAGCGCGTCGACGAGAACGTCGACCTCGGCGCGCGTGTTGTAGATCCCGAAGCTCGCCCGGCAGGTCGCGGTCAGGCCCATATGCTCCATCAGCGGCTGGGCGCAGTGCTGGCCCGCGCGCACCGCGACACCCTTCTTGTCGAGCACGGTGGAGATGTCATGCGCATGGGCCGCACCATCGAGCGTGAACGAGAAGATCGCGCCCTTGCCCGCCGAGCGCCCCTGCACGTTCAACCAGTTCAGCCCGTCGAGCCGCTCGCGCGCGTAGTCGCGCAAGGTCCGCTCGTGGTCGGCGATCTCGGACATCCCGACGCCCATCATCCATTCGAGCGCGGCGCCCATCCCGATGGTCTGAACGATCCCGGGCGTGCCCGCCTCGAACTTCATCGGTGGGTCGTTATAGACGACCTCGTCGCGATGGACGTCGCGGATCATGTCGCCGCCGCCCATGAAGGGGCGCATCTCGGACATGCGGTCAGGATGGATGAAGATCGCCCCGGAACCGCTTGGTCCGTATAGCTTATGTCCGGTGATCGCATAGAAGTCGCAGCCGAGCGCGGCCACGTCGACCGGCATATGCACGGCCGCCTGACTGCCATCGACCAGCACCGGCACGCCCCGCGCCCGCGCGCCCTCGCAGATCGCGGCGACGTCGACCACGGTGCCCAGGACGTTCGACATATGCGTGACCGCAATCAGCTTCGTGCGGTCGGTCACGGCATCGAGCACCGCTTGCGGGTCGAGGTCGCCGTTCACGTCCACGTCGACCCAGACGATCTTGACGCCCATCCGCTCGCGCAGGAAATGCCACGGCACGATGTTGGCGTGGTGCTCCATGATCGACAGGACGATCTCGTCGCCCGCCTCCATCCGGGGCATGGCCCAGCCATAGGCGACGAGGTTGATGCCTTCTGTCGTGCCGGAGGTGAAGACGACGTGATCCTCGGACGGGGCGCCGATGAAGCGCGCGACCGTGCCGCGCACGCCCTCGTAATTCTCGGTCGAGATGGTCGAGAGCGTGTGCAAGCCGCGGTGGACGTTGGAATATTCCTCGGCATAGGCGCGCTGGATCGTGTCGAGCACGACCTGCGGTTTCTGCGCGGACGCGCCGTTGTCGAGATAGGTCAGCGGCTTGCCGTTCACCTGCCGGGACAGGATCGGGAATTGCGCGCGGATGGCCTCGACGTCGATCATTTCGCGCGTTCCGTCAGATGGAGGATGCCCGCAATCGGCAGGACAAGGTAGGGGATGTAGGTGCCGCCGCCCCAGATGACCACACTGGCGCCAAGTGCGCCGAGCCAGTCACGCCCCGGCAGCGCGGCCTTCACCGACGCGATCAGGACCAGCAGCGTGCCGGTGAACCCGATCAGGAACAGGCGGCCATACAGGTCGAGCATCGTCAATTCGTGGATCGCCGCCGTCGACAGCTCCAGCAAATCGAGCCCGATCTCGGCTAATGCGAAGGGAACGATCATCCACATCGCCAGCGCCCAGCTGAGAGGCTGCCCGAGCACGCGCGCGACCAGCCACAGGCCTGCTGCCGTGCCGAAGAGGCGCGCCAGCACCACGAACGTGCCGACGAACGGCCCTCCCGCGCGCTTGCCTCCCGGCTCGAAGGAGTAGGGAAAGGCCCAGGCCCCGAGCAGATGGTCCAGCACCACGTGGACCAGGCCCGCGGCAACCAGCGCCATCACCGCGACGGATGCGGCCGGGGCGATATCCCGCATGTCTTCGAGCGCGCCCATAGGGTTACGCAGGAAGCGCCGCAGGCCGGATTGGAGGATGGCGATCACCGGGCCCACTCCGCCGCGTAGAGCGAGTTGACCCAGATCCAGATGAACCCGCCCAATGCCACGAGGCCGACGAGTTGCAGGGCCGGGCCCGCCCCGAGGAACCCTTCGGTCAAGCCGTTGAGCAGCATCGCGGGCGACGCCGCCAGGAGCGACCAGGCCGTCGCGACCCGCGCGCCCTCGGCGGTGCCCAGTGCGCCCGCGAGTTTGGCCAGAAGATGCGCCACAAAGGCCAGCGCGATGATGATCAAGGGCAGCACGAAGACCAGCGCCATCAGCGTGCCGCCCATCTGGACCATGAAATCCTCGCCCGTCAGGAAGGATTGCCGCGACAGGACCGGCAGGCGTGAGACGAACAGAAGGAAGCACCCGGCCATCAGGAAGATGAACGCCGCGCTGTCGCCCGTGCCGCGCGCCATGTGCTCGGCCATGACCTGACGCGGCCGGATCCAGGCCCTCGGGATGTCGCGCGTGACCGACATCAGTCGCGGGCGAGCCAATCCGCCATGCGGTCCATCACATGCTCGCGCAGGGCCGGATCCTCGATCTCTTCGGTCGCCTCGGCGAGGAACGACAGAACCAGAAGGTCGGTCGCCACCCGCTCGGGCACCCCGCGCGAGCGCAGGTAGAAGAGCGCCGTCTCGTCGATCGCGCCAGTCGTTGACCCGTGCGAGCAGGCCACGTCGTCGGCGTAGATCTCGAGCTCGGGCTTGGCGAGGAACTGGCTGTCATCGTCCAGCAGGAGCGACTGGCTGATCTGGTAGCCATCGGTCTTCTGCGCGCCGTCCTTGACGAGAATCTTGCCCTGGAACACGCCCACGGCCCCGTCGCGCAGGACCTTCTTGAAGACCTGCCGGCTTTCGCCGTTCAGCGCGCCATGGGTGACCCAGACCGTATCGTCGTGATGGAAGTCACCCCGCCCGAAGGTCGCGCCTGCAATGGTCGCCCCGCCGTCATCGCCGGCCATGTCGATCACCGCCTCATTGCGGGTCAGCCGGCCATTCGCGCTGAGGGTGAAGGACTTGAGGATCGACCCCGCGCCCAGCCGCGCGAACAGGTGGGTGTTGACGTGGCGGTCCGCATCGGGGCCCTGGATGCGCAGGTGGTGGCAGGTGCCGCCATCGGCCACATCCACCTCGGTCACGGTATTGACGCGTGCGCCACCCGTGCCGGATTTCAGGAGCGTCAGCTCCGCCCCGCTTTCGACGCGGACGACATGGTGATGCATCGCATCGCCGTTGCCGGTCGTGCGGATGTGGATCGGACGGGTGACTATGCCGGTCGCACGGATCACCAACCCGTCGGTCGCCATCGCCGTGTTCAGCATGGCGAGCGGCCGCGACACAGGCCGCGAGCCCGCCGCCTCGAGCGTGCCGTAGAGGTCGCGCGCCCAATGGATATCAGCCTCGCCGGCCTGCGCGAGCGTCGCGACCTCGACCCCGTCGGGCAGGTCACCCGGCAGCGTGACGCCATCCGCATCAATCGTGATCGTGTATGTCTCGAACCCGGCGAACGGGTCGCCCCCATCGGCGCTGGCTTCGATCTGCGGGGCGGGGTCGGTCAGCGGCGCGGGATCGGTGTAGCGCCAGTATTCGTCGCGCCGACCGGGCAGGCCCACCGCGCGCAGCCGGTCGGCCGCGTCGCGTCGCGCCCGGCCCAGCCAGCCGCCACCCGCAGGCAGGTTCAGGCGCCGGTCCAGCGTGTCGGAGGTCGCTCGCTCCGCCATCAGGCCACCTCGCCCAGGATATCGCCATAGCCGTTGGTCTCGACCTCCAGCGCCAGCTCCGGGCCGCCGGTCTTCACGATACGACCTTCGGCCATGATGTGGACCACGTCCGGTTTGATGTGATCGAGCAGCCGCTGGTAATGCGTGATGACGAGGAACCCGCGGCCGGCGTCGCGCAGAGCGTTCACGCCCTCGGCGACCAGCTTCATCGCGTCCACGTCGAGGCCGCTGTCGGTTTCGTCGAGAATGCACATCTTCGGCTCGAGCATCGCCATCTGCAGGATCTCGTTGCGCTTCTTCTCGCCGCCCGAGAAGCCGACATTCACGGGGCGCTTCAGCATATCAGCGTCGATCTTGAGGGTCTTGGCCTTGGCGCGGATCACCTTGAGGAACTCGCCCGCCGACAGCTCGTCTTCGCCGCGCGCCTTGCGCTGGGCGTTCACCGCCGTCCGCAGGAAGGTCATGTTGCCGACGCCGGGGATCTCGACGGGGTACTGGAACGCAAGGAAGAGGCCCGCCGCCGCGCGCTCCTCCGGCTCCATCTCGAGAATATCCGCGTCGTTCAGCGTCGCGGTCCCCTCGGTCACCTCGTAGCCGCCGCGACCCGACAGGACGTAGGACAGCGTCGACTTGCCCGACCCGTTCGGGCCCATGATGGCGTGCACCTTGCCGGCCTCGACCTCCAGGTCGACGCCCTTGAGGATCCGCTTGTCCTCGTCCTCCAGCTTCACGTGCAGGTTCTCGATCTTCAGCATCTCGGCATCCTCTCAACGCCGCCCGTCGGGGCAGTCTTCAGGTCAGTTCGTCCATCGCGGGCACGGCCCGGCGGGCAAAGGTTTCGGCAAGGTCGGGCGCGACGGCGCCGCGCAGGGTCAGCAGGTGCAGGCAGTGGCAGCAGAGATCCGGGCTGTCGAAGACCGACGCCGCCGCGAGTGCCAGCACCTTGAGCTGATCGGTCGTGACCGCGTCCGGATCCTCGATCAACCGGATATACACCGCGTCGCCGTCCAGAAGCTGGTTGCGCACGCCCGCCTTCTCCAGCCGCTTGGCCTGCGGGCTGGGTGAAATCACCGACTTCTGGTGCAGGAACTTGTGCAGCACGAAACCCTGCGCGCGCAGGCTCTGGTCCAGTTCGGCCAGCATCGGCTCGCCGTCATACATCCGGTAGAACCGGACTTCGGGGATCACGACCATGCATTCGGACAGGGCGCGGCGCCCGCCCTCGATCACGTCGCGCTCGGCCCCCTGGATATCCATCTTGAGGATGTCGATCCCGTCGGCGAGCCCCGGCACATCGTCCAGCGCCACGAGCTCGACGGGAATCTCGGTTACCGGCCGGTTGACCCAGAACCCCTTGCCGAGAAAGCGCGCGGCGGGCGCGCTGAACGGGAAGATCGAGGTCAGCGAGGCGATCTTGTGCGCATAGAGCGTGGCAGGCCCCGGCGCGCCGATGGCGAGTCGGTGGACAGTCATGTCCTCGCGCGCGTCGGCCACGAGCGCCGCGTAAGCCTCGGGCTCGGGCTCGAAGGCGGTCACATGCGCCATGCCGGCCGCGAGGAGCGCGCCGTAGGGCGGCGCCTCCTTGGTCTGCCGGGCGCCGATATCGGTGACGCGCACGCGCCGCCCGAGCGCCACGCCCTCGGCCACCTCGCGCAACAGCACGCGGTCGCGCCGCCGAACGCGCGGGGTCGCCTCGGCCACGGCGTTCACCCCACCGAGCCTTCGAGCGAGATCGCGACGAGCTGCTGCGCTTCCATGGCGAATTCCATCGGCAGGGCCTGCAGCACCTCCTTGCAGAACCCATTGACCACGAGTGCCACGGCCTCCTCCTCGTCCATCCCGCGCGAGCGGCAATAGAAGAGCTGGTCGTCGTCGACCTTCGAGGTCGTCGCCTCGTGCTCCACCCGGCTCGAGTTGTTCTTCACCTCGATATACGGGACCGTGTGCGCACCGCATTCCGACCCGATCAAGAGCGAGTCGCATTGCGTGTAATTGCGCGAGTTCTTCGCCTTCGGATGCATCGAGACGAGGCCCCGATAGGTGTTCTGGGCCTTCCCCGCCGAGATCCCCTTCGAGACGATCCGGCTTTTGGTGTTCTTGCCCAGATGCACCATCTTGGTGCCCGTGTCGGCCTGCTGGAAGTTGTTGGCGATGGCGATGGAATAAAACTCGCCCTGGCTGTCGTCGCCCCGCAGGATGCAGGACGGGTACTTCCACGTCACCGCCGAGCCGGTCTCGACCTGCGTCCACATCACCTTGGAGCGCGCGCCGCGGCAATCGGCACGCTTGGTGACGAAGTTGTAGATGCCGCCCTTGCCGTTCTCGTCGCCGGGGAACCAGTTCTGGACGGTCGAATACTTGATCTCCGCGTCGTCCAGCAGAACCAGCTCGACCACGGCGGCATGAAGCTGCGCCACGTCGCGCTGCGGCGCCGTGCAGCCCTCGAGATAGGACACGTAGGACCCCTCGTCGGCGATGATGAGCGTGCGCTCGAACTGGCCGGTATTCTCGGCATTGATGCGGAAGTAGGTCGACAGCTCCATCGGGCAGCGCGTGCCCTTGGGGATGTAGACGAAGGACCCGTCCGAGAAGACCGCCGAATTCAGCGTCGCGTAGTAGTTGTCCGACTGCGGCACGACCGAGCCGAGATACTTCTTCACCAGTTCAGGGTGATCCTTGATGGCCTCGGAGATGGAGCAGAAGATCACGCCCGCCTTGGCCAGCTCGTCCTTGAAGGTCGTGCCGACCGATACACTGTCGAACACGGCATCCACGGCGACGCGGCGATCCTCGGGCGCGGGCTCGACGCCGGCCAGAAGCGCCTGTTCCTTCAGGGGGATGCCCAGCTTCTTGTAGGTCTCCAGCAGCTTCGGATCCACGTCATCCAGCGACTTGGGCTTCTCGGTCATGCTCGCCGGGCGCGCATAGTAGTACTGGTCCTGGAAATCGATCTCCGGATACTGGACCATCGCCCATTTCGGCTCGGTCATCTGCACCCAGCGGCGATAAGCCTGAAGGCGCCATTCCAGCATCCACTCGGGCTCTTCGTTCTTCTCGGAGATCAGGCGCACGATGTCCTCGGAGAGGCCCTTGGGCGCATACTCCATCTCGATCTCGGTGTTCCAGCCGTGCTTGTAGGTGCCCGAGAGCGACTTCACCGCCTCGACGGTTTCGGCGTCGACGCCGTCCTTGACCTGCACATCGTCGAGAGCCGTCATATCCGTCTCCTGTCCCTCAAGCGGCGGAAGGTCGCGACGAAGCGTTCCACCTGTTCCATCGTCACGTCGGGCCCGAGCGACACGCGGATCGCGCAATCGGCTTCGCCCGGCCCGTAGCCCATCGCCCCGAGGACCGCGCTGGAGCGCACCTTCCCCGACGAGCAAGCCGAGCCCGCCGACACGGCGAACCCCGCAAGATCGAGCGCCATCACCTGCGTCTCGCCGCGCCATCCCGGCGTGATGAGATTAGAGGTGTTCGGCAGGCGCCGCGACTCCTTCCCGACTAAAATAGTCGGATTGGCGCCACCCTCAAGACTTGTTTCTAGAAAAGTTCTAAGTTCCGCAACCCGGTCCCAGGTCCCGTCTGCCAGATCGCAGGCCGCCGCCGTGGCCGCGGCCCCGAAACCCGCGATCCCGACGATGTTCTCGGTGCCCGACCGGCGCCCCATCTCCTGCCCGCCGCCCCGGATCTGCGAGGTCACGTCCAGCCCGCGCCGCAAGACCAACGCGCCGATTCCCTTCGGGCCGCCCAGCTTGTGGGCCGAGATCAGCGCCATCTCGACGCCCGACCAATCGAAGGCAACCGGGACCTTACCAAAGGCTTGCGTCATGTCGCTGACGGCCAGCCCGGCGGCCAGGTCCTGCATCACGCCGGTCTCGCTGTTGGCCAGTTGCACCGCGCTCCGGGCCGGGTCCACGACTGCGACTTGCCCCCGCGCATCGACGGCAAGCGCGCCGTCGCCCCAGGCCGCGACCGCCTCGTGCTCGATGGGCGCGGTGGCCAGCTCGCGCCCCGCCATCGCCAGCGCCGCCGCCTCGGTCGCGCCCGACACGAAGACGATGTCCGCCGCCTGCGCGCCGAACGCCTCGGCCAGCTCCGCGCGCGCCCGCTCGACCACGGCCTTGGCCGCGCGCCCCTCGCCATGGACGCTCGACGGATTGCCCGCGACATCCATCGCCGCGACCATCGCTGCCCGTGCCTCGGGCCGTAGCGGCGCGGTGGCATTCCAGTCGAGATAGACCCGCTCGGTCACCGGGGGTTCCTTCCTCTGGCCTCAAATACCTCGGGGGGTCCGGGGGGCTGGCCCCCCGGCGCGGTCACTCGTCCACCACTTCGAAGAGCGAGGGCACCGCGGGACAGGGGGTCAATTCGTTCTGCACCACGTCCGACAGCCGCGTCTGGTGCAGGAACACGTAGACATTGGCCGAGAGCGATTCCCAGAGACGGTTCGTCATCGACTGCGCCCGGCTGCCCGACGAGCCGCCCTTGGCCCCGGCCCCCGTCTCCATCGCGGAGACCGTCTCGTCAACGGCCCCGAGGATATCCGACACCCGGATCGCGTCCGGCGCGCGCGCCAGCCGGTAACCACCGCCCGGCCCGCGCACCGACGAGACCAGACCTGCGCGCCGAAGCTTGACGAATAGCTGTTCGAGATAGGGCAGCGAGATATCCTGCCGCCGCGAGATGTCGCCCAGCGATGTCAGCGCGTCTTCGGGCTGCATCGCCAGATCCGTGAGGGCGACCATCGCGTAACGACCCTTGGTGCTCAGCTTCATGGCGCCCTCCCGTGGCGAAGACCCTGTGCGTTGACCCCGGCGCGGACGCGGCTTACCTGTGCCCACCGGTGAGCGAGCGACATATCGACCCGCCACCCGCGCCGTCAATGCAGGAGCTTTCATGCCCGAAGTGATCTTCCCCGGCCCCGAGGGCCGCCTCGAGGGCCGCTACCATCCCCAGAAGGTCAAGGACGCGCCCATTGCGATCGTCCTGCATCCGCATCCGCAATTCGGCGGTACGATGAACAACAAGGTCGTCTACAACCTGCATTACGCGTTCCATTCGCTGGGCTTCACGGTGCTGCGGTTCAACTTCCGCGGTGTCGGGCGGAGCCAGGGCGAGTACGACCAGGGCATCGGCGAGCTGTCGGATGCCGCCTCCGCGCTCGACTACCTCCAGTCGATGAACCCCAATTCCAAGCATTGCTGGGTCGCGGGCTTCTCGTTCGGCGCGTGGATCGGGATGCAGCTTCTGATGCGCCGCCCCGAGATCACGGGCTTCATCTCGGTCTCGCCGCCCGCAGATCGCTACGATTTCAGCTTCCTCGCGCCCTGCCCCTCCTCGGGCCTGATCATCAACGGAGGCGCCGACCGCGTCGCGCCGCCGACCGACACTGTGACGCTGGTCAACAAGCTTCATGAGCAGAAGGGCATCACCATCACCCACGAGGAGATGGAGGGCGCCGGTCACTTCTTCGAGGATCCGCATATGGACCCGATGATCGACAGCGTGAAATCCTATGTCTCGCGCCGCCTGACCGAGACCACGCGGTGAGACACATCGCCGGAGCGACCCGGTGAGCGCGCTCGCCGAAAAGCTGGCCGACAAGCTGGCGGCCGACGTGATCGCGCATGTCGAGGCGACCGGCGACGAGGACATGATCAAGATCATGGGCACCGCGCTCGGCGACTCGTCCCAGACCCTGCAGGAGGCGTTCATCACCTCCGTGCGGGTCCAGCGCGCCGCGATCCGGGCGCAGGAACTCCTCCGCCGCCGCATCGCCGAGCACGCATCCGCCAAGGTCGATGACTGACCCGGATCTCGACGCCCGCGCAGCCTTCCTGATGGAGGCGGATCGCCTCAAATCCGTGATCCGCGCGACCCGCCTCGCCGATGACAGCCGCTATGAGAACTCGGCAGAGCATTCGTGGCACCTGACGCTCTTCGCGCTGGTGATGGCACCGCACGCGCCCGCTGGCGTGTCCATCGACCGCGTGATCCGGATGCTGATCCTGCACGACCTCGTGGAGATCGACGCGGGCGACCACCCGATTTTCGGCACCGTCGATACCGCCGCTCAGGCCGCCGAAGAGGCGGCCGCGGCCGACCGCCTCTTCGGCCTACTGCCGCCCGATCAGGGCCGCGACTTCCGCGCGCTCTGGGAGGAGTTCGAGGCGGTCGAGACAGTCGATGCCCGCTTCGCCAAAGCGCTCGACCGGATGCAGACGCCGCTTCTGAACCTCGAGAACGGCGGCGGCTCCTGGGCCGAATACGACGTGACCGAAGACCAGGTCCGGAGCCGCGTTGGCATCCAGGTCGAACGGGGTGCGCCCGCCCTCTGGATGTGGCTGTCGCCACTGATCGCGCGCTTCTTCGCCCGGTCCTGACGGCCGTCAGGCGGCGTCGCCCGCCGCGATCAGCCCCGCAACATCCAGTGGCCCGTTCGTCATCACGAGCGCACCATCCAACCCGCGAGGCCAGTCTTCCGCGGGCCGGTCGCGGTAGAGCTCCACCCCATTGCCGTCGGGATCATCGAGATAGACCGCCTCGGACACACCGTGATCCGAGGCGCCGGTCAGCGCGAAGCCGGCCTCCGTGACGCGCCGCACGACCCGTCCGAGTGCTGCGCGATCGGGATAGAGATACGCGCCATGAAACAGCCCCGTATGCCCAGGCGGCGGCGGCGTCCCGCCGCGCGAGCCCCAGACGTTCAGCCCGATGTGGTGATGATATCCGTCGGCCCCCAGAAACGCCGCCGTCTTCCCGATCCGGGCCTGCACCTCGAATCCGAGCAGCGCGTAGAACGCGACTGCACGTTCCAGATCCGCCACCCGGAGGTGGATATGTCCGACCTGTGGGCCCTTGCGTTCCGCCATGCCGCTCTCCTTTGCCCGGCACTCTGCGCCACGCCTTGGCGACGAGCTATTCCTCATCGCCGCACGCCCATCGTGCGCGTTCCGGTATGCGATTGCATACCATCTGGCCAGCGGTCTCGAGATGCGCTATCGGACGGGCGAACACCAATCACCGCGAGGCACCCATGTCCAAGATCAAGGTAGAGAACCCCGTCGTCGAACTCGACGGCGACGAGATGACCCGCATCATCTGGCAGTTCATCAAGGACAAGCTGATCCTGCCCTATCTGGACATCGACCTGCTCTACTACGACCTCGGGATGGAGAGCCGCGACGAGACCGACGACCAGATCACCATCGACGCCGCCGAGAAGATCAAGGAAGTCGGCGTCGGCGTGAAATGCGCCACGATCACCCCCGACGAAGCGCGTGTGGAGGAGTTCGGCCTCAAGAAGATGTGGCGCTCGCCCAATGGCACGATCCGCAACATCCTGGGCGGCGTCGTCTTCCGCGAGCCGATCATCTGCCAGAACGTGCCGCGCCTCGTGCCCGGATGGACCCAGCCCATCGTCATCGGCCGCCACGCCTTCGGCGACCAGTACCGCGCCACCGACATGAAGTTCCCCGGCCCGGGCAAGCTGTCGATGAAGTTCGTCGGCGAGGACGGCACGGTCGAGGAACACGAGGTCTTCGACGCGCCGTCGTCGGGCGTGTTCATGTCGATGTACAACCTCGACAAGTCGATCGAGGATTTCGCCCGCGCCAGCTTCGAGTATGGCCTCAAGCGCAACTACCCGGTCTATCTGTCGACCAAGAACACGATCCTGAAGCAGTATGACGGCCAGTTCATGCTGATCTTCCAGCGCATCTTCGACGCCGAGTATGCCGACAAGTTCAAGGACGCTGGCATCACCTACGAGCACCGCCTGATCGACGACATGGTGGCCTCGGCGATGAAGTGGTCCGGCGGGTATGTCTGGGCCTGCAAGAACTACGACGGCGACGTGCAATCGGACACGGTAGCGCAGGGCTTCGGCTCTCTGGGCCTGATGACCTCGCAGCTCATGACCCCCGACGGCAAGATCGTCGAGGCCGAGGCCGCCCACGGCACCGTCACGCGCCACTACCGCCAGCACCAGGCCGGCAAGGAGACCTCGACCAACTCCATCGCGTCAATCTTCGCTTGGACCGGCGGCCTCAAGCACCGTGCCAAGCTCGACGGCAACGACCAGCTCATGAAATTTGCCGAGACGCTCGAGAAGGTGATCGTCGACACTGTGGAATCGGGCCACATGACCAAGGACCTCGCCCTGCTGGTCGGACCCGACCAGAAGTGGCTGACCACGATGGGTTTCCTCGAAAAGATCGACGAGAACCTGCAGGCGGCGCTTTAGGTCACTCGCCGCCCCGTACGGACGAACCAATGAAGGCACCCCCGGCGGGGTGCCTTTTTCCTGCGCATCGCTTGCCGTTCGGACCCGCGCAACATGGCGCGCGCCACGGAGGCCCTCACGGTCGCTTCCCCCGACCGGAAAGCCGCGATAGGCCGGGAGCATGGCCCGCACCCAGACCCCCGACGATGCGCAGGAGCCGCATCGCCCCGCCCTGTCGCACAGCCTCCTCGAGGACGCGCAGGCGCTTCTCCTCGGGACGGCGCTCTGCGCCCTTGGCGTCCAGTTCCTGACCGCCGCCGGCCTTGTCACCGGCCAGACTGCGGGTCTGGGCGTTCTGCTGTCCTACGTCACCGGCTGGTCCTTCGGGCTCTGGTTCTTCCTTCTCAACCTGCCCTTCTACGTGCTGGGCTGGATCCGTCTCGGTCCCCGCTTCGTGGCCAAGACGGTGATCGCCGTCACCCTCGTCTCGCTCTTCAGCCGCGGCCTCCCCGAGGTCCTCAGCTTCGATCGCCTCGATCCGTGGACGGCGTCGGCCCTGTCCGGCGCTGTGATCGGAATGGGACTGATGGTGATCTTCCGCCACGGCGCGTCGCTCGGCGGCATCGGCATCCTCGCGCTCTGGCTGCAGGAGCGGTTTGGCCTGCGCGCGGGCCTTGTCCAGCTCGGCTTCGACGCACTGCTCTTCGCGGCGGCCTTCGCCGTCCTCGACCCCTGGCTCGTCACCGCGTCGCTCCTGGGCGCGGTCATCGTGAACCTCATCGTCGCGGTGAACCACCGCCGCGACCGCTATATCGGACGGTGACCCCATGCCCTGGCTCTACCTCGTCCTTGCCATCGCGACCGAAACCATCGGCACCACGGCCCTGAAGGCGTCGGACGGCTTCAGCCGGCTCTGGCCCTCGCTCCTGACGGTGGCGGCCTATGCGCTATCCTTCTGGTTCCTCGCGATCGTTCTCAAGACCATCCCGGTCGGGATCGCCTATGCGATCTGGTCGGGTCTGGGCATCGTCCTGATCGCCGCGATCGGCTGGGTCGCCTTCGGCCAACGCCTCGATGCGCCCGCCCTGATTGGCATGGCGCTGATCGTGGCCGGGATCGTCGTGATGCAGCTCTTCTCGAACACGACGGGGCACTAGGCCCCCTCGATCACTCCGCGAACCGCCGCCAGCGCCGTGTCGGCCTGCGCGATATCGGCGCCGCCGCCCTGCGCCATCTCGGGCCGACCGCCGCCGCCACGCCCACCAAGCGCCTCGACCGCGGCCTTGACGAGATCGACCGCCGAGACCCGCTCGGCCAAATCCTTGGTCACGCCCGCCGCCACGGCAGGCTTGGCGCCGGTATCGGCGATCAGCACCACGATACCCGAGCCGAGCGCCTGCTTCTGCGCGTCGATCATCGCGCCGAGGTCCTTGCCAGAGACGCCCGAAACAACCTGAAGAACGGCCTGCATCCCGTTGATCTCGCTAGCCTCCGCCCCGGCGCCCATCGCCGCGTCACGACGAAGCTGCGCGATTTCCGATTGCAGGGCCTTCCGCTCGTCCATCAACGCGCGCACCCGGTCGGGAACCTCGTCGGCCTGGGCCTTGAAGAGGTTGGCCAGTTCGGACACCCGCGCGTCCTGCGCCCGGAGATGGTCCATCGCCGCCTGTCCGGTCAGCGCCTCGATCCGGCGCACGCCCGCGCTGCTCGCCTGGTCGCCCAACGTCACGAAGGCCCCGATCTCGCCGGTGCGGCCGACATGGGTGCCGCCACACAGCTCGATCGAGTAGGTCGCACCGTCGCCGCCCTTGCCAGAACCGTCGCTTCGCCCCATCGACACCACGCGAACCTCGTCGCCGTATTTTTCGCCGAACAGCGCCTGCGCCCCGAGCGCGCGTGCGTCGTCGGGCGCCATGATCCGGGTCGCGACGGCGGAGTTCTGGCGGATGAAGGCGTTCACCTCGGCCTCGATCCCGGTCAGCTGCTCGCGCGTCACCGCTTGCCCATGGCTGAAATCGAAGCGCAGCCGGTCGGGCGCGTTGAGCGAGCCGCGCTGCGCGACGTGATCGCCCAAGGCCGCGCGCAGCGCCTCATGCAGAAGATGTGTCGCCGAATGGTTCGCGCGGATCGCCGAACGACGCGCGTGATCTACGACCAGCTCCGCCGTTTGACCCGGCGCGATCCGACCCTCCTCGACCTTGACCATATGCAGGAAGACCCCGCCGATCCGCTTGGTGTCGGTGATCGTCCCGCGACCACCCTCGGTTCGCACCGTGCCGGTGTCGCCGACCTGGCCCCCGCTTTCGCCGTAGAAGGGCGTCTGGTTAAGGACCATCGCCGCGGTCTCGCCCGCCTCGACAGCGTCGATCGCATCGCCGTCGCGCACGAGGGCCAGCACCTGCCCCTCGGCCGTCTCGGTGTCGTAGCCGAGGAACTCCGTCGACCCATGCTCTTCGGCCAGATCGAACCAGATCGCCGCATCGGCCTGCTCGCCCGAGCCGGACCAGGCCGCGCGCGCCCTTGCCTTCTGCTCGGCCATCTCGGCATCGAAGCCCGCGACATCGACAGCCATCCCCTTCTCGCGGAGCGCGTCTTGAGTCAGGTCGAGCGGGAACCCGTAGGTGTCGTAGAGCTTGAAGGCCGCAGCTCCGCCCAGCGTGCCGCCCTCGGGCAGCCGCCCCACCTCGTCCTCGAGAAGCCGCAGCCCGCGGTCGAGCGTCGAGCGGAACCGCTCCTCCTCGCCGCGCAGCGTCTCCTCGATGACCGATTTGCCGCGCACCAGCTCGGGGTAGTGATCGCCCATCTGGCGCACGAGCTCTGGCACCAGCCGGTGCATCACCGGATCTTTCGCGCCCGCCTGATGCGCATGCCGCATCGCTCGGCGCATGATCCGGCGCAAGACATAGCCGCGCCCCTCGTTCGACGGCATCACGCCGTCGGCAATCAGGAACGAGGTCGACCGCAGGTGGTCGGCGATCACCCGGTGGTGGATGTTCTCCGGTCCGTCCGCATCGGTCGAGGTGGCATGCGCCGACGCCTCGATCAGCGCGCGCATCAGGTCGGTATCGTAATTGTCGTGATGGCCCTGCAGCAGCGCGCCGATCCGTTCCAGACCCATGCCCGTGTCGATCGACTGCATTTCGAGCGGGCGCAACGTCCCGTCCTCGAACTGCTCATTCTGCATGAAGACGACGTTCCAGATCTCGATGAACCGGTCGCCATCCTCGTCCGGGCTGCCGGGGGGTCCGCCGGGGATATGGTCGCCATGATCGTAGAAGATCTCTGTGCAGGGCCCGCAGGGTCCGGTCGGTCCCATGCGCCAGAAGTTGTCATCCGTGGCGATCCGGATGATCCGGTCCTCGGGCACGCCGACCTTGCGCCAGATCTCGAACGCCTCGTCGTCGGTGTGATAAACAGTCGTCAGGAGCCGCGAGGCATCGATCCCGAAATCCTTGGTGATCAACTCCCATGCGAAGGGGATCGCGTCGGATTTGAAGTAATCCCCGAAGCTGAAATTTCCCAGCATCTCGAAAAAGGTATGGTGCCGCGCCGTATAGCCGACATTGTCGAGATCGTTGTGCTTGCCACCGGCCCGCACGCATTTCTGCGCGGTCGTCGCGCGGCTGTAGTCGCGATGCTCGACGCCGGTGAAGACATTCTTGAACTGCACCATGCCGGAATTGACGAACATCAGCGTCGGGTCGTTGCGCGGCACCAGCGGCGAGCTGTCGACCACGGCATGATCCTGACGCGCGAAATAGTCGAGGAAGGTCGAGCGGATGTCGTTCAGGCTGGCCATGTCGGTCCCCGTATCGGTGCGCGCCCGTCCTAGCCGGGGCCTCCGATGCCGTCCAGTGTCCGGGGCCCGGAAGGCGAAACGGGGCCGCCCTTCGGCGACCCCGTTCCTGTCTCTTGCCTGATGCCGGCGCGCAGCTCGTCCGGCCCGCGATCAGTCGTCGTCGAGCACCTCGTCATGGTCCGACTTGGCCATCTGGAAATCCAACCCGTGCGCCGCGCGGATCTTGTCCTCGATCTCCTCGGCCACGGCCGGATTATCCTTGAGGAACTGCTTGGAGTTCTCGCGCCCTTGGCCGATCCGCTCGTCGCCGTAGCTGAACCATGCGCCCGACTTGTCGACGACACCGGCCTTGACCCCGAGATCCAGCAATTCGCCCGTCTTCGAGATGCCCTCGCCGAACATGATGTCGAACTCGACCACCTTGAAGGGCGGCGCGACCTTGTTCTTGACGATCTTCACCTTGGTCTGGTTGCCGACCACCTCGTCGCGATCCTTGATGGACCCGATGCGGCGGATGTCGAGGCGGACGGAGGAGTAGAACTTCAGCGCGTTGCCGCCGGTCGTCGTCTCGGGCGAGCCGAACATGACGCCGATCTTCATCCGGATCTGGTTGATGAAGATCACCATGCAACCCGAGCGGTTGATGGAGCCGGTCAGCTTGCGCATCGCCTGGCTCATCAGGCGGGCATGCACGCCGACCGAGCTGTCGCCCATGTCGCCTTCGAGCTCGGATTTCGGCGTCAGGGCCGCGACCGAGTCGACCACCACCATGCTGACCGCGCCCGAGCGCACCAGCGTATCGACGATTTCCAGCGCCTGCTCGCCCGTGTCGGGCTGCGAGATCAGAAGCTCGTCCAGATCGACGCCCAGCTTGCGCGCGTATTGCGGGTCGAGCGCGTGCTCGGCGTCGACGAAGGCGCAGACACCGCCTTTCTTTTGCTCCTCGGCGATCGCGTGGAGCGTCAGGGTCGTCTTGCCCGAGCTTTCAGGGCCGTAGATCTCGATCACGCGGCCCTTCGGCAGGCCGCCGATCCCGAGCGCGATGTCGAGGCCCAGCGATCCGGTCGAGGTCGCCTCGATGTCATGCAGCACGTTGTCGCCGCCGAGCTTCATGATGGAGCCCTTGCCGAACTGCCGTTCGATCTGTGCCAGCGCCGAATCCAGCGCCTTCTGCTTGTCGCCGCCGCGTTTGTCGGTCATGTCGAGTAGGTTCGCCGTTGCCATGGTATCGGCCCTTGTTGCACGCTGCCGCAGAGGCGGCAATCTCGGTTTCCGTTCACGTCCTGTTCCTTGCGCTTGATATGGAACAGATGCGGAACACAATCAAGCCCCGCCGTGGTGGTTCGATGATCCGCGTCTTTGCTTAAGATGCGCTTAATGGCCGCGAAGGCGGCGCGGAGGCTCGCGATGCTGGTGTTCTGGAAGGCGCGGCTCGTTCTGCTGGCGGTGCCGAAAACCGGCACGACCGCGCTCGAGGCGACGCTGGCGCCCCATGCCGATGCCGCGATCGTCAATCCTCCGGGGCTCAAGCACTGTACCGTCCGCAAGTATCGCCGGGAGCTGGCGGACTTCTTCGAGCAGAAGGGACGGCGGCCGATGGAGCTGGTCGCGACGGTGCGCGAGCCCGTCGACTGGCTGGGCAGCTGGTACCGATATCGGCGGCGGCCTGCGCTGGACGGGCAGCCGAACTCGACGGCGCATGTGGATTTCGACGGCTTCGTGAAGGCCTATCTCGCCGATCCGCAACCCGATTTCGCCCGCGTCGGCGCGCAGGCCCAGTTCCTCGGGGGGGGCGTCGATCACCTGTTTCGCCATGATGACGGTGGGCTGGTTCCGTTCCTGGCCGAGCGGCTCGAACTTGAAATTGACGTGCCTCGGATGAACGTCTCACCCGCGGGCGCGCTCGACCTCTCGCCCGAGACCGAAGCCCGCCTTCGCCGCGAGCGGCCCGAGGAGTTCGAGGTCTGGGACACGGCCGGGCGCGGGTAGGCCCGACACGTATCGGCGCGCGGGGGCCGGACCGGCCACCGCGCCGCGTTCGGTGCGCACTACCCCGCCGATCAGCCGCGCGCTAGACCAATGCCCGCTCGACCGTCCGCGTCAGATCATTGAGGGAAAAGGGCTTGGGCAGGAAGACCGCGTTCGGAACGGGCGCGCTGGTTTCGGTCATGGCGTCCTGGGTGTAGCCGGAAATGAAGATCGTTCGCACATCGGGGCGGCGGAGCAGCGCCTCGCGCACCCATGTCGGCCCGTCGAGGCCGGGCATCATGACGTCGGTGACGAAAAGATCCACTTCGATCGAACGATCCTCCAGCGTCTGCAGCGCATCCTCGGCGCAAGCCGCCTCGAGCACGTGATAGCCGCGCAGCCTTAGGGCGCGCGACGCGAATGCGCGAACCGGTGCCTCGTCCTCCACCAGAAGAACGATCGGCTGACGATCTTCTGGAGCGCTGCGCGGCATGTCGCCCAGAGCGGCCTTGATATCCTGCGCGACCGCGACCTCGGGCTGGTCCGCCTCCTCGACGGACGTCGCATCCAGATCGATTGGGTCGATCTCCGGCCCGCCGTCCGATTGCTCCAATACGGCCGCCCGTTTCACGGCCCCCTCGTCGTCATCGCTGGCGGCCTCGACGGCCTGCACCACTGCGTCTGCGACATCATCGTCGGAAGGGTCGTCATGAGGTGTTGCACCAGAGTGATCGTCGGCCTCCTCATCGGCATGGCTTGCACTGACGTCAGTCTCGTTCTCTACGCGCGCAACCGCATCCGATGCCGGCGGGATATCCGAAGCGAGCGCCTCGAAAGCTACGCCAGCCGACATCTCAAAGTCCGCGATCTGCGTATCGTCTGCCCCATCGGACACACTGACGGCCGGGTCAGCTTTGTCGCCTTCCGAGGCCACCGCGATCGATCCCGGCTCGTCCGCCTGCCGCGCCGCGATGGGCGCGTCCGACGCTGGCCTTTGGTCGGCTTCGATCGGTTGGAAGACCGGGGCAGAGATCGCCGCAGGAGCGTCCTCCGCCCGGGCCCGCTCACCTGGAAAATAGAGGCTGAACTGCGTGCCGACACCCGGTGTGCTGTCGACGAAGATGTAGCCGCCGCATTGCTTGACGATCCCATAGGCCATCGAAAGCCCGAGCCCGGTCCCCTCGCCCGGACGCTTGGTGGTAAAGAACGGCTCGAAGATGCGGCCGACCGCATCGGGCGGGATGCCCGAACCCTGGTCGCTGACCGTGATGACGACATACTGGCCCGCCGGCACGGTGACCTGGTCGCGGGCCATCGGACGGTCGAGATAGCGGCACTGCGTCTCGAGCACGATCTCGCCGCCGTCGGGCATGGCGTCGCGCGCGTTCACGACGAGGTTCATCAACACCTGTTCGAGCTGGCGCCGGTCGCCGCGGATCGGGACGAGTGCGGGATCATGCGACAGCGTCAGCGCGACCCGCTCGCCCACCAGCCGGTTGAGCAGATGCGTCAGGTCGCCCAGCGTGTCGCGCAGATCGATATCGGCCATCTCGAGCGTCTGCTTGCGCGAGAAGGCCAGCAGCTGTCCCACCAGCGCCGCCGCCCGATTGGCGTTCTGCGTGATCTGCGCGAGGTCGGCATAATCCTCGTCCCCTTCGCCATGACGCAGCATCAAGAGGTCGCAATGCCCCGAAATCGCGGTCAGCAGGTTGTTGAAATCATGTGCGATCCCACCCGCGAGCTGGCCGATGGCTTGCATCTTCTGGCTCTGCACGAACTGTGCTTCCATCGTCTTCAGCGCCGTCGCGTCGTTGAGAACCGCGATCAGCCCCTCGCCGCCACCGCCGACGGGTCGTCCGAGCGTGATCTGGAGGAACCGCTCGGGCGACGCCCCGGTGACGCGCACGATCTCGGCATGGTTGAGACCACGGCCCGCCGCCGCCTCGCTGACCCATTCGCGCACCGAGCGCCCAAGCCCTTCGACCATCGCGGCCAGGCGCCGTTCGGCCCCTTCGCCCGAGGGAGGCAGCAGGTCGCGCGCGGCGCGGTTTGCGGAGGTCACGGAGCCCCCGGCGTCCAGTTTCAGGAGTGCGACCGGCAGCGCATCCAGCGGGATACGACCGTCCGCATCCTCGCCGCCGGGCAGGACGAACACCTCCTGCCGTCCATTCACCGGATCCGAGAGTACGACCCGCACCTGTTCGGGCCCGTCCTTGGTGCGCAAGGTGTTCAAACCGCCGTTCTGGAGCGGCACATCGTCGAACAGATCACGCACACGCTTGGCACGGCGACCGACGACGGAGCGCAGGATCTCGTTCATGTAGAGGATCGTGCCGGATGGCCCGAAGGTCAGGATCGGAAGGCCGATGCCGTCGGCGGCGCGGACGGGCCGGTCCACGAGATCCTCGAGCCGCCAGAGATAGCCGCCGGGAATGCGATGCACGGCGACCCTGACCTGGCCGCGCCGGGTCACCACATCCTCGCGCGCAGAGGTGGTATCGGCGGCGGCGAGGCGCAGGCGGTGGATGACGGCGTCCGGATTGGCGAAAAGGGGTTCGAGCGCGCGGGTCATGGTCGAGCCGTCATGGCCCCCGAACCGGTCGAGTGCCGCGCGGTTCTGGGCGAAGATGGCGCCTTGTTCGTCGGTGCAGAAACCCGGCGCCGCGTCGTGTTCGAGAAACTCCATCACGATGTCGAGGCGCCGATGCGATGCGCGCGCCATGCCCCAGGAGATCAGGTGGAGCGTCACGAAGATCGCGCCGAGTGCTGCGGCGGCGGCGATCAACAGGTCACGGGACGCGTCGGAGGCCGTGGCCAGCGATACACCGAGCGCCCCCAGCGCAACCACGAGAAACACTGCGGATCCGGCCTGCAACCGTCGCAATAAGATGGCCGTCTCGCCCAATGGCGTGCCCGCAGGATGGCCGTCGGCCCACCCCTCCAAGAAAGAATCGCTCCATAATATAGGGCCGAAAATCGTTAAAGTCGCATTAACGTCCGTGAATCCGGCAGCGGCGCGATCCGGCCGCTGAGGTCAGGCGGGGCGCCCCAGAAGGCTCAGATGGAAGCCGTCGGCGCCGTCGAGCGGCGTCGTTTCCCACCGCAACCCGCGCACGAGGCCCGGATGGCGGTCCTGCGCGGCCTCGATGCGGGCGTCATTCTCCTCGCGCAGGAGCGAGCAGGTCACGTAGGCGAGCCACCCGCCCGGCGCCAGCATCGTGACCGCGCGGTCAATGATCGTGTCCTGCAGGGATGTCAGCTCGGAAAGCCGCTCCGGCGTCAGGCGCCACTTGGCCTCGGGCGCGCGACGCCAGCTTCCCGATCCGCTACAGGGGACGTCGGCGATGATGCCATCGAAGGGCGCCAGCGCCTCGGGCGTGGTCGTGGTCTCGATGCCGGCCCCGGCGCGGGCGGCCCGGACCGGCAGATCGCGCATCCGGGCGGGATCGGCGTCGTGCGCGATGATCTCGGCGCCAGTGCGGGCCGCGTAGGCCAGCGCCTTGCCGCCGCCCCCTGCGCAGAGGTCGAGGACCCGCGCAGCCTCCGGCAGACGGTCGATCACGGCCTGGCTGCCGGCATCCTGCAGCTCGAAATGGCCCATCTCGAATTCCGGCAGCGCAGTCAGGCCACGGGGCGCGCCCTCGACCGTGACCGCGGTCGGCGAGAGGGAGTGCGCATCGGCGGCGTGACCGACCGCGACCAACCGATCGATCAGCACCGGGCGCGTCGTCTTGCCGGTGTTGACGCGAAGGATTACGGGGGCGCGGTCGCGCAGGGCGGCCGCGACGGGATCGGCATCGGCCCCCAGCGTGGCGCGCAGCCGGTCGAGCAGCCAGTCGGGCAGATCGAGGGCCACCGCCTCGGGTGCCGGGCCGGGGTCTGGCATCCGATCCAGCGGCGCGGGCGCATGTCCGCTGCCGTCGAACAGAGTCGCGAGATCGGCCCCCTGCCCCGCGAGAAGGCCCGCCATGACCTGCCTGCCGTTCATCGCCTCGGGCGCGACATCTCCGAGCCCACCGGCCCAGGCCGACGACCGCAGGCGTCGCAGCGCGTCGAAGACGTGGTCGCGCACCGCCGCGCGGTCCTTCGACCCGGCATAGCGCGCGCCGCGGGCCCAGCCGGTCAGCGCGCGTTCGGCGGCCGCACCGGCGAAGACGGCATCCAGCACCTCGATCGCCGCCTGAACGCGGGCCCCCGGACGCATGGGTCAGGCGCCCCGATAGTTCGGGCTTTCGCGCGTGATCTGAACGTCGTGGACATGGCTTTCGGTCAGCCCCGCGCCCGTGATCTTCACGAAACGGCACCCCGTCCGCATCTCATCGACCGTCGCGCAGCCGGTATAGCCCATCGCGGCCCGCAGGCCGCCGACGAGCTGGTGGACCACCGCGCCCGCCGAGCCCTTGTAGGGCACCTGCCCCTCGATCCCCTCGGGGACGAGCTTGTCGGAGGCGGCGTCCTTCTGGAAATACCGGTCCGCCGAACCCCGCGCCATAGCACCAAGCGAGCCCATGCCGCGATAGGATTTGAATGACCGGCCCTGGTAGAGGATCACCTCGCCCGGGCTTTCGTCGGTGCCCGCGATCATGCTGCCGACCATGGCGCAGGACGCGCCCGCGGCGATGGCCTTCGCAAAATCGCCCGAGAACTTGATGCCGCCATCGGCGATGACCGGCACGTCGCCCGCGGCCCCCGCCGCGTCCATGATCGCGGTCAGCTGCGGCACGCCGACGCCCGCGACGATGCGAGTGGTGCAGATGGATCCGGGGCCGATGCCGACCTTCACCGCGTCCGCACCCGCGTCGATCAGGGCGCGCGTGCCCTCGCCCGTGGCGACGTTGCCCGCGACGACCTGCACCGTGTTCGACAGCCGCTTGATGCGGTCAACCGCCTGGCCCACGCCCTCGGAATGGCCATGGGCCGTGTCGACCACGATCAGGTCGCAGCCCGCGTCGATCAGCGCCTCGGAGCGCTCGAAGCCCGCATCGCCGACGGTCGTGGCGGCCGCGACGCGCAGGCGGCCCAGCTCGTCCTTGCAGGCATGGGGGTTCAGCACCGCCTGCTCGATATCCTTGATCGTCAGGAGGCCCGTCAGGTGGCCCTTGTCGTTGAGGACCAGCAGCTTTTCGATCCGGCGCGCATGCATCACCGACTTCGCCTCGGCGAGGTCGACGGGTTCGCGCAGGATGGCGAGGTTGTCGCTGGTCATCATGGTGGCCACGGGCGTCGCGTCGTCACTGGCGAAGCGCATGTCGCGGTTTGTGACGATCCCCAGGACGCGGCCCGCATCGTCGGTCACGGGAAAGCCCGTGACGCGGTATCGCTCCTGCAGGGCCTTGGCGTCGGCAAGCGTCTGATCGGGGCGCAGCGTGACCGGATTGTAGACGATCCCGCTCTCGAAGCGTTTGACGCGGCGCACTTCCTTTTGCTGCGCGTCGAGGTCGAGATTGCGATGGATCACCCCCATCCCACCGGCCTGGGCCATGGCGATTGCCATTCGCGCTTCGGTCACGGTGTCCATCGCCGAGGACAGAACCGGGATGTTGAGCGCGATTGATTTCGTGACGCGCGTGCGGGTGTCGGCGGTGCCGGGCAGGACCTGGCTCGGACCGGGCACGAGCAGCACGTCGTCGAAGGTGAGGGCCTCGCGAATCTCCATGGCAGAACTCCGTGGGAGGGGATCGGTTGGCACCTTCCTATTTCACCCCCCGCCCGCGATGGAAACCCCGCGCGTGCGACGTCAGTCCGGTGGCGCGATCAGCACATCGCAGGGCGCATGGAGCGCCACCCGTTCGGCCGTCTCGCCCAGAAGAAAACGCGCCAGCCCCGCGCGTGCATGGCGGCCCACGACGATGAGGTCGGCGCCGCTCGACGCGGCCGCCTCGATCAGCGCCTGCGCGGGGGCCGCGATCAGCGCCTCGCGCGCGACTTCGAGATCCGGTGCGTCGGCCTTGAGCCCGGCCACCGCCTGATCCAGCGCCTCCTCCAGCCGCTGTTGCTGGCCGGGGCTGGCAAGGTCGACCGCATAGGGCGCGCCTGTCACCATGTCGGCCCAGGCATGGAGCAGCGTGACATGTTCGAGCGGAGCCAGCGCCTTTGCCAGCTTCATGGCGCTCGTGCTCGCGGGCGAGAAATCCCAGCCCGCCACGGCGCGGGTATAGAGCCGCGTCGCCGGCTCCACCGCCACGAGGATCGGGACCGCGACCGCGCGCATCAGACGCGACAGCGCGGGCGAGCCGACCAGCTCGGCAAGGCCCCGGTCGCGATGCGAGCCGACCACCACCAGCGACGCGCCACGATCGGCGGCGATCCGGCCCAGAAGCTTGGCAACCTGGCCCGCCTCGACGTCGATCCGCGGCGCCTCGGCCTTCAGGATCGCGTCGCCCTGCACCCGCGCGCGCAGCTCTGCCTCGGCCTCCTCGGAGCGGCGCTGCAGGATGGCGGCGGGCAGGTCGTCATCGATTACGTGCACGATATGGAGCGCGGCCCCCAGCCGTTCGGCGAGGACGGCGGCGCGCCGAAGCGCGAGGTCGGACCTGGCGCTGAGGTCCGTGGCGGCGATGATCGGTCCCATGGCAGGGCTCCTTCTCGGGTCGGGGCGCCACATCTGCCACGCGCCCGCGCCCACCCGCCTTGACGCGGATCAACCTCGCCGCCAGAACGCCCCCACGACATACCCGCAACCGGGCGTTCCGTGGGCGCCGAACCGACGAGGAGGACAGACATGTCCCAGATCACCCTCACCTTTCCCGATGGCAATTCGCGCGATGTGCCCGCCGGCATCACGCCCGGCGAAGTGGCAGCCGACATCTCGAAATCCCTGTCGAAGAAGGCCATCTCTGCGCAGGTGAACGGCTTGCATTGGGACCTGGCCTGGCCCATCGAGACGGATGCGAAGATCGCCATCAACACGATGCAGGACGAGGCCCCGGCGCTCGAGCTGATCCGCCACGACCTGGCACATGTCATGGCGCGCGCCGTGCAGGCGATCTGGCCCGACGTGAAGGTCACGATCGGCCCGGTCCGCGACTTCGGCTGGTTCTACGATTTCGACCGCGCCGAACCCTTCACGCCCGAGGATCTCGGCCAGATCGAGGCCGAAATGAGGCGCATCATCGCCGCCCGCGACCCCGTCCGCACCGAGGTCTGGCCGCGCGACCGCGCCCGCGCCCATTACGAGGCGGCGAACGAGCCCTTCAAGGTCGAGCTTCTGGACCGCATTCCGGGCGACGAGCCGATCCGGATGTATTGGCACGGCGACTGGCAGGATCTCTGCCGCGGGCCGCATCTGCAGCACACGGGCCAGATCCCGTCGGACGCCTTCAAGCTGACCCGCGTATCCTCGGCCTATTGGCTGGGCGACAGCGACCGGCCGCAGCTTCAGCGCATCTACGGCATCGCGTTCCGCAACCGCGACGACCTCAAGGCGCATCAGAAGTTTCTCGAGGAGGCCGAGGCGCGCGATCACCGCCGCCTGGGCCGTGAGATGGACCTCTACCACATGCAGGAGGAGGCGCCGGGCCAGGTCTTCTGGCACCCGAACGGCTGGACGATCTACACGACGCTGCAGGACTACATGCGCCGCAAGCAGCGTGCTGATGGCTATGTCGAAGTGAACACGCCGCAGGTTGTGGACCGCAAGCTCTGGGAGGCGTCGGGCCACTGGGACAAGTACCAGGACCACATGTTCATCGTCGAGGTGGACGAGGAGCACGCGCGCGAAAAGGCGATCAATGCGCTCAAGCCCATGAACTGCCCGTGCCACGTGCAGGTCTACAACCAGGGCCTGAAATCCTATCGCGACCTGCCGCTCCGAATGGCCGAGTTCGGGTCCTGTTCGCGCTACGAGCCGTCGGGTGCGCTGCACGGCATCATGCGCGTCCGCGGCTTTACGCAGGATGACGCGCATATCTTCTGCACCGAGGACCAGATCGAGGCGGAATGCGCCAAGTTCATCACGTTCCTCGCGTCGGTCTACAAGGATCTGGGCTTCGAGACGTTCGACATCGCCTTCGCGACCCGGCCCGAGAAGCGTGTCGGCACGGACGAGGCCTGGGACCATGTCGAGGGCGCACTTGAATCGGCGATCAAGTCGGTCGGCGCGCCTTACCGCGTCGAGGAGGGCGATGGCGCGTTCTATGGCCCGAAGCTCGATTTCTACCTGACCGACGCCATCGGCCGCGTCTGGCAATGCGGCACCTTCCAGGTCGATCCCAACCTGCCCGAGCGGCTGGGCGCCACCTATGTGGGCGAGGATGGCGACAAGCACCGGCCCTATATGCTGCACCGCGCGTGCCTCGGCTCGTTCGAGCGGTTCATCGGCATCCTGATCGAGAACTCCTCGGGCCGTCTGCCGTTCTGGCTGGCCCCACGGCAGGTCGTGGTGGCGTCGATCGTGTCGGAGGCAGACGATTACGTGGCCGAGGTGGTCGCCGCGCTGACGAAGGCGGGCGTGCGGGCCGAAGCGGACATCCGCAACGAGAAGATCAACTACAAGGTGCGCGAGCACTCGTTGGGCAAGGTCCCCGCGATCCTCGCCATCGGGCGGCAGGAGGTCGAGGACCGGACCGTCACCCTGCGTCGCTTGGGCGAGAAGCGGACCGAGGTTCTGGGGCTGGACGAGGTGGTGGCGATGCTGGGCCGCGAGGCGACGCCGCCGGACCTCGCCTGAATGTTGCGCTTATCGGGACAATGCGCAGAGAACGGCGCATTGTCGCGGATTGACCCCACATGCGCCGCAATCGCGCCACATTGCAGTAGCAGTTTATTAACCAAGGCAACGGTTCGGGCCGGGGTTGATCAGCATCCTCCCCCTTTGACGGTCCCCCGGCTGAACCGAACCCTCTCTCCCTGAAGACTGGTCGGCCCGCGCGTCACGCGCGGGTCGCTCCACATCCGGCTAGTGCTATCGGTTGGAACCGCGCCGGGGGCCCGCGGCTTGTGCTCGAGACCCCTGACCCGCGCGAGGACCACGGCATGAAGATCTCCACGGCGCTCGAGCAGATGCTCGATCTCGGCCTGCATATCGTGGCGCCCGCCACCGCGCGGGACCGAACCGAAAGCCCGGCCTACGAGGTGCTGTCCTCCGAGGGCGAGGTCGAGTTGCGGCGCTACGCGGCCCAGATCGTCGCCGAGACGACCGCGACCGGCACCAAGTCCGAGGTCGACGACGACCTCTTCCCGCGGCTGGCCGCGTATATCTTCGCCTCCGAGCGCGATGGCCCCGAGATCGACATGACCACGCCCGTCCAGCTGGCACCCGAGGGCCTTTCGGTCACGGACGATCCAACGGGCGCGGAGGCCTACACGATGCGCTTCGTCATGCCGGCCGAGTGGACGATCGACACCCTGCCCCGCCCCCGTGACCCCCGCGTCTCGATCCGCGAGGTGCCGGCCCGCACTGTCGCAGTGCTGTCATTCAAGGGGGCCGCGACCGACGAGGTGCTGCGAAGCAAGGCCGCGGCGCTGCGCGCGCATGTGGCCGCGCAGGGTTGGACCGCCGACGGCGCGGTGGAGTTCGCCTCCTACGATCCGCCGGTGACGCCCGCGCCCTTCAAGCTGCACGAGGTTCGGATCGCGGTGGCGGACTAATCCTCGATCAGCGGGTCGATCAGCTCGGGGCCCGTCGCGCGGTTCGAGTTGACCGTCGGCGCCACGCGGTAGCGTGCGATCCGACCCTCGGGCGCGGCCCGCATCAGGGGCGCGGCGCCCGTCCCTTGCTCGCCCAGCCAGAGGCCCCAGTCGGCCGGGTCCAGCGTGACCGGCTCGCGGTGATGGATCTCGGCCATGGTCGGCCCGGCGGCGCAGCTCACGATGGCGCAGGTCGGCATGCGATCCGCGCCCCAGTCCTGCCAGATGCCCGCGAAGACCATCATCTCCGCCTCGACCGGGTGGAAATACCACGGCAGCCGCGCGCCGTCCGGTCCCTTGGTCCATTCGTAGAACCCCGTCGCGGGCACGAGGCATCGCCGCTCGCGCACCGCCGCGCGGAAGGCCGGCTTCTCGGCGATCGTCTCGGCCCGCGCGTTTATGATGAGTGGCCCGTCGGTGGGCGTGTCGTACCAATGCGGCAGGAACCCCCAGCGCATCGAGACGAGGCGGCGGCCCGCGACGACGACCGGCACCTGCACGGTCGGGCAGACGTTGTAGTTGGGGATGTCCGGCAGATCGTTCGCCGGTTTCGCCGCGAAGGCCTGCGCCATCGCGTCATGGGGCAAGGTCAGGGCGTAGCGGCCGCACATCGCGTCACAGCCCGGAGAGCGGAAACTCCAGCACGCCGCGATAGCCGGTCGGCCCGGCGCTCAGCTTCAACTCGCCGCCAAGCTGGGTGGCCGAGGCCTGCATGATCCGAAGCCCGAGGCCCGACCGCTCGCCCAAGGGTGGCTGGGCGGCCTGGCCGATGCCGTCATCCTCGCAGATAATGATGTAGCGGTTGCCACCCTCGATCGCGCCGCGCAGATGGACCTGTCCCGCGCGTCCGTCGGGAAAGGCGTGCTTGCACGAATTGCTCGCCAGTTCGTTGACCAGCACGCCCAGAGCGGAGGCCTGGCGGGAGACCAGCGAAAGCGGCTCGAATTCGGCGATCAGCTCGACCTGCGACGGCGCGGCGGCCTGTAGGTGCCGCGTGATGCGGCCGAGATAGCCGTCCAGAGCGATCGGCTTTTCGGGCTCGTCGGTCTGGTAGAGATCGGCATGCAGCTCGACCATCACCTGGATACGCCGCTCGACCGAGGCCAGCGCGGTCCGCGTCTCCTCGCTGACGGCCTGGCGGGCGGCCATGCGTGTCAGCACGGTGACGTTGGCGAGGCTGTTCTTGACGCGGTGATCGACCTCGCGCCGGAGGACGTCCTGCTGGCGCATCGCCTCGTGCAGTTCGAGCCGCCGCATGATCTGGCCGGCCAGAACTTCGAGCCCCCGCCGTTGCCGCTTCGACAGCGTGCGCGGCACGCGGTCGAGAACGCAGAGCGTACCCAGCACGATGCCCGTATTCGTCACGATCTGGGCCCCCGCGTAAAAGCGAAGCGGATCGTCGGGGTTCGTCACCAAGGGGTTGTCGCGTGTGCGCGGGTCGAGCCGGGTGTCGGGGATTTCCAGAAGGTCTTCCTGGAGGATCGCGTGGCTGCAGATCGAACTGTCGAGCGCCGTGCTGTCGAGATCGACGCCGCAGCGCGCCTCGAACCGCTGATCGGCCTCGTGCACGATGGAGACGAGTGCGATGGGGCAATCGCAAATCTGGGCGGCCAGTTCGACCATCCCGTCGAACACGCCGGAATGATGCTGGGTCCCCAGGTCATAGCGCCGGATCGCGGCCAGCCGCTCGATCTGATTGAATGGGGTGGCAGCCAGCATGTCACGATCCTGATCGTAATGCGCCGCGACCCTGCCAGTTACGCAACGCCGCCTTTGCAGACGTAACAGGGTCAACTCCAATCAGCAAGCTGGAAAGCCGCATGCCGGACCAATGGCCCGGCATGCGGTTCTTCAAATACCCTTTAAATCAGGGCATTGCGGTCACTTGGCCACGATGCGCCCATCGGTGGCCGGCGTGTAGCTTCCGCCCTGTGCCGCGATGTAGTCGGCAACCACGACCTCGAGGCCCGGCCCGAAATCATAGGCATCCTCGGCATCCGAGAACATCCCGTAGCCGTCGCCACCGTTGCGAACGTAGTTGTTCGTCGCCACGCCGTAGGTCGCCGCCGGATCGAGGGGCTCGCCGCCGATCATCACGTCGCTGATCCGGCTGCCGGGTTCGGCGGCCGCGTCGAAGGCATATGACATGCCCGCGACCTGCGGGAAGCGGCCGGCACCGTCAGCGACTTCGCTGACCCCGTTCTCGAGCGCGGCGAGGATCGTCTCGCCGGTCGCGGTAAAGGTGGCCAGCGTGTTCTGGAACGGCAGCACCGTCAGGACTTCGCCCATGGTGATCTCGCCCGCGTCGATGGATGCGCGCAGACCGCCACCATTGGCGATCGCCACGACGATGCCCTGATCGGCCACGCGGTCGAGCATGGCGTCGGCCACGAGGTTGCCCATGGCGCATTCCATCGCCCGGCAGACCTCGCGCGAGCCTTCGATCACATCCGTCGCCTCACCGATGACGCGCGACTTCAGCTCCTCGATGGGACCGGCGAGTTCGGCGATCCGGGCCGCGATGGCCTCGTCCGCCTCGACCGATGCGTCGATCAGGTTGGTGTCGCCTTCCGCCGAGATCACATTGCCTTCGGCATCGAACGCCAGCACGAGGTGGCCGACATACTTGGAATAGGCATAGGCCTGCACGATGGGCACGTCGTTGACCATCGTGGGATAGGCCTCGGCCCCCTCCTCGGTGTTCGAGAAGAGCGTGTGGCTGTGGCCGCCGACGATCGCGTCGAGGCCGGTGACGTTCTCGGCGATCCGGCGATCCATCGGCAGGCCGACATGGGTCAGCGCGATGATCTTGGTGACGCCATCGGCGGTCAGCGCGTCGACATCGGCCTGCAACGCCTCGATCTCATCCTGGAAGATGACGCTCGGCCCGGGGCTCGAGGTCTCCACCGTGTCGGTCGCCAGCGCCGAGATGATCCCGATCCGCTCGCCGCCGACCTCGAGGACGATGTGGTCAGCGACCTGATCTTCGCCCAGCACGTTCGACTGGCTGAGATCGAGGTTGCCCGAGATGATCGGCACATCCACTTCGCCGGCAAACTCGGCCAGCTGCTCGGGGCCGTCGTCGAACTCGTGATTGCCCACGGCCATCGCATCGAATCCGATGGCGTTCATCATCTCGGCTTCCACGTCACCCTTGTAGGTCGTGTACATCAACGAACCCTGGAATTGGTCGCCCGCATCAAGCACGATGACGTTCTCGCCCTCCAGCTCGGCGCGCTTGCCGTCCATGAAGGTCTTGATCCGGGCCACGCCGCCGAAGCATTCACCCGCCGCGTCGTCCTCGGCCGAACAGGTGCTGTCGAAGCGGTTGATCGGCTCGATCCGGCTGTGCAGATCGTTGATATGCAGGATGTTCAGCGTGTAGGCCGCATGCCCGTCGGCGGCGGCGGTGCCCGCGGTGATGGCCAGGGTGGCAACGGCGGTCAGATAACGGTTCATCGAAAGAAACCCCCTCAGGTTGGATGGCGCGATGGTGCGCGCAAGGCGGGGGTCTGTCAAAGCGATATGCGGCAGCCCGCGCTTGACGCCGCGTCGACGCGCGGGCATCTGCCCGATCCATGATCTACAAGCTCTTTCGCACGCCCGAATGGGAGGCGCTCAAGGCCGACGAGACGACGCTCGGGGCGCCCGTGGACCTGGCCGACGGCTATATCCACTTCTCGACCGCCGCGCAGGTCGCCGAGACGGCCGCGAAGCACTTCGCCGGGGTCGAGGGGCTCTGGCTCGTCGCCGTCGACGAGACCGCGCTTGGCCCGAACCTGCGCTGGGAGCCGTCGCGGGGCGGCGAGGACTTCCCGCATCTCTATGCGCCGCTCCGCCGCGACCAGGTCGCGTGGGCCCAGCCCCTGCCCCTGGTGGACGGCACCCACGACTTTCCCGCCGGGATGGAATGACGCCGGAGCGCGTCGCCCTCGCCCTTCTGCACCGGCTCGACCCCGAGCGGGCGCACGGGCTGGCGCTCGCCGCGCTCCGCGCCGGGCTGGGGCCGCGCGGCGGTCCGCTCACCTCCGAGCGGTTGCGCACGACCGTGGCCGGGTTGGAGCTGCCGAACCCGATCGGCCTTGCGGCGGGGTTCGACAAGAACGCCACCGCGCTGGCGGGTCTGGCCGGGTCCGCGTTCGGGTTCATCGAAGTCGGCGCCGCCACGCCGCGCCCGCAGCCGGGCAATCCCCGCCCCCGCCTCTTCCGGCTGACGGAGGACCGCGCAGCGATCAACCGCTTCGGGTTCAACAATGACGGCATGGACGCCATCGCCGTCCGCCTGGCCGAACGGCCGCGCGACGCGGTGATCGGTCTCAACCTCGGGGCCAACAAGGACAGCGCGGACCGCGCCGAGGACTTCGCCCGCGTCCTCGCGACCTGCGGCGCGCATGTCGATTTCGCGACCGTCAACGTCTCGAGCCCCAACACCGAGCGGTTGCGCGACCTGCAGGGTGCTGCGGCGTTGCGCGCGCTGCTGGACGGGGTGAGGGCCGCGCGCGATGCGCTGCCGCGGCGGGTGCCGCTCTTTCTCAAGATCTCGCCCGATCTGTCGCAGGCGGAGCTGGCCGAGCTGGCGGAGGCCTGCGCGGGCGTTGATGCCGTCATCGCCACGAACACCACGCTGGACCGGTCGGGTCTGTCCGCGGGCCATGCGACCGAGGCGGGCGGTCTCTCGGGTCAGCCGCTCTTCGAGCGCTCGACGCGGGTGCTGGCGCAGCTCTCGACCCTCCTGCCGGAGATGCCGCTGATCGGGGTCGGCGGGGTCGGATCGGCGCGGCAGGCCTACGACAAGATCCGCGCCGGGGCCTCGGCGGTGCAGCTTTATACGGCGTTGGTTTACGAAGGCCCGCGCCTCGCCGCAGAGATCGCGACGGGGCTCGATCGCCTGCTCGCGCGGGACGGCTTCGACAACGTCGCCGCGGCCGTCGGCACGGGCCGCGGTGACTGGACCTAGCCTTTTACCGCGCCCGCCGTCAGGCCCGACACGATCTGCCGCTGGAAGATCATTACCAAGAGGAAGAGCGGTGCGGTGATCGACACCGCCGCCGCGATCGCCTCGACCTGATCGGTGGTCGTCGTCTCGCGGTTGAAATACCCCGCGATGGCCGGAACCATGGTCTGGTTCGACGCGTCGAGCAGAAGCGAGGTCACGAGGAAGTCGTTATACGCCAGAAGGAAGCTGAAGAGCCCGGTCGTGATGACCCCCGGCCACATCACCGGCATGATGACCCAGCGGAATGCCTGGAAATGGGTGCAGCCGTCGACGCGGGCGCTTTCGTCCAGATCGACGGGAATGTTTTGAAAGAAGCTGCGCAGCATCCAGATCGTGAAGGGCTGGTTGATTGAGACGAGCACGGCGATCACCGCCAGCGGCTGGCCGTAGAGGGTGGGCGCGTTCTCGCCCAGGATCGGTGACAGGATCTCGGCCGAGTTGATGAAGACCGGCAGATAGCCCGCAACCAGCACCGAGTGGGGCAGCGCGCGGAAGATCAGGGCGATGATCAGGATCCAGAAGGCGAAGGTGCTGCCCGACCGGGCGAGGCCGTAACCCGCGAGCGTGCCCACGGTCAGCGAGACGGTGACGACACCCAGCGTGACGATCATCGAGTTGCGGAAGTTCTCGTAGAAGGCGTTCTCGACCCAGACGGCTTGGTAATGCTCGGTCGTCAGCCCGAGGATCGGCTGGCCGATCGGGCCGAGCAGGCTTTCGATCGGTTCGGCGATCCACGGCATCACCACGAAGAACCCGAGGATGAAGAGGACCGCGAAGCCCAGGGCGATGACCGCCCAGCTGAAGATCTTCTGCAGCGTCCCCTCGCCCGCCGCCATCGGCATCAGCCACTTGGTCGCGGCCTTGATCGCCAGCCACGCGACCCCGATCCCCAGCACGATGTCCACGATCGACAGGCCGTTGCCATCCGACATCGTGCGCGGCCCCTGAATGACGTTCCACGCCGAGGAGGAGAATGCATCGACCGGCGATTTGAACGACATCGCCAGCACCCAGACCAGCGGGAAGGCCGCGAGGAAGAGCCAGAACAGAAGGAACAGGTTCGACGCCAGCTTGAGCGAGAACGGCTGCCGCATGGCGCGGGGGATGCTTGCGTCCGACATGGGCTCAGACTTTCTCTCTGGTGGGTGTCGACATCATCCGCCCTTGTGATCGCGCCACGTGCGCCGCAGCGGCGCGGCGAGCAGCACGACCACCCCGATCATCGTCAGCATGGCCGAAGCGCTGGCCGAGGACACCGCGCGGTTCCCCGCATCGTCCGGCGTCAGGTAATCGTAGGTCAGGTATTGCAGCGTGATGCGGTAGCTTTCGGACGAGAAGCCGATCACCTCTTCGAAGGCGCGATAGGCGTCCATCAGGTGGATCAGCGTGATGAACACGATCAGCGGCATCAGGTGCGGGATGACCACGTAGCGCAGCCGCTCCCAACGCGAGGCGCCGTCGATGATCGCGCTTTCCAGCGTGTCCTGGTTCACGGTCTGAAGGCCCGCGTAGAAGATCACGAAGGCGAAGGGTGCCACGTGCCAGACGCGGTAGAACATCATCAGGAACTCGATCGCCCAGCCATTGGCCGCGACGCTGAGATTGGTGTTGAAGAGCGCTTCCAGCCAGATCGTCACGATCCCGTCGCCGTAGAACAGCCAGCGGATCGACAGCGCGCCGATCACGGGCGTGATGATGAACGGCAGGAGCGAGACGAAGATGACCGGGCCTTTCACGGTCCGCGTCGCGTTGTTGACCACGACAGCGATCGCGAGGCCGAGGCCCAGCACGAGCGGCAGGGTGATCAGCGTGAAGGTCAGCGTGAAGCGGAGGGCCTTCCAGAAATCGATCCGCAGCAATGCGCCGAAATCGAAGGACGTGATCGCATCGATCGCCCGCTGGCCGCCCAGCACGTTGGCATAGCTTCCGAACCCGACCCATTCCGTCACGCGGATCGGGTCGCCGTCCTCGTCGAGAACGGGGATCGTCTTGACCTCGGTCGTACAGGTCTGCGTCAGGAAGCCGGGCGTGCAGGTCTCGACCTCCTGCGTCTGGAATACCGGATTGGTCACCTGGAACGAGTTGATGAAGACCGAGACCAGCGGGAACGCGATGAAGAGCAGCATCAGCACGACGGACGGTCCGACGAACATCGCGAAGGTCTTGAACTTCATGGCACCGCCCCCCGGCCGCTGTCCCTCGAGGGAAGCGTTGCATACGTAGTCAATCCTGTCACGGCTTTTCGCGCGGTGCCGGGATCGCGGCGGGCCCGTCTCGGATAGCAAGCCGCGATCGGATAGGTCCGAAGCCTTGTCGAGCATGGCCAGGCCGTGCGTCGACCAACCCCCCCCGCAGTCTCGGATCGCGCGCCGGAACTGGAACTCTCGCGCCCGGTCGGGCAGGGTCGCACGATGACGCAGACCGCCCCCTCCCTCACCCATGGTTATGACAGCGCCGCGCCCCGCTGGGGCGACAAGATGCGGGCGCTGGGATATTACGACGCCTATCTCGGGTTCCTGTCGACGCCGCAGGCTGAAGCGTCCCCCGCCGCGCATGTGGTCGATATCGGGGCGGGGACGGCGGCGCTCGCGGATGCCTGGGTCGCGATCAACGGTGCCCCCGGCGCTCTGACCCTGCTCGACCCGAGTGCGGCGATGCTGGAACGGGGCGAGGCCGCGCTTCGCGCTCGGGGCGTGACGCCGCGCCTCGTCCATGGATTGCTCGGCGAAGCGGCCGTCGCACCGGCAGACGAGGCGCTGGCCGCCCACGTCATCGAGCATTGCCCCGACCCGCTCGAGGCGCTGCGGCAGATGCGCGACATCCTCCGGCCCGGCGGGCGGCTGCATCTCGTGGTGTCCAAGCCCCATTGGTGCAACGCGATCATCTGGCTCCAGTGGCGCCATCGCACCTTCGGTCGCGACGAGATTCTGGGGCTCTTGAGCGAAGCCGGGTTCGAGGTCCTGCGGACCTACGCCTTCCCCTCGGGGCCGCCCTCGCGGACGAGCCGGGGCATCGTCGCCCGCCGCGTGGACTGACGCCACCGCTCGGGCCCGAATGAAGAACGCCCGGCCCCTTCGCGAGGGCCGGGCGTCCAGCCGGGGCGGGTTCGCGCCCGCCCCGCGATCTGCGGAAGGTCCTACTCCAGAAGACCGGCTTCCTGCGCGGCCGAGGTATAGGCCTCCTCGACGGCGGCCAGCGCCTCTTCGGCCGAGCGTTCGCCCGTGAAGAAGGAGGGCAGCTCGTTGCCCAACGCGGTGTGCATCAGGCCCATCTGGCTGGTCGAGGGATAGCTCGGCGGGGCCGGCTGCGCGGTGGCCGTGGCGATGGCGCCCGAGGCCATTTCCGAAGGCTGGTAACCACCGACGAGCCAGATGGCGTCGTCGTTGTTGGCCGTCACCATCGTCTCGTCGAGACCTTCCATCGCGACGCGGAACGCGGCTTCCGCCGTGGCGTCGTCGATGTTGCGCGCGACCACGAGGCCGTCCCACCAGAGCGTCGTCGCGGGCACGCCGCCCTCGACCGCAATCGGTGCGGCGGCGGACCCGACAAGGCCCACGACGTCGCTTTCGGCTTCGTCGTCCATCGCCCCGCCGCGCGAGGCCCAGAGGTTCGCCATGGCGATCTTGCCCTGCTGGAACTGCTGCTGGACGTAGGTCGAGTCGGACACGAGGTACTCGGGGTCCATATACTCGGTCAGGGCCTTCATCATTTCCAGCGCCTGCACGCCCGCCTCGGAATTCACCGCCGGGGTCGAGTCGTCGTTGTAGAAGGTGCCGCCGTAGCCGACGAACATATTGTTGAAGTCCTGCGCCAGGTTCCAGCCCGACATCATCGTGGCACCCAGCGGGTATTCCACGACACCGGCCTCGCGGATGGCGGCCGCCACCTCGAGAACCTCGTCATAGGTGGTCGGAACCTCGAGCCCCAGATCCTCGAAGATGTCCTTGCGATACATCAGGTGCTGGGTGTTCACCATCATGGCGATGGCCATGATCTCGCCGTTGACGCGGATCAGCTGGTTGTCCGCGAGATTGGCGCCGTACTGCTCGACCAGATCGTCGAGCGGGCGGATCGTGCCCTCGTTCAGAAGGGGCGTGATCGTGCCGTTGGACACGCCGCCCAGCGCATAGAGCGACGGATCGGCGGCGAAGGCCGCGGGCTGCTTGGTGCGGAACTCCTGGTCGAGCTCGGCTTCGACATTGCCGCATTCGGCCATCGCATCGGTGACGGCCTTCCAAGCCTCGAACCCGGCCGAGAGCGACTTGACCTCGACATCGTTTTCGAAAGCACAAGCCGCCATCGCGGTGGAGCCCATCAGGGCGAACGCGCCCGCAAGGGCCAGTTTTCTCATCAGCATCGTAGTCTCCCTGTCGATGTCATTACATGCTCCCGGTTCGGGCCGGGTTATCGTCCCGGGCACCCTGCCGGGGCGTGGTCCGGGTTTCAACGCATCGACGCTTCAAACGCCGATCCGAACGTGCCACACCCTCCCGTGCATACGTTTGCAAGGACGCTAGCCGCGCCTTCCCCGCCGTGGCAAGCGCAAATCACGGGACCCGACATGACGATGACCGCCACCGACCCCCGCCCTGCCCTTGCCGAAGGCCTCGCCCGCCTGTTCCGCGACGGCGACCCGTCGATCCTCGCGCCCGAGGCGGCGTGGGACATGATGGCGCCGGTCGACCACGTAGCGGGGCGCGACGCGATCATGGCCGATGTGGTGGCCCCGCTGCGCGCGGCGCTGACGGGTCTGCACCGTCGCGACCTGATCGTGATCGGCGGCCCGAACCGGCGGGACACCGGGGGCGAGTGGCTGGTCTGCGTCTCGCATTACGTCGGCACGCATGACGGCGCCCTCTGGGGTGTCGCGCCATCCGGCAAGCTCGCCTTCCTGCGCGCGGGCGAGTTCCACCGGCTGTCCGATGACGGCCGCCACATCGTCGAGAGCCGCATCATCCTCGATCTGCCCGACCTCATGCGGCAGGCCGGGCGCGATCCCTGGGACGGCCATGGCCTCGGGACCGAGATCGCCTTCCCCGCCCCCGCCACGCAGGACGGCCTCTGCCCGCCCCGTGCCGGAGGGACGGCCAGCCTCGACGTGGTCGAACGGATGCTGGGCGCGCTGCATGTCTACGACCCCGAGACCAAGGGCTCCGCCGGCCAGACCGGAGAGGGCGGCACTTGGGCCGACGACATGCTCTGGTACGGGCCCTGCGGCATCGGGTCGAACTTTCGCTGGGACGGCTTCGTAAAGGATCATCGCGACGCGTTCCTGACGGCCTTCCCCGACCGCAAGGGCGGCAACCACTACTGCCGGATCGGAGACGGAGATTACGCCGCCGTCTCGGGCTGGCCGTCGATGACCATGACGATGCGCGCGCCCTATCTCGGGGTGCTGGCCCAGGATGCGAAACTGACGCTGCGGGTCATGGATATCTATAGGGTCGCTGATGCGCGGATCGCCGAGAACTGGGTGCTTCTGGATTACGTCGACCTCTTCCGCCAGATGGGCCGCGACATCCTGCGCTAGCGGTGCGGCCCCGCGGCGGTGACGGACCCGGCGGCGGTCTCGACACGGACGGCATCGAGATACTGGTCGAACGCAAGCCGCGCCCCGTCTATGGCCGCGTCGACCTCGGCCCGATCCGGCAGGGCCGCGCCGAGCGCCGTTTTGAACGCGGGCCACGAGAGGTGCGGGCGATCGGTCAGGAACGCCGTCGCATCGGCGTCCTCTCCCACCTCGCCGCCCCGAACCGTCTGCGCCAGCATCCGGCCGCCCAGTCGCGAACCTTCGAGTACGTAGGCCACGCCCCACAGCATCGCCGCCCCCAACGGCTCGGGCGAAGGCGCCTGCGGCATCGGGATGGCCATGCGGTCGAGCGCTTGGGTCAGTGGGGCCATGCGTGGCGCCCAGCCGGGACAGATGGCCGCAAAGCCGCCCGCCGTCAGGGCCGCCTCCAGTGGCGGAAGTGCCGCCGCATGGACGCCGAGAAATCGGCGGTAGCCTTCGCGCGTGGCCAGATCGAAGGCGGACATGCTCGTGTCGAGTTCGACATGGGCCGCATCCGTCGCCGCGCGCAGCGCCGAATGGGCGCCCGCCGCGACCGTCGCACCCGCAGGCCCATCCGGCGGCATGCGCCCGCCATCGGCGGCCGCGGTCAAGGCTGGGACAGGTCGGATGGCAAAAGCTCGGCCAGACTCGCGGCGAGCGTTCCGTCATCCACCGGCTTGGTGAGGATGGGCACGTCCTTGAACGATGGCGGCACGTCAACCGTCGAGCCGTAGCCCGTCACGAACATGAAGGGCACGCCCTTGGCCATCAGTTCGTCGCCGACCGCGAAGCTGACGACACCGCGCAGGTTCATGTCGAGAATAGCCGCGTCGAATTTCTCCTTGCGGATCAGGCGCAGCGCCTCCTCGACGGTGGCGGCCGTCTCGACCACGTCGGCCCCGCGCCGGGTCAGGCTTTCGACCATATCCATCGAAAGGACGATATTGTCCTCGACCAGAAGGATGCGCGCCCCCGACGCGACCTGCCGGATCTCGGTGATCTTGCCCACCACCTTGGACGGCGTCTCTTCCGTCATCTGGATCAGCGTATCGGCCGGCAGACGGAACGACATGGTGACGCCGCTTGGTGCGTAATCCATCTCGACCGTGCCGTCGAATTCGTAGGGGATCGCCTTCTCGATCAGGGTGCGGCCGAAGCCGTGCCGTTCGGGCTCTTTGACCTCGGGTCCGCCGAGTTCCTTCCATGAGAATTGCAGCTCGCCGCCCTCGATCGTCCACTTCGTGCGGACGAGACCCTCGGACGTGCTGAGTGCGCCGTATTTCGTGGCATTGGTGACCACCTCGTGGAAGACGAGCGCGATCATCGGGGCGACGTCGGGCCTGAGCCCGATGAGGGGTCCGCTCATCAGGACCTGGGCACTGTCCTCGGAGAGGAAGGGCGCCAGTTCGGTCTCGAGGATGCCGCGCAGCGACACACCGCTCATGCTGTTGGATACCGCGAGGTCATGCGCCGCGGCCAGCGCCGCGATCCGTTGCTCCAGTGCCTGCGCGTAACTTTCCAGCGACGCCGACGACGCCTTGGCCTGCCGTGACAGCGACCGGATGAGCGCGAGGATGTTCTTCACCCGGTGGTTCAGCTCGGCGATCATAAGGTCCTGCTGACGCTGATAGTTCATCAGGTCCTTGTGCCGGTTCATCTCGGCCCGCTCGCCGCGCGCGGTGATCTGGGTCAGAAGGCGCTGCAACTCGCTCGCGGCTTCCAGATCGAACCCCGTCCAGTCCACCGACCGGCCCTTCTGCTCCTCCGAATAGGCCTCGAACGAGCCCCGCGGGCTGAGCCGTGCGCCGTGCGGCCCGATCGACACGTCCTTCTGCGGCTTGCCGGCCCATGTGACCTGCAGAAGCTTCTCGTCCCGGAAGAACAGCAATTGCAGCGGGGCCACGGCCGCGCAGCGGATAATCAGGCACCCGGCACTTGCGCCGAGGTCATGCGACCCCGCCCAGCCCTCGGCGGCCAGCGTGGTGGTCCCTTCGACGAGGTCGAAGCTGCTGGGGCGCCGGTTGCCGATGGCCCGGATCGCCTCGGCCGATGGCACGGAGCCCGAGGTCTGGAGCTTGTCGTCGCGGATGATCGCAAGTCCGTCGCAGGCGATCACCTTCGCGAGGATCTTCTCCATTTCGGGGAACGAGTGCAGCAGGTCCGTCGCGGCATCGGTCTCGGCGAGGATCCGGCGCCGCGCCGCTTCGGCCTTGTTGCGCGCGTCCAGCATCTCGACCTCGGTCCGCTGCTGGATAAGTAGTGACACCATCTGGCCGAAGAGTTCGGCCGCGATGCGGACATCCGAACGCGTGGTGCGTGGCTGCCGGTGATGGCACGCAAACATGCCCCAGAGCCGTCCCTCGACGATCAAGCCGATCGTCAGCGTCGCGTGGACACCCATATTCGCGAGGTATTCGACATGGATCGGCGACACGCCGCGGAGATGCGCCAGCGAGATGTCGACGGATTCGGGATCTTCGGTGTGCCCCAGCAGGCCGACCGGCGTCTGGTGGACATCGCTCAACATCCGGAGCGGGGCTTTGATCTGCATCGTCCGCGCCTGCGTCGGCACATCCCAGGCCGGGTAGCGCAGGCCAAGCAGGCTCTCGATGTCATGCATGCGCGCCTCGGCCACAACCTCGCCATCGCCGTTCGCGGAGTAGCGGTAGGCGAGGACCCGGTCGTAGCCCAGGAGATCGCGCAGGCCGTGGACACAGGACTGCAGGAAGCGGTTCAGCGTGTCCTGCCGCGACGCGTGCGCCAGGAACAGGCGCATCCGGTCGATCGGGTGTTCCCGATCGCCAACGCTTGGGGCTTGCACCGGTTCGAGCTCGACGACGGCGCGGTCGTCCGGGCTGCGATGGGCGAAAACCTCGATGCGACGCCCCGCGACCTCGGCCACGCCGACGCGCTCGCGCTGGGTCTTGGCGGTCGGGAGGGTCAGCATGTTGCGGATGTCGTGCAGGACCTTCGGGTCAAGCACGGTGTGGAAGGACTGACCCAGAACGGACTTGGCGTCGTGGTCGAGCACCTCGGCGAGATTGGTACTGGCGAAGTCGATCCGCGACAGATCGAGCGGCCCGATCAGCATCGCGCCGAAGGGCTGGATGCGGCCCGGCCGGTGGATCGGCTCGCGGTCGCAATTGTCGAGCGCGAGGTCGCTCGGGTCGATCCATTCGTTCACGGGCCTGCCTCATGCAACCGGTTGGGTGCGGCTTCATAGCCCTTCCGCGGTATGCAACGGAAGGGCTAACCGGGTGATTTTCTTCCCATCTAGCGCAACATTTGTCGATCTCGAACCCTTTTGAACGCCGCCCGCCGGAGGGCGCGGTCGCGCCGAATACCGGGGCGCACCACGCGTATATGAAGCGCCGCAGCCTGTGTGAATTGACGTCGCGCGCGGTCGGACGCGGCGAGATCGCTTGCCAAAAGATCGACCGCGCCAGTCCGCAGACACGCCACGAGGGATCGGGCCACCTGACGTTGGGGCACGCCCCGCCGCTTGCCCATCGCTGCCGCCTCGACCAAACCCATCGCGAGCCGTCCGAAGGCGGAACAGGGAGACCGCGATGCAGATCGATCCATTCGGCGTTGAGATGTGGATGAACGCCCATGAGACGCGATGCCGCCATAACATCGCCGAGACCTGCGTCGACAGCCTGACGGTTGGCGAACTGCTGCGGCTGGCAGGGCGAAACGACGACGATCTGTCGGCACTCCTGGCGATGAAGATGACGTATGGCGCCATCCCCGGCTCGGACGCCCTCCGGGGGGCCATCGCCGCGCTCTATGCCGATCGGGCGGCTGCGGATGTCATGATTTGCCACGGGACCGCCGGGGCCAACGCACTCGTCTGGCAGGCCATGGTGGGTGCGGGCGACCGGGTCGTAACACTCGTGCCGACCTATCAGCAGCACGTTTCGATCCCGAAGGCGCTCGGCGCGGAGGTGGTCGAGGTTCCGCTCCGCCCCGAGGACTGGCTGCCCGATCTCGATGCGCTGCAGGCGGCGGCACGGCCGGGCACGAAGATGATCGCGCTGACGAACCCCAACAACCCGACAGGAAGCCTGATCGACGGCGACCTTCTGGCCGAGATCGTCCGAATCGCGCGGGCGGCGGGTGCCGATCTGCTCGTGGACGAGGTCTATCGCGGCACGGCGCAGACGGGACCCGGCGCGACACCTTCGGTCGTCGATCTCTACGAGCGTGGCATCGCGACGGGCGGAATGTCGAAGGCGTTCTCGATGGCGGGACTGCGGCTCGGCTGGGTCGTCGGCCCGCCCGACGTCCTCGAGGCCGTCTCGCATCACCGCGACTACACCACCATCTCGGTCGGGCGGATCGACGACCATCTGGCGACCATCGCGCTCGAACAGGCGGACCGGATCCTCGCGCGGTCGCGCGCCATCACCCGCGACAACCTCGCCATCGTGGACGACTGGCTGGCGACCGAGCCGCTGGTCGATTGGGTGCGGCCCCGCGCCGGGACCGTCGGCCTTCTGCGCTACGACCTCGACCTGCCCTCCGAGCGGCTCTGCCTCGACCTCCTCGACGAGCAAGGCGTGCTCCTGACCCCCGGCGCCGTCATGGGAGCCGAAGGCTACCTGCGGATCGGCTTCGGCAACCCCGCAGAGACGCTCCGGGCGGCACTGCCGAAGCTGTCGGCCTTCCTACGGCGACGGGCCGCGCAATAGGGCCTGGCCCGCGCCCATTGCGACGGCGCGCGGCGCGGCGTATCCCCGCGGCACAATTTGGAGGCGAGCCATGACCACATCGGTGTTCATCGACGGCGAGGCCGGAACCACCGGCCTTCAGATCCGCGAGCGGCTGGAGGGGCGCGACGATGTCCGCCTCGTCCAGGTCGAGCCCGCGCGCCGCAAGGATGACGCCGCCCGCCGTGACGCCTTCGCCGCCGCCGACGTGGCGATCCTCTGCCTGCCCGACGCCGCCGCGCGGGCGGCGATCGACCTTGCGGGCGACACCCGGATCATCGACGCCTCGACGGCCCATCGGACCGCCGCGGGCTGGGTCTACGGTATGCCCGAACTCCCTGGCCAGCGGGACCGCATCCGGTCGGCCGCGCGGGTCGCGAATGTCGGATGCTACGCCACGGGGTCGATCGCGATGATCCGCCCCCTGACGGGAGCCGGCATCCTGCCCGCCGACCATCCCGTCACCCTGACGGGCATCTCGGGCTATACCGGGGGCGGCAAGGCGCTGATTGAGGAATACGACGGCGGTACGCTGCCGGACTATTTCCTCTACGCGATCGGTCAATCCCACAAGCACCTGCCCGAGATCGTCGCCTATGGCGGGCTCGACCGCATGCCGCTCTTCCAGCCCTCGGTCGGCGCGTTCGCGCAGGGCATGGCCGTTCAGCTCCATCTCCATGCCGACCACCTGCCGGGCGAAATCGCGGGGCATGCCCGGATCGAGGCCGCGCTGCGTGATTTCTACGCGGGCGATCCCTTCGTGTCCGTCGAGCTTCCGGGCGAGCGCATCGACCCGCAGTCGCTCAACGGCACCAACCGCATGGTCCTGACGGTGCAGGGGGATGGTGCGGGCCGCGTGACCGTGATCGCGGTGCTCGACAATCTCGGCAAGGGGGCCTCCGGGACGGCGGTGCAGAACCTCAACCTGATGGTCGGCGCGCCCGAGGATGCCGGGCTCGCCACGATGTGATGCGACTTGGCAGGGGGACGTGCTAGGCTTCGTGGCGAACCCGCACCCGGAGAATGCCATGCGCCCCCTCGCCCTCGCCGCCATCCTGACCGCCCTGCCCGGCCTCGCTTTTGCGGCCGGCGGTGAGCCCTCCACGCCGACCCAGACCTCCGAGAGCTGCACCGGCGCGCAGGTCTTCGACGCTAGGACCAAGACCTGCGTCGATGCGCGCGACAGCCGCCTCGACGATGCCACCCGCCTCGATGGTGCACGCGAGCTGGCCGCCTTCGGGCGCGCCGATGACGCGTTGGCCGTCCTTGCCACGCTCGACCACCCCGAGGCGGCGGATGCGCTGACCGTTCGCGGCTTCGCAACCCGCAAGAGCGGCGATTTCGCCGGCGCGATGGTGCTCTACGAGGCTGCGCTGGCGCTCGATCCGGGCCACGTCCTCGCGCGAAGCTATATGGGTCAGGGCCTCGCCGAAGCGGGCCGCATGGATGAGGCGCGTCTGCAACTGGCGCATCTGCGCGCGCACGGGGCGCGGGGCACCTGGCCCGAGATCGCACTCGCCGCCGCCATCGCGGGCGAAACCGTTGGATATTGAGGACGGCGGCAACGGAACGTTAAGGCGCGGCCGCTAGAGATCCGGGCACCCCCCCGCGACCCGAAGGCTGCCTGCGCCGATGTCCGACCTGACCCCGACCCTTGGCGCCGACGCGCCCATCCGGCGGCTGTCGCCGCGCCAGAAGGCGGCCGTGGTCATCCACCTACTCGTCTCGGGCGGCGTCGACCCCGGAATCCGCGAATTGCCCGCGCATCAGCAGCGTCGCCTCGTCTCCGATCTCGCGGATCTGCGCTTCGTGGACCGCCGGACGCTGGCCGCGGTGGTGCGCGAATTCGCGGGCGAGCTTGACTCGATCGGCCTCCACTTCCCGCGCGATCCCGCCCGGATCATCGCCGGGTTCGACGGCGCGCTCTCCCTCGAGGTGGTCGAGGCGATGACGGCCGAGCTGGGCGACAATCTCGTGGTGGGCGACGCGACCTGGGCGAAGCTTGCCGCACAGCCCGACGCCGACATCTCCGAGATGATGACCGAGGAAAGCGACGAGATCTGCGCCATCATCCTGTCGAAGCTCGTCCCCGAGCGCGCCGCCCGGCTGCTGGGCCAGATGGACGAGACGCGCGCCAATGGCGTCACCGCCGCCTTCTCGCGCACCCGCGAGATCGGGCCCGCAGCCCTCGCCCGGATCGGCCTCGCGCTTGGACGCCAGACCTGCGCCGCACCCGCGCGGGCCTTCACCACGACGCCCGAGGCGCGGATCGGTGAGATCCTGAACGCCGCTCGCTCCGACCTGCGCCGGGGGCTGCTCGACGCCCTCGACGAAAGCGACGCGACCTTCGCAGGACAGGTCCGCGCCAGCGTTTTTTCGTTCGAGAATGTGCCCCAGCGGCTCGATCCCCGCGACGTGCCGCGCGCGCTCCGCGCCGTGGCGCCCGACAAGCTGGCGGCCGTGGTCGCCGGTGCGCCCGAAAGCCAGGCGCAGGTCGTCGACTTCCTTCTGTCGAACATCTCGACGCGCCTGGCCTCCCAGATCCGCGAAGACGCCGCCGACAGGGACGACGTCCAGCCCGAAGAGGCGGAAGCCGGAATGCTCGCAATCGTCGCCGCGATCCGCGAGGCGGAGGCCGCGGGCGATCTGGAGCTGAAGCCGGCCGATGGGTAATGGCGCGGGGATCGGGGTGTCTTCGGCCGAGACAGGTATGATGCGCGGGGCCGCGATGTCGGGTCGGGCAGCTGTCAGGGCGCGAGGGAATGCCGCTCCGGGATGCCATGACAGAGCGCAAGAGGTGCGTGAAGGGGCAGTGTGCGAGCCAGCTTGATGGAAATCCGGCGGACGCAGAGTGGTTCTTCAGGAAGATGACCGCAGGCGATCGGATCGTGCGAGTCGGTTGACGCATCGGTCGCAGCACAGCGGTCGGGCACCCGTGAAAATGTCTCGACGCGGCACTCGGTCACTGCTCCCGGGCCCTCAACGCACCAACCGATCGCTGACGAGGCACGCCTGAGGCAAATGTGGCGCGCACGCCAACACTCAGCAATGGACGCTGGGCCAATCCGGCCCGACCGCACCTCGCCGCCCCACCGCTGTATCTATCGTCCGCCTTTCGCACCGCGTGCTCGGTCGGCTGCCTTCAAGGCACCGCCGCAACCGTCATGCCGATCCCGCCCTGTCGTAGGCCCGGTCGCGCCCTAGCTAGTCCGGCATGGTCCTCGAATTCACCGAAAGCGGAATCTACTGCCCCGCCGGGCGCTTCCATATCGACCCGTGGCATCCGGTCGATCGGGCGCTGATCACGCATGGCCATGCCGACCATTCCTATCCCGGCCACGGCCGCTACCTCGCGACCCACGCGGCGCTGCCCGTGATCCGGCATCGGCTGGGCGACATCACCGCCGAGGGCATCGCCTATGGCGAACGGCGCGACATTCACGGGGTCACGGTCAGCTTCCATCCGGCCGGTCACGTTCCCGGCAGCGCGCAGATCCGGATCGAGCACAAGGGCGAGGTCTGGTGCGTCTCCGGCGACTACAAGACCGCGCCCGACGCACTGTCCGAGCCGTGGGAGCCGGTGCGCTGCGACGCGTTCATCACCGAATGCACCTTCGGCCTGCCGGTCTTCGACTGGGAACCGGAGGACGTCCTGACCAATCAGTTGAACGGTTGGTGGCGCGCCAATCGCGAGGCCGGGCGGACCAGCCTGATCGGGGCCTATTCGCTGGGCAAGGCGCAGCGCGTCATGACGATGGCCGACACGGAGATCGGTCCGATCCTGACCCATGGCGCGGTCGAGAATACCAACGCGGTGCTCCGCGGCCAAGGGGTGTCCCTGCCCGATACGATCCGCGTGACTCCCGAGACCGACCTCAAGGCCCATCCCGGCGCGCTGGTCATCGCGCCGCCGGGCGCGCTGGCGCAGCCTTGGGCCCGGCGCTTCGGCGCCCAGAGCCAGGGGATCGCTTCTGGCTGGATGGCGCTTCGCGGCGTGCGGCGCAGGCGAGCCGCCGACCGGGGCTTCGTCATCAGCGACCATGCCGACTGGAAGGGCCTGAATGCCGCCATCGCCGAGACCGGCGCGACCCGCATCTTCGCGACGCATGGCTACACCACGGTCTTCCGGCGATGGCTGGAGGAGCAGGGCTTCGATGCCGAGATCGTGCAGACCGAGTTCGGTGACGAGCTGCTCGAAGCGGAAGGCGCCGAGGCATGAGCGCGGCCTTCGACGCCCTTCGCCGGGTCACCGCACCCTGGATCGAGCGCCCGCTGCTGGCGCTGCCGGTGCCATGGACGGTCCAGCGCCGGGCCTTCGCCCTGACGCTGCCGATCATCACGGAGCGGCTGGGGCTGCGTGCACAATGGCGCGATCTGGACGGCATCCCGGCCCGCGTGACACTGCCCGAGGCGGCGTCGGGGCGGATGCTGTATCTCCATGGCGGCGGCTTCGTGATGGGCTCGCCCGAAGGCTATGCGGGCTTTGCCGGTCACCTTGCGCGCGCGACGGGGATGGAGGTCTGGGTGCCCCGCTACCGGCTGGCGCCCGAGCATCCCTGGCCCGCCGCCCCCGACGACACCCGCCGCGCCGCCCGCGCGATGCCCGGCCCGTTCCACTTGGCCGGGGACAGCGCAGGCGGGACGCTGGCGCTCGTGGTGCTGCAGGACATGCTGGCGCGGGGGACGGCGCCACAATCCGTCACGCTGATCTCGCCCGGCACCGATCTGCGCCCCGACCGCGAACCCGCGCCGCATCGCGAACTGCTTTTCAGCGAAGACACGCTTCGCCGCTTCCAGCGCGCCTATGTCGCCGGGGCCGATGCAACCGATCCCACCGTATCGCCGGTCTTCGGGTCCTATCGGGGCGCGCCCCGCACCCTGATCGAGATCGCCAAGGGCGAATTCCTCGAATCCGACGCCCGCCGCCTCGCGCAGGGGATGCGGGCGGACGGCGTCGCGGTCGCGCTGCACGCCCAGCCCGGCGTGCCCCATGACTACCACATCTTCGCGGGCCGCTCGGCCGCCGCTGACCGCGCGCTGGTCCGGATCGCGGGACATATCCGGCAATGAAGCGCTTCGCCCGCCTCTTCACCGCGCTGGACCAGACGACGAAGACCAGCGTCAAGACCGCGGCCCTGGCCGACTACTTCCGCGACGCACCCGATGCCGACCGTCTCTGGACCATCGCGCTCCTGTCGGGGCGGCGGCCGAAGCGGACCGTGACAGCGACCCGTCTCGCGGAATGGGCGGCGGAGATCGCGGGCCTGCCGATGTGGCTCTTTCGGTCCAGCTACGACGTCGTGGGCGACCTGGCCGAGACGATCCACCTCGTGCTGCCGGATCCGAAACACACTGCCGACCGCAGCCTGTCGGACTGGATCGCCGATATCCGGGCGCTGTCGAAGGCCGAGGAGTCCGAGAAGCGGGCGATGATCGAGGCGGCGTGGGACGGGCTGGCCGGGGCCGAACGCTTCGTCTTCAACAAGCTCATCACCGGGGGCTTCCGCGTCGGCGTCAGCCAGAAGCTGATGACCCGTGCACTGGCGCAGGCGACGGGCATCGAAGAAGCCGAGCTGGCCCATCGGATCATGGGCAACTGGACGCCCGAAACCACCAGCTACGCGGCACTGATCGTCGCGCCCGACCCCGAGGCGGACCTGTCGCGCCCCTACCCGTTCTGCCTTGCCCACGGTGTGGCCGATGCGGCGGGGAGTGGCGACGGGCCGGAGGTTCTGGGCGATCCCGTCGACTGGCTGGCCGAATGGAAATGGGACGGAATTCGCGGCCAGCTGATCCTCAGGGGCGGGACGCATCACCTCTGGAGCCGGGGCGAGGAGTTGATCACCCACCGCTTCCCGGAATTCGCGCGCGCGGGCGACTTCCTGCCCGACGGGACCGTTCTCGACGGCGAAATCCTCGCCTGGGATGGCGCGGCGGATCAGCCGATGTCCTTCGCCGCCCTCCAGAAGCGGATCGGGCGCAAGACGGTGCCGAAATCGCTCCTGACCGAGGCGCCCGCGATGCTCTATGCCTACGATCTCCTCGAGGACGGGGGCCGCGACATTCGCACGACCCCCTTCGCCGCGCGTCGCGCCCGGCTCGAAGCGCTCTGCGCGGACCTGCCGCCCGACGCGCCGGTCAAGCTGTCGCCCATCGCCCCGTTCGAGACGTGGGACGATCTCGCCGCGACCCGCGCCGAGGCGCGCGACCGCCAGTCCGAGGGCATGATGCTGAAACGGCGGAGCGCGCCCTACCATGTTGGCCGCAAGAAGGGCGACTGGTGGAAATGGAAGCTCGATCCGCTGACCATCGACGCGGTGATGGTCTATGCGCAGGCCGGGCACGGACGGCGCGCGAACCTCTATACCGATTTCACCTTCGCCGTCTGGAAGGGCAACGATTTGGTGCCCTTCACCAAGGCCTATTCCGGCCTGACGGATGCCGAGTTCCGCAAGATCACCCACTGGGTGCGGCGCAACACGCTGGCCCGGTTCGGTCCCGTGCGTCAGGTTCCCGCCGAGCAGGTCTTTGAGATCGGCTTCGAGGGCATTCAGGAGAGCACGCGCCACAAGTCCGGCGTGGCGCTGCGCTTTCCCAGAATGCTGCGCTGGCGCACCGACAAGCCCGTGCAGGAGGCGAATACCCATGACGACCTTCTGGAGATGCTGGCGCAATACGGCTGACCGGACCGGCCGCCCTGCCCCACGGGCCTGGAATGTGCTATGCTGACGGCGTCAACCATGGAGGGAGGACATCATGCTGCAACAAAGCGAAGCCGTGCGTCAGGCCCACCGTCTTTACGACCTGATGGGCGACCGGTCCGAGGCCCACGCGGCCGAGCGGGCCCGATCCGAGCGCGATGCGGGCGACCGCGAGGCCGCGCGCGGCTGGGAGATGATCCGCCGCGTCATCCGGATGCGGCGCGGCCCGAACGAAAGCTGAGGCGAGGCTGGACGGGCGCTGCCGCTCGGGGCACACCGGGGGCAATGAGCCTTAAACCATCCGACCCGCCGCCACCTCCCGTTTCGCCGGCCCGCCGGGCGCCCGAAGGCGCCTGCGACGCGCATATTCACATGCTCGGCGGCCCGAAGGACGCGCCGCTTTGGGACGGGCGCGTCGAGGATCCGGCCGAGGGGTGGGATTTCGACGCCTATCTCGCCGCCTACCGCGCGCAGATGGACACGCTGGGGATCGCGCGGACCGTGATCGTCCAGTCGATCCTATACGGCACCGACAACAGCCTGATGGCGCGGGGCATCGCGGCACTCGGGTCTGAACGGACGCGCGGAATAGCCCTCGTGACGGATACCGCGACGGATGCCGAGCTGGACGCGCTGCGTCCCGCCGGGATCGTGGGCGTGCGGCTGAACTACGTTCATGGCGGCGTGCTGAGCTGGGAGGGCGTCGAGGCGATGGCCCCCCGCCTCGCGGATCGAAACCTTCAGGTCCAGATGCTGCTCCGGGCCGAAGATCATCTCGTCGATCTCGCGCCCCGCATCCGCGCGATGCCAGTGCCCATCGTGCTCGACCATATCGCCTGGCCCGATCTCGCCGCCGGGATCGACGCGCCCGGCTTCCGGGTGCTGCGCGACCTCGTGGCCGACGGTGCGGTCTGGGTGAAGCTCTCGGCGCTCTACCGCCATTGCGCGCCGCCCTATGATGCCGCCGACGCGCATGTCGCGGCCCTTCTGGCGGCGAACTCCGATCAGTGCCTCTGGGGTTCAGACTGGCCGCATATCATGCTGGGCGGGGCGAAGGTGGCCCCGGCGGGCGTGGCCCTCGACGCCTTCGACCGCGTCTGCCCGGACGACGGGGTCCGCCACCGCGTTCTGGTCGCGAACCCGGAGCGGCTCTTTGGCTTCTGATCGACCCCGGATCGGTCCCGTCGATCCCAGTGCGTTGCAAGGGCTCTACCATGCTGCCTTTCCCGACGAGGATCTCGCCCCGCTCGTCACCGCTCTCGCGTCCGAGCCTGCAACCATCCACCTCACACGCGGCACGCCGATCGTGGCTCATGCCGCGCTCACGCGCTGCGAGATCGGGGACGACACCGGCTATCTGCTGGGACCTGTGGCCGTCGCACCAGACGCGCAGGGCCAAGGCCATGGCCGCGCGTTGATCGAGGCGGCCATCGCCGAGGCGAATGGCGCCCGCGTCATGGTGCTGGGCGATCCGGCGTTCTACACAAAGTTCGGGTTCTCGGAAGATCGCGCGGTTGCGCCGCCCTACCCGCTTCCCGCCGCGTGGCGCGCGGCATGGCAGGGGACGGGCCGCCCGGTGGCGGGCGTCCTGACGGTGCCGGCGCCGTGGCGCGATCCCGCGCTCTGGTCCTGAGGCGCGGCTAGCCCACCGCGCGCAGAGGCGCCGCGCGACCGGCGCGCCAAGCCCGGCACGCATCGCCGAACGCTTCGAAGAGCGGGCGGGACGCGGGGTCCTCCGCGGCCTTGTATTCCGGGTGCCACTGTACGGCGAGGCAGAAGCCCGGCGCGCCGTCGATCAGGATCGCCTCGGGCGTGCCGTCGGGCGCCCGCCCGTCGATCACCACGCGCGAACCCGGCTGGTCGATCCCCTGCCCGTGCAGCGTGTTCGTCCGCACCGTGTCCGCCCCCATCAGCCGCGCATAGGGCCCGCCCGGCGTGAAACTCACGTCGTGGCGCAGCTCGAACTTCTCCTCGAGCGTGCCGTCGGGTGGCATCCGGTGATTGTCACGGCCCGGCAATTCGCGGATCTCGGGATGGAGCGTCGAGCCGAAGGCGACCGCCACCTCCTGAAAGCCGCGACAGATGCCAAGCACCGGCTGCCCCCGCTCGACCGCCGCCCGGATCAGCGGCAAGGCCACCCGGTCGCGGTCGCGGTCGAAGGCGCCATGGGCCTCGGTTTCGGCGTGGCCATACTCCTCGGGGTGCACGTTGGGTCGCCCCCCGGTAAAAAGAAATCCGTCGAACAGCTCCAGCAGCTCCTCGGTCCGCGACACGGCGGGATCGGCCGGAAAGGTCAGCGCGATCGCGTCCGAGACGTGGGCGATGGCATCCGTGTTCATCGACCCGTTGGCATGGGCGGGATACTGGTCGTTGATGAGAAAGGCGTTCGAGATAATGCCGACGATCGGGCGCATGCGGTCCTCCGGAATTGGAACGGTTCTAGCCCGAGCGGCGGCGTGGGCCTAGTCCCGCTGACGCAGGGACGTCTCGGCCCGTTCGCACAGTCCGTTCAGGCTTCGCCCACGAGGTTCGCGGCCTCGATCCCTGCGAGCCCCGCCTCGGCGTCGTTATCCGACGTGTCGCCCGTGACGCCGATCGCGCCGATCACCGTCCCCTTCTTGTCGCGCACGAGGATGCCGCCCGGAACGGGCACGACCTGACCGCCATAGGCGCCGTTCACGGCGGCCATGAAATAGGCCTGCGCTTCGGCCCGCGCCATCTGCGCCCGGCCCGCCATGCCCAGCATGATCGAGCCGTACGCCTTGCCGTGGGCGATGGGGAAACGACCGGGAGCGGCCCCGTCCTCGCGCTCGAAGGCCGTCACGTGCCCGCCGCTGTCGAGGACGACGACCGAGAGGGGCTTCAGCCCCATTTCATGGCCTCGGGTGAGGGTCGCCTTGATGATCTTGCGGGCACGGGCGAGCGAAAGTTCTGGCATGTCAGGTCCTTGCGGGTCGGGATTACCACCGCCGGGTCGTGGCGATGTAGTGGTCGGCTTCGGCACCGAAGATGCGCCGGAGCGTGGCCTCTTCCTCGCGGATGAAGCGGCGGGTGATGACGAGGGGGAAGATGAGCGCGAGGGCCAGCGCAGGCAGGCTCCCGAGCCAAAGCCCCCAACCGATCAGCATCGCGGCAAGGCCGGTATAGATCGGGTTGCGGTTGAGCCGGAACGGCCCCTCGACGATCAGTGTCGTCGGCGTGTCGCGCGGCTCGATCGTGGTGCGTCGGCGCAGGAACCAGAGCGCCGCCCACCCGATGAGTGCCAACCCTGCAACGCCGATGAGGATGCCAACGGTCGCCACCGCAGGTCCGGACAGGATCGCGCTCGGCCACAGCAGCGATGCGCCCAGTTGCAGAAGCGCCGTCGCGGCCCACCAGACCGGCGGAATATCGGGGAAATCGCGGCGCACGGACACGCGCTCAGGCCCCCCGCGGTGCGGGCGCGGTCGGCGCGCTGACGTCGATGATGGCCCCGTCCGGGTCGCGGAGCAGCATCCGGCGCTGGCCGTACGCGGTATCCGCGGGCGGCTGCACGATCTCGGCGCCCATGTCGCGGGCGCGGGCGTGGATCGCGTCGCAATCGGCGACGACGAAGGTGAGCACGGTGCCCGCAGCCGCACCGCGCGTGCCGTCGGGCACCGTGTCGTGATCGCGGTCCAGTAGACCCAGCTCCATCCCTGCGACCCGCTCGCATCCCAGAAGGACGAACCAGTCCGAAGTGAACCGCCGCTCGAGCCCGAGAAGGCGTTCGTAGAAGGCGGCGGCCCCGGCCACATCGGCACAGAGCCGGTTCACCATCAGCCGGTCCACCACTGCGCTCAGCCCGCCTTCAATTCGAGCCGACGACGATGCAGCACCGGCTCGGTATAGCCCGACGGTTGGTCGCGGCCCTGAAACACGAGGTCGTTTGCCGCCTTCCACGCGATTCCGTCGAAGCCCGGCGCCATGGGCGTATAGGTCGGGTCTTCCGCATTCTGGGCGTCGACCTTGGCGGCCATCTTGCGCATCCCGGTCTCGACCTGGTCCTCGGAGACGACGCCGTGATGCAGCCAGTTCGCCAGCGCCTGGCTGGAGATGCGGCAGGTCGCGCGATCCTCCATCAGCCCGACATCGTTGATATCCGGCACCTTCGAGCATCCGATGCCCGCATCGACCCAGCGCACGACGTAGCCGAGGATGCCTTGCGCATTGTTCTCGATTTCGGCGGTGACCTCGCCTTCGGACAGGTTGCGCCCTTCCATGACCGGGATCGTCAGCAGATCCGCCAGCGTTCCGCGCGGCCCGCCCGCCGCGATCTCGTCCTGTCGGGCCAGCACGTCGATGCGGTGATAATGCGTCGCATGAAGCGTCGCGGCGGTGGGCGACGGCACCCAGGCACAGGTGGCCCCGGCCTCCAGATGGCCGATCTTCTGCTCCAGCATCTCGGCCATCCGGTCGGGCATCGCCCACATGCCCTTGCCGATCTGCGCCCGCCCCTTGAGGCCACAGGCCAGCCCGATATCGACGTTGCGATCCTCGTAGGCGGCGATCCACGGCGTGGACTTCATCTCGCCCTTGGGCAGCATCGGCCCCGCTTCCATCGAGGTGTGGATCTCGTCGCCCGTGCGGTCGAGGAAGCCCGTATTGATGAAGGCGACGCGGTTGCGCGCGGCCCGGATGCATTCCGCGAGATTGGCCGAGGTGCGGCGTTCCTCGTCCATGATTCCCAGCTTCACGGTATGGATCGGCAGGCCCAGCAGCGCCTCGACCCGCGTGAAGATCTCGTTGGCGAAGGCGACTTCGGCGGGTCCGTGCATCTTGGGCTTCACGACATAGACGGAGGCTTCGACCGAGTTGCGCGGACCGTTTTGCTTGGCCAGATCGTGCATCGCGATCAGCGTGGTGACCGCCGCATCCATCAGACCCTCGGGGATCTCGCTGCCATCCGGCAGGCGGATCGCCGGGTTCGTCATCAGGTGCCCGACATTCCGGATCAGCATCAGGGCGCGGCCCTTTACGGTCAGCCGCCCGCCGTCCGGCGTGTTGAACTCCATGTCGGGGTTCAGGACGCGCGTGAAGGTCGTACCGCCCTTGGCCACCTCCTCGGTCAGGTCGCCGCGCATCAGCCCGAGCCAGTTGCGATAGGCGACGACCTTGTCCTCGGCATCGACGCAGGCGACGGAATCCTCGCAATCCATGATCGCCGAGACGGCGGATTCCAGATGCAGCGCGTCGAGGCCCATGGCGTCGTCGCGCCCGATATCGCCGCTCCGGGTGATGACGGGCACGATGCCCAGCCCGTTGTTGCGCAGAAGGATGCGCAGCGTGGCGCCGTCGCGCACCCAGCCTTCGTAGGCGTCCGGCCGCGCCAGCGTCAGGTCGCGGTCGCCGGCCTTCAGGACCAGCGCGCCGTCCACCTCGTCGAGCAGGGTCACGTCCGCCCAGGACGCCCCGTCCAGCGGGACGGCTTCGTCTAGAAACGCCTTGGCGCGGGCGATCACGCGGGCCCCGCGCGCGGGGTCGTAGCCCGGACCGTCGGGCAGGTCGCCCAGCGCATCTGTGCCGTAGAGCGCATCGAAGAGGTTCCCCCACCGCGCGTTCGCGGCGTTCAGGGCATACCGGGCATTGGTGATCGGCACCACGAGTTGCGGGCCGGGCGTCGACGCGATCTCGGGATCGACATTGGAGGTCTCGATCGTGAAGGGCACGCCTTCGGGCACGAGGTAGCCGATCTCGGAGAGGAATTCGGTGTAGGCCGCCGCGTCATGCGGCTGGCCCCGCCGCGCGATGTGCCAGTCGTCGATCTTGCGCTGGAGTTCGGCCCGCTCGGCGAGGAAGGCGGCATTCTTCGGCGCAAGATCGATGGCCAGCGTGGCCAGCCCGGACCAGAAATCGTCAGCCGCGACGCCGGTGCCGGCCAGAGCCTCGTCCTCGATGAAGCGGACGAGCTCCGTGGCAACATCCAGGCCGTACTTCTCCGTGCGCATGCGTCCCTCCTCGGCTGCGATGCGGCTTAGCTAGAGCGTCGGTTTTCCGGCGGCAACCGAAATTGGTCAGGTTCTTTGACCGCCCAGCGGATCGGCCCATGACGCGGGCGTCTCACCCCCTTGGACATGCGTCATTCCTGGATGGATCGCGCCTGTCGGCACCGCTGCGAGCAATAGCGCACCTCGTCCCAGACCTTGGCCCATTTCTTGCGCCACGCGAAGGGCTTGCCGCAGGTCGCGCAGGTCTTCTGCGGCAGGTCGCCCTTGCGCAGCATCCGCGCCATCAGGCGAACCGCCGAGGGGCGGCGAAAGATGCGGAGAGGACGGACATCGGACCTCCGGTGGTCAGGATACGCAGGGCGCGCATGCTCGTCAGATAGTTCGCGATGCGCCGTTGGCCCAGAAGCCTTTCGCATTGGCAGCACGCGCGCCACCGCCTACCTCTGGCGAACCCCTAGGCCCCGGAGCTCCGAATGCGCGACACCGACACCCCCGCCCCGCAGACGATCCATCTTGGCGACTACGCGCCCGTCCCGGTCACGGTGACCCATGTCGACCTGTCGTTCCGGCTCGATCCGCTGGCGACGCGGGTTCACGCTCGCCTGACCTGCGAACGGCGGGGACCGGGCGACATGGTGCTCGACGGCGAGGGCCTGAAGACGCTTCGCGTTACGCTCGACGGGGCCGAGATCAGCCCCGTGATCGACGGTGACCGCATGACGATCTCCGATGCCCCAGACGCGTTCCTCCTCGAGACCGAGGTCGAGATCGCGCCCGAGCGGAACCTCGCGCTCTCGGGCCTCTACATGTCGAACGGGATGTATTGCACCCAATGCGAGGCCGAGGGCTTCCGGCGCATCACCTGGATGCTGGACCGCCCCGACGTGATGGCGACCTACGACGTGGAGATCGACGCGGACCTGCCGGTGCTCCTGTCGAACGGCGATCCCGTGGGAGAGATCACCGAAGGCCACGCCGTCTGGCACGATCCCTGGCCCAAGCCGACCTATCTCTTCGCGCTGGTCGCGGGCCATCTTGTGCCGACGACGCACCGGTTCACCACCATGGAGGACCGCGAGGTCGAGCTGAACGTCTGGGTGCGCCCCGGCGACGAGGGGCGCACGGCTTACGCGCTCGACGCGCTGGAGCGCAGCATGGCCTGGGACGAGAAGGTCTATGGCCGGGCCTATGACCTCTCGGTGTTCAACATCGTGGCCGTCGACGACTTCAACATGGGCGCGATGGAGAACAAGGGCCTCAACATCTTCAACTCGCGCTACGTTCTCGCCTCGCCCGAGACGGCGACCGATGCCGATTACGCCAATATCGAGCGGATCGTGGCGCATGAATACTTCCACAACTGGACCGGCAACCGCATCACCTGCCGCGACTGGTTCCAGCTCTGCCTGAAGGAAGGGCTGACCGTCTTCCGCGACCAGCAGTTCATGGCGGACGCCCGTTCGGCCGCCGTCCAGCGGATCGGCGACGTGCTGACGCTCCGCGCGCGACAGTTCCGCGAGGATGCGGGTCCGCTGGCCCATCCGGTGCGACCGACAAGCTTTGTCGAGATCAACAATTTCTACACCTCGACGATCTACGAAAAGGGCGCCGAGGTGATCGGGATGCTGCGCCGGATCGTGGGGAACGAAGGCTATGCCAAGGGCTGCGCGCTTTATTTCGAGCGGCATGACGGGGACGCGGCGACGATCGAGGACTGGCTCGCCTGTTTCGAGGAGGCGTGCAAGGTCGACCTCGCGCAGTTCAAACTCTGGTACGCGCAGGCGGGCACGCCGCGGATCGGTGTGTCCGAACGCTACGCTGATGGCGTCTGGCGGCTGGAACTGACACAGGACGTGCCGCCCACACCCGGTCAGCCCGACAAGGCGCCGATGGCGATCCCGCTGGCCTTCGGGGCGCTGGATGCCGAGGGGGCCGAGGTGCTTGAGACGCGCGTCCATGTCCTCGAGATGCCGACCGAAGTGCTGGAATTCGAGATGGACGCGCGGCCGGTCCTGTCGATGCTGCGCGGGTTCTCGGCGCCCGTGATCCTCGAGCACGACCAGTCCGACACCGATCGTCTGGTGCTCCTGGCACATGACACCGATCCCTTCGCGCGGTGGGAGGCGGGGCGCGCGCTCGCCAAGGATCGCCTGATGCGCGCCGTGTCCGACGACCGGGCGTTCGACGCGGCCTGGCTCGACGCGATCGCCGCTCTCGCGACCGACATTGCGGCCGATCCAGCGTTCCGCGCGCTGGCGCTGGCGCTCCCGTCCGAAGACGATCTCGCGGGATCGCTCCACGCGGTGGGCGTGGTGCCCGATCCCGACTCGATCTACGCCATCCGGCGGCGCGCACAGCTTGCCATCGCCGAACGGTTGGGCCCGGATCTGGACGCCCTGCGCGACGCGATGCGCGTGCCCGGCGCCTACGACCCCAAGGCCGAGGATGCCGGCAAACGCGCCTTCGCCGCGACGCTCCTCCGCCTCCGGACAATGACCGACGGCGGGACCGCTGCGCGGGCTGCCTATGACGCGGCGGACAACATGACCGACCGGATGGCCGCGTTCACCTGCCTGCTCGAAGCCGGGGACGAGGCCGTCGCGGGCCGGTTCGAGGCCGATTGGAAGGACGACCGCCTGGTGATGGACAAGTGGTTCATGGCGCAGATCGCACATGCGGCACCCCGCGATGCGGTCGGCACCGCCGAGCGGCTGACGACCCATCCCGACTACGACGCGGGCAATCCCAACCGCTTCCGCGCCGTGGTCGGCGGCCTCTCGGCCGGTAATCCCGCCGGGTTCCACACGCCCGACGGGCGGGGCTACGCCTTCGTCGCCGACCGCTTGATCGAGCTCGATCGCGCCAACCCGCAGACGGCCGCGCGCATGTCCACGGCCTTCGAGACATGGCGCCGCTGGGACGCGGACCGCCAGGACCTGATGCGTGCCGCGCTCGAGCGGATGCGCGATGATGCGACCAGCCGCGACCTGATCGAGATGACGACGCGGATGCTGGGCGACTGACGCGCACGGCCCGGATGGAAACGGAGACGACATGACCCGGAAGACCCTGCTCATCACCGGCGCATCCTCGGGCATCGGGGCCGCGACAGCGCGCCTGGCCGCGACGGATCACGACCTTGCGCTGCACTACAATGCCAACGTCCAGGGGGTGAAGGACACGACCGAAGCCTGCCGCGCGGCCGGTGCGCGCGTCGCAATCCTGCAAGCCGATCTGGGCGATCCCGAGAACGTCGCACCGCTCTTCGAGGCATTCGATGCGGAATTCGACCGCCTGGACGGCCTCGTGAACAACGCGGGCATCGTGGATGCAGCCGCCCGCGCCACGGAGTTCACCCCAGCCCGCGTGGCCCGGATGGTGGCGATCAACCTGACCTCGCCGATCCTCGTGGCGGGGGGCGCGGTCCGGCGCATGAAGTCTGGGGCGGCCATCGTAAACGTCTCGTCGGCCGCCGTACGGTTCGGATCGCCCGGGCAGTACGCAGATTACGCGGCCACCAAGGGCGGGCTCGAGGTGTTCTCCAAGGGCCTTGCGCAGGAACTCGCGCCCGAGGGTATCCGCGTGACGGCCGTCCGCCCCGGCATCATCGCGACCCCGATCCACGGCAAGGGCGGTCAGGCGGATCGCGTCGACCGGCTGGGCCCCACCGTACCGATGGGCCGCGCGGGCACCGCCGAGGAGGTCGCGCGCGCCATTCTCTGGCTTCTCTCGGATCATGCCGGCTACGTCACGGACACCGTGCTAGACGTCTCGGGCGGACGGTGAACCCGTCGGCAATGGGCGGCCTGCGGGTGCGAGCGACTCAATTTGCGGTAGAAACGGGGGGACCTGCCCCCTATTTCAGCACATGAAGGACGAAGCGTCACGATCCCGTCACGTCTGCCCGATCCAAGGTGCACCATGAAGGACCGACTCGACCCGCTGATCGCCGAACGCGCGCCCTGGCTGTTCGATCGCAGCCTGACGTCGCGGGCCGCGTGGACCGTGCTGGGGCGTCTTCTGGCGTATGAGCGGTCGGTCGAGATCGGGACGCATTACCTCGACCTGCCGGTCGATGCGATCATGGCGGACCTCGCCCGCCGCATCGCCCGCCGGGTGACCTCGGACGGGCTGGATCACGTGCCGCGGTCCGGCCCCGCGCTGATCGTGGCGAACCATCCGACCGGCATCGCCGACGGCATCATCCTTCAAGACCTTCTGATGCGGCGTCGCGCGGACGCGTTCTACTACGCCAACAGCGACATTCTGCGCGTGCTGCCGCAATTCGAGGACATCATCGTCCCGGTCGAGTGGCGCGAGGAGAAGCGGAGCGTCTCGAAGACCCGCGAGACGATGGCCGCGACCCGTCGCGCGCTCGAGGCCGGGCGTCTGGGTGTGATCTTCCCCGCCGGCCGCCTGGCAAAGCGCCGCGGCCTGCGCCTGCACGAGCGCGAATGGATGGCGAGTGCGGCGATGATCGCCCGCAAGTTCGAGCTGCCGGTGATCCCCGTCCACATCCGTGCGCGCAATTCGGCGATGTTCTACGGCTTCGACGCGATCCACCCGACGCTGCGGGACATCACGCTCTTCCACGAGACGCTCAACAAGGACGTGCAACCCTACCACGTCACCGTCGGACGCCCGATCGACGGTGCCGCGCTCCCGAAGGACGCCCATGACGGCATCGAGGTCCTGCGCGAGGCGACGCTCGCCCTGGGCAACCAGCGTCATGGCGAGATCAAGCTGACCGAGACGCGACCGGCGTTCCGCCTCTTCAAGCCGCGCACGGCCTGATCGGATTCGTCCCCGACCGTCCCCCAGAACGACGAACGCCGCCCCGATGGGGCGGCGTGTCATGGACCTCGAGGGCGGTGGTGCGGTCGAGAAGACTCGAACTTCCACGGGTGTTACCCCACAGCGACCTCAACGCTGCGCGTCTACCAATTCCGCCACGACCGCGTGACGCCCTTGGGCCGTGGCGGGGGATTAGCGAAGCCGCAGGAGGAAGGAAAGTGGAAATCTCGCCCCCCTTCCCCCGACGGCCCGCGCCGCCTAGACCGCACCCGATGCTGCCCGAATGGATCACCTCCCCGGCCCCCGTGCCCTACGAGACCGCGCTGGCCGAGATGGAGACGCGCGTCGCGGGTATCCGTGCCGGGACGGCGGCCGAGGCGCTGTGGCTTCTGGAGCATCCGCCGCTCTACACCGCCGGGACCAGCGCGCGGATCGAGGATCTCGTCGATCCCGACCGCTTTCCCGTCCACGAGGCGCGGCGCGGCGGGCAGTACACCTATCACGGGCCGGGCCAGCGCGTCGTCTACACGATGCTCGACGTGGGCGCGCGCGGGCATGACGTGCGGGCCTTCGTGGCCGCGCTGGAAGCCTGGGTGATCGACACGCTGGCCGAATTTGGCATCCGGGGGGAGATTCGCGCGGGCCGGGTCGGCGTCTGGGTCCCGCGGCCCGACAAGCCGCCCCTGCCCGATGGCACCCCGCGCGAGGACAAGATCGCGGCCATCGGTATCCGGCTGCGCAAATGGGTCAGCTTTCATGGGCTCTCGATCAACGTGGAGCCCGATCTCGGCCATTTCGACGGAATCGTCCCCTGCGGCATCAGCGGGCACGGTGTGACGTCGCTGGTCGATCTGGGCCTGCCGGTGACGATGGGCGACCTCGACGACGCGTTGCGGCGGAGCATGCCGGTCGCGCTGGCGCGGATGGGTGGCGACGCCTTGCCTTAGGAACGTCACGATTCCTGCGAAGCTTCGCCCCGGTCGGCTGGCAAAGAGACGGTTAACGCCCTGCCACCTGACCCGAATCGGACGATCCTTATGTCTGCCACGCCTCTTGCCATCCGCCGCTTCCTGCGCCGCGAAGACGGCACCGTCACCGTCGAGTGGGTGCTTCTGACCGCGCTCGGCGCAGCCCTCGCCATCGCGTCCAGCGGCCTCGTCAACGGCGGCACGCAGGTCTTCGCCTCGACCGTCTCCGAAGCCGTAACCGGCGAAAGCGACGAGGATTATCTGACCGTCGACATCAACAACGGCTCCTTCGAGACCGTGCTCGGCCTGCCAACCGCGAGCTGGGGCTTCGATGCCGAGTCGATCGAAGGCTGGACCGAAGCGAACGGCCTCAACTTCGAGATCAAGTGGGACGGCTACCGCGGCGCCGATGTCCATGACGGAAGCTGGTTCCTCGACATGGGCGAGTCGCCCGGCAACCTCCAGATCACACAGACGTTCGACAACGCAGAGGCCGACGAGCCCTACCGCATCGCCTTCGCCGCCACCGACATAATCGGCAACAACGCCGTCGAGGTCTATTGGGGCGGCGAGTTCGTCGGCGTGGCCGCACCGGGCGAGAACGTCTGGCAGACCTATGAATTCGACGTCACCGGCGGCACCGGCGACGGCACCAATACGCTCGAGCTGCGCGAGACCGGGGCCGTCGACAATGTCGGCACCTATATCGACTCCGTGGGTTTCTATAAGACCCGCTGACCGCACCGAAATTCCGAGACGACCCCGCTCCGCCGACCGCTCCCCCCACGGTCGGCGGAGTTCTTTTGTCCGGAACCGCGATCCCGGTTACCGGCGGGCCCTGAGCGACACGCGCACTGCCTAGCGGCGGCCTTGCCCGCCGCCACGCGGTGCGTGCCGGCCCCAGCGACAGGACGCCGCCCCCCGCGACCCAATGTGTCGTTGCCCTGCCGGGGCAGGCCCTCTAGAACGCAACCCGAACGACCGGCGCTGGACGCCATTCGGGGATTCGACAGACCAGACCACAGGAGCATCCGCATGGCTGACGCCGCCATCTCGGGCCAGGACAATCACGAGAAGCCCGGCTTCTTCACGCGCTGGTTCATGTCCACGAACCACAAGGACATCGGGATCCTGTATCTCTTCGTGTCGGGCCTCGCCGGGTTCATCTCGGTCGCCTTCACGGTCTACATGCGCATGGAGCTCATGGATCCGGGCGTGCAGTACATGTGCATGGAAGGCGCGCGCCTGACGGCCGCCGCTGCCGGGGACTGCACCCCGAACGGACATCTCTGGAACGTCCTGATCACCGGCCACGGCATCCTGATGATGTTCTTCGTGGTGATCCCCGCGCTCTTCGGGGGCTTCGGCAACTACTTCATGCCGCTGCATATCGGCGCGCCGGACATGGCGTTCCCGCGGCTTAACAACCTCAGCTTCTGGCTCTTCGTGGCGGGCACGTCGCTGGCCGTGCTGTCGGTCCTGGTGCCGGGCGGCAACGGCCAGTCGGGTTCTGGCATCGGCTGGGTGCTCTACCCGCCGCTGTCGACGACCGAGGCCGGCATGTCCACGGACATCGCGATCTTCGCGGTCCACGTCTCGGGCGCATCGTCCATCCTCGGGGCGATCAACATCATCACCACGTTCCTCAACATGCGCGCACCGGGCATGACGCTGCACAAGGTGCCGCTCTTCGCCTGGTCGATCTTCGTGACCGCGTGGCTGATCCTTCTGGCGCTGCCGGTCCTCGCCGGTGCCATCACCATGCTGCTGACGGACCGAAACTTCGGGACGACGTTCTTCGACCCGGCGGGTGGCGGCGACCCCGTGCTCTACCAGCACATCCTGTGGTTCTTCGGTCACCCCGAGGTCTACATCGTGGTCCTGCCGGCCTTCGGCATCGTCAGCCACATCGTCAGCACCTTCTCGAAGAAGCCGATCTTCGGCTACCTGCCGATGGTTTACGCCATGATCGCCATCGGCGGCCTGGGCTTCGTCGTCTGGGCGCACCACATGTACACCGTGGGCATGTCGCTGACGCAGCAGGCCTACTTCATGGTGGCCACGATGATCATCGCGGTGCCCACGGGCGTGAAGATCTTCTCGTGGATCGCGACGATGTGGGGCGGCTCGATCAGCTTCAAGACGCCGATGCTCTTTGCGATCGGGTTCATCTTCCTCTTCACCGTGGGCGGCGTGACCGGCATCGTCCTGTCCCAGGCGGGCATCGACCGGGCCTATCACGACACCTATTACGTCGTGGCGCACTTCCACTACGTGATGAGCCTCGGGGCCGTGTTCGGCATCTTCGCGGGAATCTATTACTGGATCGGCAAGATGTCGGGCCGGCAATACCCGGAATGGGCGGGCAGGCTGCACTTCTGGACGTTCTTCATCGGCGCGAACCTGACGTTCTTCCCGCAGCACTTCCTTGGCCGTCAGGGCATGCCGCGCCGCTATATCGACTACCCGGACGCCTTCGCGCTCTGGAACGCGGTGTCGAGCTGGGGGGCGTTCCTGTCCTTCGCCTCGTTCCTCTTCTTCATCGGCGTCGTGTTCTACACGATCATGGCCGGACGGAAGGTGACCGAGAACGCCTATTGGGGCGAGCATGCGGACACGCTGGAATGGACGCTGCCCAATCCGCCGCCGGAGCACACCTTCGAGGAGCTTCCGACGCGCGAGATGTGGGATCGCCAGCCGCATCACTGATGCCCATCCACGTCATCCATGACAGCGCCGAGGCCCCGGATCACTCCGGGGCCTCCGTGCTTGAGCTGGAGCTCTGGCCGCACCAGTCGATGACGGGCACTGGCTTCGTCTGGATGATCGGAGCGACCTTCGCGATGCTCTGCATTCCGATGGTCGGGCTGATCGGGACGGCCGTGCTCTGGGGTGTGCTCCCCTTCTGCCTCGCGGCGCTGGGCCTGCTCTGGCTGGGGCTCACACGGTCATGGCGCGACCGCGACATCCTCGAACATCTCGTCCTGACGCCCGAAGCCGCGCGGCTGGAGCGGCGCGACCCCGACGGCAGCACCCGCGACTGGCAGGCCAATCCCTACTGGATCCGCGTCGAGCGGCACGAGAAGGTCGGCACGGTCGAGGATTACCTCACGCTCGAAGGCGGACCCCGTGCGGTCGAGATCGGCGCCTTCCTGACCCCGGCGGAGCGTCGGGGCTTGGAACGGCGCATCCTGCGCGCTCTGGGTCGCGTGAAGGGCTAGGCCGAGCCGACGCCGCTGGCCTTCACGATCGCCCAGATCTCGCGACCGGGTGCCAGGTCCAGAACGGCCACCGCCTCCGGCGTCACCTGCGCCAAGAGCCGACCCTGCCCGACGGACAGCCCGAGGAGGATCGCCTCGCCCAGCGGCTCCACCGACGCCACGCGCCCGGCCATGACGTTCCGCGCGGACAGGCCCGTGGGCTCGGTGATCGCGACCGTCACGTCCTCGGCCCGGATGCGGAAGCGCAGGCGGTCGCCCGGCAGATCGGCCGCGATGCGCAACGCGCCGATGGCAGTCTCGACCGTCGCCAGCCCCCCGCCCCGCGCGGTGACGCGCCCGTCGAGCAGCGTTCCCACCTGGCCCGGACCCAGCGCCGCGGTCGCGCCCGGATCGGCCAGCACCTCGGCCACCGGCCCGGCGCGCACGACGCGCCCACCGTCGAGCAGGACAAGCGTGTCGGCCAGCCGCACGACCTCGTCCATCGCGTGGCTGATATAGAGGATGGGCGTGCCCCGACCGCGCATGCGCTCGAGATAGGGCAGGATCGCCGCGCGCCGGGTGGCATCGAGCGCGGCGAGCGGCTCGTCAAGGATCAGGAGGTCCGGGTCGCGGAGCAGCGCCCGACCGATGGCGACCCGCGCCGCCTCGCCCCCCGAAAGGCCGCCGGGACGCCGGTCGAGCAGGTTCGCGATATCCAGCATCGCGGCCATGGCGGCCGGATCGGCCCCGGCAGGCGCGCCATAGAGCAGGTTGGCGCGCACGCTCAGATGGGGAAAGAGACGCGGCTCCTGAAAGACGTAGCCGATGCGTCGCGCCTGCGGCGGCAGAGTGGTCCGTGCATCGGACAGTACCCTGTCCCCCACCGCGATCCGCGCCGCGTCGATCGGCAACAGACCCGCCACCGCGCGGGCGAGCGTCGTCTTGCCCGCGCCTGACGGGCCGAACAGCGCCGTCACGCCGCCTGGCGCGTCGAAGGCCGCGTCGAGCGTGAAGCCCTCGATCCGGTGGCGAATGTCGACCGAGAGCGTCATCGACCGGCAATCCGGGCCGCGACGCGCGGGGCCAGCCAGTTCGACACGAGGACCGCCGCGACCGAAACGCCCACCGCGATCAGGACCAGTCCGCGCAACCCCGCATCGCCGTCAGGCACCTGCAGGAACGCGTAGATCGCCGCCGGGAGCGTCCGCGTCTCGCCGGGGATGGAGGCGACGAAGGTGATGGTCGCACCGAACTCGCCGAACGCCTTGGCGAACCCGAGCGTGGCCCCCGCGAGAAGGCCCGGCGCGGCGAGCGGCAGGGTGATCGTCCACCAGATGCGCCAGCGCGAGGCCCCAAGCGTCGCCGCCGCCTCCTCCAACGCGGGATCGACCGCCTCGATCGCCAGCCGGATGGCGCGGACGATGAGCGGGAAGGCCATGATCCCGGCGGCCAGCGCGGCCCCCGTCCAGCGAAAAGCGATCCCGAGGCCCAGCGGCTCGAGCAGGCCGCCGATGGGCCCGGCGCGGGAGAAGAGGAGAAGAAGCGCATAGCCCGTGACGACCGGCGGCAGGACCAGCGGCAGGTGAACCACCGCATCCAGCAGCCCTCGGCCCCCGAAGCGTCCCCGCGCCAGCAGATGCGCGACCCAGATCGCGGGCGGCAGCGCGGCCAGCGTCGCCACCATCGACACGCGGAGCGAAAGCGCCAGTGCCTCCCATGCCTCGGGCGGCAGATCGATCACGCGATGGGCGCGGGCGCGAAGCCCTTGGCCGCGAAGATGTCCGAGGCTCCGACGATATGCGTGCGGAGCGCCGCCGCGTCCGGCCCTGCGCCGACCGGGATCGCCGCCGGATAGGTGATCGGCGCATGCGACGCGGGCGGAAAGGTCGCGAGCGTCGCGACCGCGCTGCCCTCTGCATCCGATCCATAGACCACACCCATCGCCAGATCGCCCCGCACGACATGGGCGAGTGCAGCACGCACATTCTCGGTCAGCACGGCGCGCGGGCGGATCGCGTCCCAGAGGCCCAGCGTCTCGAGCGCCTGCTGGCCATAGCGCCCGGCGGGCACCGACATCGGGTCGCCGATCGCGAAGCGCCCGTCGCCCAGACGGTCGAGCACGGCGGCCCGGTCCAATGCGAGCGGCGGCGATCCCGGCGGCCCAACGAGGATCAGGCGGTTGCCCGCGACCGGTACCGGCGGTCCGGCCAGCACGCCCTGCCCCGCCAGCCAGTCCATCCAATCGACGGCCGCGAGGATCACGAGGTCCACCGGCGCGCCGGCCGCCACCTGCCGCGCGGCCGCGCCTGAGCCGAGATAGCTGACCCGCACCGACCCGTCCCAGCGGTCGAGCACCGCGTCGAGCGCCGGCTTCAGGCTGGCGGCGGCAAGGGTCACGAGATCCGCGCCCGCCCGCGCGAGCCGGGGCGCGGCCAGAACGGCCCCCGCCGCCCCGAGCAGCGCGCGGCGCGTGGGCCTAGAACGCAAGCGCGGTGCCGTCATAGGAGAGGAACGCTCCGCTGTCGTCGAGGGTCAGGGCTTCGATGCGGTCCCAGAGGCCCCGCGCGGAGGTCGCGACATCGATATCCGCGTTGTCGCCCCCCATCTCGGTGCGGACCCAGCCGGGGTGGTAAATGCCCACGGCGATGCCCTTCGGGGCCAGCGCCACCGCGAGGCTGCGGCCGAGATTGAGAGCCGCCGCCTTCGAGGCGCGATATGCGAAGGCGTTGCCCCCGGCCCGCGCGCTCGACCCCATCTGGGAGGCAATGATGGCGATCCGCCCCCCTTCGGACAGGTTGGCCAGTTGCGCCTGCACGGTCAGGAACACGCCCGTCACGTTGGCCTGGAAAGTCGCATTCAGGGTGGCGGCGTTGAGAGACATCAGATCGCGGTTCTTGTCGAGATAGACGCCCGCGTTGCAGATCACCGCGTCGAGAGGTCCCGTGGCCGAGGCGCAGGCGGTCTGGAGACAGGTATCGGTCACATCGAGCCGCATCAGCCCGTCCGCACCCGCCCGCGAGGTGCCGACCATCGCATGACCGCGCGCGGCGCCTTCCGTCATCAGCGCAGCGCCGATGCCGCGATTCGCACCGGTCACGAGGGCGCGCATCAGTTGGCCTTCGCCCTTGGGCGGAACGGGAGCGGCGCGACCGCAATCCCGTCATCGATCAGGGCCTTCGCCTCGGCGAGATTGGCCTCGCCGTAGATCGGGGTCTCGGGCGTCTCGGAGGCGTGAATGCGCCGGGCCTCTTCGGCGAAACGCGGGCCGACATAGCTCGCCTCCGCCTCGACCTTGGCGCGCAGCTCGGCGATCCTGGTCTCGATCGGCGTGGTCGGCGTCGACAAACGGTTACCCTTCGCCGCGACCTTGGGCGCCATCAACGCCTTTGTCACATCGGTCGAGCCGCAGCCACAGCTCACCAGACCCTTCGCCGCCAGCGCGTCATAGGCGTCGGCGGAGGCGAACCAGCTCTCGAAATCGTGGCCGGCGGCACAGCGGAGGGCGTAGCGGATCATGGGCGGTGCGTGTCCTTCGTCTGGCTTTGCAATCTAGGGGTTTCCCGTCCCTGCGCAATGCCAAGGCCCGCGGAGATGCCGCCGGTTGAACTGACGGCGCGCCCGGCTACCTCGGGGATATGCGCCTCATCCTCGCCCTTCTCCTCCTCGCCGCGCTGCCCGCGCGCGCCTTCGAATTCGAGGCGCTGGAGGGTGGGACGATCGACCTCGCCGCGCTTTCGGACGGGCCGGTGCTGGTGGTGAATACCGCGTCGCTCTGCGGCTTCACCGACCAGTATGCGGGGCTCCAGGCCTTGCACGAGCGATACGGCGAGCAGGGCCTGACCGTCCTCGCGGTGCCGTCGGACGCGTTCCGGCAGGAACTGGCCGATGCGGAGTCCGTCGCCGAATTCTGCGAGGTGAATTACGGCCTGACCCTACCTATGACGACAATCACCGATGTCACCGGCGCCGATGCGCACCCGTTCTACCGCTGGCTGGCCGAAACCCACGGTGCAGCGCCGCGGTGGAACTTCTACAAGGCGCTTCTGGCACCCGGCGGGGACCTTCTGGCCTTCGAGCCGTCCTCGACCAAGCCGCTCTCGCCCCGCATGATCGACCTCGTCGAAAGCGCCCTGCCCTGACGCTGCTGCTCGGGCACGAGATCTATCGCGGGTCGAGCTATGGCGACTGGCATCCCCTCCGGGTGCCGCGTGTCTCGACGGTCATGGACCTTTCGCGCGCGCTGGGCTGGCTGCCGCCGGGCCACTTCCGCACCTCGCCTCGCGCGCGTCCCGCAGCACTCCGCGTCTGGCACAGCGCCGCCTATGTCGAGGCGCTGATGCGCGCCGAGACCGAGGGACGGGTCGACGAGGCGACCACGGCGCGCCACGGGCTCGGGACGGTGTCGAACCCGGTCTTCCCCGAGATGTTCCGCCGCCCGGCCACAGGCGTCGGCGGCGTGATCCTCGCGGGCGAACTCCTGGCGCAGGGCGGGCGCGTCCACGTGCCCGGCGGCGGCACGCATCACGGAATGCCCGACCGCGCGAACGGGTTCTGCTATCTCAACGATTGCGTCTTCGGCATCCTGTCGCTGCGCGCGAGCGGCATCCGGCGGATCGCCTATATCGACATCGACGCGCATCACATGGACGGGGTCGAGGCCGCCTTCGCGGACGATCCCGACATCCTCCTGATCTCGACGCACGAGGAACGGCGCTGGCCCTGGACCGGCGCGCTGGATGATGCGGGGCTGGGTCAAGTCTTCAATCTGCCGCTGCCGCGCGGGACCAACGACGACGAGATGGCGCTGGCCCGAGACCGCCTCATCCTGCCCGCGGTCGAGGCCTTCCGTCCGGAAGCCATCGTGATGCAATGCGGCGCGGACGCGGTCGAGGAGGACCCGCTCTCGCGACTCGCCCTCTCGAACCGCGCGCATCTCGCAGTGCTGCGCGGCCTGATGCCGCTGGCCCCGCGCTTACTCCTTCTGGGCGGTGGCGGCTACAATCCTTGGTCGGTGGGGCGCCTCTGGACGGCCGCCTGGGGCACGCTCTCGGGCCGCGACCTGCCGGACCGCCTGCCCGCGGCGGCGGAGGCGGTGCTGCGCGGACTGGAATGGCGCGGAAACCGGCGCGGCAAGGCGCCGCCGACACACTGGTACACGACACTGGTCGATCCGCCGCGCGGCGGGCCGGTCCGATCCGACGTCGCCGATCGGGTCGCCACCCTGCGCGCCCGGATCGCCCGGGTGCCAAAAATCTTAGCCTAAGATTCTTCGCGCCCGTGGCGTTCGGTGCGCGCCGGTCCCTATCCGTGTCGCTCGTGAGGGGCCAGCCGGCCCCAGTCGAAGGTGACCCCGATCCCCGGTTGCGACGGGGCCACGGCCTGGGCGCCGTCCAGCACGAGCGGACGGGTCGTGTAGCGGTCGATGGGGAAGCTGTGGATCTCGATCCGGTCGGCATGGGGCTGGGCCGACACGAGCGAGACGTGCAGCTCCTGCATCCCGTGGCTCGAGATCGGAAGACCGGCTTCGGCGGCCAGCGCCGCGACCCGGAGCCAGCCCGTAATGCCGCCGCAATTGCTGGCGTCGGGTTGCAGGTACGAGAGCTTCGCCTGCGCCACGGCATAGCCGAACTCGTGCAGCGTATGGAGGTTCTCCCCCATCGCAAGCGGGCAGCCCGTCGCGTCGGCGATGGCGGCATAGCCCGCATAGTCATCGGGCTCGATCGGCTCCTCGAACCAACGGATCTCGAGATCCATGAAGCCGCGCGCCGCCTCGATCGCGGTGGCACGGTCGAGCGCGTAATTCGCGTCCACCATCAGGGCCCGGTCCGGCCCGATCAGGCTGCGGACGGCTTCGGCGCGCTGCTGGTCGTCGGAGCGACCGACCTTGATCTTCACCCCGTCGACGCCCTGCTCCAGGTAGCCCTCGACCGAGGCGAGCAGCTTCGGCAGATCGAAGCCGAGATCGATCCCGCCGCAATAGGCACCGCACCGGTCGGAATGGCCCCCCGCCATCTCGACGAGACTGCTTCCCGTCCCGAGGCCGCGGATGTCCCAGAGCGCGATATCCACCGCCGAGATCGCGAAGCTCGCGACGCCGCCCCGCGCGACGTAATGCATGTGCCACTGCATCGCGTCGTGCAGTGCCTCGGGCGCAGGCGCGCGGCCCATCAGGAAGGGCGCGAGGTCGTCGCGGATCATGGCGAGGATGGCCGTGCCGCCCTTGCCGCCCGTGTAGGTGTAGCCCGTCCCCTCGGCCCCGTCCGAGGTGCCGATGGTGCAGGTCACCAGCTGGAAATGCGTATGATCGCCATGCTTGGCATCCACCAGCACCTCGTCCAGCGGCACGTCGAACAGACGGGCCGTGACCCGGTCGATCACGGCCGTCATGTCACAGGTCGCGGCATTCCGGGACCGGCGTGCTCACGGTGCCGTCCGCGAGCCACTGGGTCAGGTTCTCGACCACGAGGTCCCCCATCGCCTGCCGCGTCTCGTGCGTGCCCGAGGCAACATGGGGCGTCAGCACGACGTTATCCATGTCCTTGAGCGCGTCGGGAATCTTCGGCTCGGCCTCGAACACGTCGAGCCCCGCGCCCGCGATCGTGCCGTCCCGCAAGGCCGCCACGAGGGCGTCTTCGTCGACGACCGAGCCGCGCGCGACGTTGAAGAACAGCCCGTCGGGGCCGAGGGCGCGCAGCACATCAGCATTGACCATGTGCTGCGTCGACGGGCCGCCCGGCGTGATCGCGACGAGGACCTCGACGGCGGCGGCGCAGGCCTCCGCGCTGTCGTGATAGGTGTAGGGCACGTCCTTGGGCGAGCGGGAATGGTAGTGGATCTCGGCGTCGAAGGCCGCACAGCGATCGGCGATGGTCTGACCGATCCGGCCCAGCCCGAGGATGCCGACCCTCCGGTGCATCACCGAGCGCGTCAGGGGATAGTTGCCCCCCGTCTCCCATTCACCCGACCGGGCGTGGCGGTCCGACGGAATGAGCTCCCGCGAGACGGCGAGCCAGAGCATCACGAAGGTGTTCGCCACCTCGTCGTTCAGGACGTCGGGCGTATGGGCCACGAGGATGCCGCGCGCGGCGTAGTCATCGGCATCGATCGCGTCGTAGCCCACGCCGTAGGACGAGACGACCTTGAGGTTCGGCGTGGCTGCGGCGACATCCTCGGGGACGCCCCAATGGCCATTCGTCAGGATCGCCAGGTAGTCCGCGCCATGGTCGCGCAGGAAGCCCGCGCGGTCATCCTGGTCGAACAGGATGTCGATCTCGAAATGGGGCGACAGCGCGTCGCGCATCCGGTCGGTAATCTCTCCGATCTGGAGCAGCTTGACCTTAGTCATCGGCGCGCACCGTCTGGCGCTGGGAGCCGAGCTTCTCGATCGACAGCTCCATGACGTCGCCCGCCTTCAGGTAGACCGGCTCGGGCTTGATCCCCATGCCGACGCCGGGCGGCGTGCCGGTCGAGATGACGTCGCCGGGATGCAGGGTGAACATCTGGCTCAGATGGCTGATGCACTGGGCCACGGTGAAGATCATCGTGTTGGTGTTTCCGGTCTGCATGCGCTTGCCGTTCACGTCGCAATGCATGGCGAGGTTCTGGACGTCGCCGACTTCGTCGCGGGTCACGAGCCACGGGCCGGTGGGGCCGAATGTGTCGCAGGACTTTCCCTTGGTCCACTGGCCGGTGAGCTTGGTCTGGAAATGCCGCTCGGACACGTCGTTGATGACGCAGTAGCCGGCGACATGGTTCAGCGCGTCTTCCTCGGAGACGTATTTGCACTCCGATCCGATCACGACGCCCAGCTCGACCTCCCAGTCGGTATGGGTCGAGCCGCGCGGCATCACCACATCGTCGTCGGGACCGACCACGGCGCTGGTGGCCTTCATGAAGAGGATCGGATGCTCGGGGATGTCGGCGCCCGTCTCGGCGGCGTGGTCGGAGTAGTTCAGGCCGATGCACATGAACTTGCCGATGCCCGCGACGCAGGGGCCGTAGCGCACCGGCCCGTCCACCTTCGGCAGCGCCATCGGATCGAGCTTCGAGAGGATCTCGAGGCTTTTGTCCGACAGGGTTTCGGCGGCGATATCGGCCACTTCGGCGCTCAGGTCGCGCAGGTCGCCATTGTGATCGATCAGTCCGGGCTTCTCGGCGCCCGGCGCCCCGAAACGGCACAGCTTCATCTGGTATCTCCCTGTATTCTTTGTCTTCGTGTCAGTGGTTGTCGCGCGCGACGCCCTTCTGGGCGGTCCCACGATAGGCATCCGCGCCACGCAGGATCATCCCCTCCGAGAGCGGTCCGACCCGCTCGCGGAAGATCTCCTGCCACGGCGTCTCGCTGGGCGGGGTGAAGGGCTGCGGCGGCAAGGCTTGTCGGCGAGCGGTCAGCTCGTCGTCGGGGACGAGCATGTTCGCCGTGCCGCGGCCGAGGTCGATCCGCACCCGGTCGCCTGTTGCCACGAGGGCGAGCCCGCCGCCTGCCGCCGCCTCGGGCGAGGCGTTCAGGATCGAGGGGCTGCCAGAGGTGCCGGACTGCCGCCCGTCGCCGATGCAGGGCAGTTCGTGGATGCCGCGCTTGATGAGGTAAGCCGGAGGCCGCATGTTCACGACCTCGGCCGCGCCGGGATAGCCGATGGGCCCCGCGCCACGCATGATGAGGATGCAATCCTCCGTGATTCCAAGCGCTTCGTCGTCGATCTTCGCGTGGAAGTCCTCGGGGCCGTCGAAGACGATGGCGCGTCCCTCGAAGGCTTCGGGATCGTCCGCATTCGAGAGGTAACGGGATCGAAACGCCTCGGAGATCACGCTGGTCTTCATGATCGCCGAGTCGAAGAGGTTGCCCTTGAGGTTGAGGAATCCCGCCGCGTCCTTCATCGGCGCGTCGATCGGCTTGATGACATCCGGCAGTTGGGTGGCAAGGCCCTCGACGTTCTCGCCCATCGTGCGTCCGTTGACCGTCATCGCGCCCGGATGCGGCAGAAGGTCGGCGGCCATCAACTGCCCCATCACCGCAGGCACGCCGCCCGCGTGGTAGTAATCCTCGCCCAGATATGCGCCGGCGGGCTGAAGGTTCACCACCAGCGGGATGTGATGGCCCAGCGCCTGCCAGTCGTCGTTGTCGAGCGGGACGCCCAGATGGCGCGCGACAGCGTTCAGATGGATGGGCGCGTTCGTGCTCCCCCCGATGGCGGAGTTGGTGACGATGGCGTTCTCGAACGCTGCGCGCGTCATGATGTCCGAGGGTTTCAGATCCTCGTGCACCATCTCGACGATGCGCTGACCGGTCTGGTAGCTGATATGCCCCCGCTGCCGATAGGGCGCGGGGATCGCAGCCGCACCCGGAAGCTGCATTCCCAGCGCCTCGGCCAGCGAGTTCATCGTCGTGGCCGTGCCCATCGTGTTGCAATAACCGACCGACGGCGTGCTGGAGGCCACGATCTCCATGAAGCCCGCGTCGTCGATCTCGCCGGCGGCATGCATCTCGCGCGCCTTCCAGACGATTGTACCCGACCCCGTCCGCTCGCCCTTGAACCAGCCGTTGAGCATCGGCCCGACACTCAGCGCGATGGCGGGAATGTTGACCGTCGCGGCCGCCATGAGCAGGGCCGGCGTGGTCTTGTCGCACCCGATCATCAGGACAACGCCGTCCAGGGGATAGCCATTCAGCGTCTCGCTGAGGCTGAGATAGGCGAGGTTGCGGTCGAGCGAGGCGGTCGGGCGCTTGCCCGTCTCCTGGATCGGATGGACCGGCACCTGGAGGGGTACGCCACCGGCGGCGATGATGCCGTCGTGGACCCGCTTTTCCAGTTCCAGGTGATGCCGGTTGCAGGGGCTCAGATCGCTGCCCGTCTGGGCAATGGCGATGATAGGCTTCGAGCCCTGCAACTCCTCGCGGGTCAGACCGTAGTTCAGATAGCGTTCGAGATAGAGCGCCGTCATCTCTCGGTTGTCGGGGTTGTCGAACCAAAGGCGGGAGCGAAGCTTGGTCATGGGATTCCGTTCGGTATCAGTTCGTTACGGCATGTCGTTCAAGTTGGATCACTGACCCGACCAGCCACCGTCGATCACATGCGGATGGCCGGTGGTGAACGCGCTCTCGTCCGAGGCGAGATACGTGGCGAGCGCGGCGATCTCGGTCGCCTGGGCCACGCGACCCATCGGCTGCCGCGAGACGAAGGCTTCGAGGGCGGCGTCGTAGCTGCCCATCTCCTCGCCCAGCGCCTTCACCCGCTCATGCCAGGACGGGCTTTCCACGGTGCCGGGGCAGATCGCGTTGCAGCGGATTCCGCGCTTGATGTAGTCGACCGCGACCGATTTCGTCAGCCCGATCACGGCGGCCTTGGTGGCGCCGTAGATGAAGCGGTTCGGCGCGCCGAGGACGGATGATGCGGCGGACGACATGTTGACGATGGACCCCGTGCCGGCCTCGAGCATGTGGGGCAGCGACGCCTGGATCGTTCGGAACATCGAGCGGACGTTCAGGTCGAACCCCATTTCCCACTCGTCCTCGGTCGCGGCCTGCACGTCGCCGTGATGCACGAACCCCGCGCAATTGAAGAGGACCGTCGGGCGCGCCTTCGCGACGCCGTCCCGGATCGAGGCCGGATCGCGCACATCAAGGGCGAAGGTCTCGCAGTCGAGCCCGTCCAGAAGTGCCGCGTCGCGGTCGGTTGCGAAGACCTCGGCCCCTTCGGCAACCCACATCTCTGCGGTGGCGCGCCCGATCCCCTGCCCGGCGGCGGTGATCAGGGCGCGTTTCCCCTTCAGGCGGTCCGTCATGTCACTCTCCCGGTTGTATCTGGGGCTATTTCGTTTCTACCGTGAGCGCAAACACGGAGAGACCCATGATCCCGCTCGCATTGCTCGGAACCGGCCTGATGGGCGCTCCGATGGCCCGCAACCTTATCGCCGCGGGCCATGACGTCACCGTCTGGAACCGCTCGCCCGAAAAGGCCCGCGCAATCGAAGGTGCGACCGTCGCCGAAAGCCCGGCCGTGGCCGTGGCGGGGAAGGCGATCGTGATCTCGATGCTGTCGGACGGCGCGACCTCGGACCGGGTACAGTCGGATGCGATGGACGCCTTCGCCGTGGGTGCAATCTGGGTCGAAATGGGGTCGATCAAGCCCGAGGAAGCACGGGATCACGGCGCGCGCTTCGCCGAGCGAGGCATGGGCTATGTTGACGCGCCGGTCTCCGGCGGCACCAAGGGCGCCGAGGGCGCGACGCTGGCGATCATGGCGGGCGGCGACGCGGCGCATTTCGACGCGGTGAAGGCGGTGCTGGCCGATCTCGGAACGCCGGTTCATGTCGGGCCCGTGGGCGCGGGGCAGCTGGCCAAGCTCGCCAATCAGGCCATCGTCGCCTGCACCATCGGCGCGGTGGCCGAGGCGATGCTTCTGCTGGAGCGCGGTGGCGCCGACCCGGCGGCCGTGCGTCAGGCCCTCAAGGGCGGATTCGCCGACAGCGTCATCCTGCAACAGCATGGCGCGCGCATGACCGAGGGCAATTTCGTCCCCGGCGGGCTGACCAAGTTCCAGATCAAGGACCTCAACAACGTGCTGGGCGAGGCCGGGACGCTCGGCCTTGAATTGCCAGCGGTGACCGCGGTCAACGACCGGTTCAAGGTGCTGCGCGACGAGATGGACGGCGCCGACATGGATCACTCGGCGCTTTACCTCGAGCTTCGGCGTCGCAACGGGATCTGAGCCGGGCCGCGCGGCAGTCACAGGAAATGCCGCGCCTGGTGATGCTCGATCTCGCGGCGCAGACGCGCCTCGTCTCCCGAGAGTGCCGCGTCCATGATAAGCTGATGATGCGCGATGATCTGGTGGAAGTAGTCGGGCACGCAATTGTTCTCGAGCCCCACCATCTGCTGGCGGAACTGCATGTAGACGCTCTCGAAGGTCTCGATCAGCGGTGGCAGCGCGCATTCCGAGATCAGCGTGCGGTGGAAGGTCAGCTCGGCATCCGACCAGATGCCGACGATGGGCGCACCGTCACCCGCGCGTGCGATCTGGTTCTCGATGTGGACGAGGCTGTGATGGGCCGCGGTCAGGCTCGCCTCCCAGGTCAGGCCGCCGTTGCGCATCGAACGGACGGCCCCCTCCTGCTCCAGCAGGACGCGGAAGCGCGCGATGTCGGAGCGCCGCTCGCGGCTGACCTGGCGGGCGCGGAACCCGCGCTGGATCGCGAAATCCACGAGCCCGACCTTGGAGAGTTGCAGGAGCACGTCGCGCACGGTGTTGGCCGAACAGCCGAACTCCTGCGCCAGCGGACCGGACATGATCTTGTCGCCGGGGACGAATCCACCCGTCAGCAGGCGATGCTGCAATTCCGCATAGATCGCGGGCGTATCGGTTCGTGATTTCGTGTCGGGCATCGGCCTGACATCCCCCTTCCATAATTTTGATATTCTCCAAAATCTCGCTTGTCCACGGATTTTCATTTTTTGTTTGCGCTGACGGGCGGGCTTGTTAGGGTCGGACCCGCACCCCTCCGAAGGGAGCCCCGAAGGGGCCGGCAGGGGCGACCGATCAATGGGAGGATCACGATGAAAACCCTTACGCTGGCCGCGCTCGCGGCCGCCACCACGGCGCTGACCGGCGCGGCAATGGCCCAGACCACGACGCTGCGCATCCAGACGCACCACGCCCCCGAGACGCCGATGGGCGAGCTGGCGACCGGCTATTTCGAGACGATCCAGGCCATGTCCAACGGCGAGATCGTGGTCGAGCCGTTCTACAGCTCGTCGGTCGTCAAGTCGGTCGAGACCTTCGACGCGGCGGCGACGGGCATCCTCGATTGCGACATGACGGGCGGCGGCTACCAGACCGGCAAGAACCCCGCGTTCCAGTTCGTCGGTGACATCATGGGCGGCTACGACACGCCCATCCAGCAGCTGACCTGGCTTTATGAGGGCGGCGGCATGGAAGCCGCGCAGAACCTCTACAACAGCTACGACATGCAGCTGATCGGCTGGTGGGTTCCCGGCCAGGAATCGCTCAGCTCGACGAAGCCACTCGCCGGTCTCGCCGACCTGCAGGACTGGAAGTTCCGCTCGCCTCCGGGGATGGAGACGGACATCTTCGCCAAGCTCGGCGCCTCGCCCATCGTGATGGACTTCACCGAGATCTTCACCGCGCTCGAAACCGGGATCATCGACGGGGCCGACGCATCGGCGCTGGCCAACAACGTCGGACTGGGCCTCTACGACATCGCAAGCCACGCGACCTTCCCCGGCTTCCACTCGATGCCGTCGGACCACCTGGCGTGCAACAAGGCCGTCTATGACGCGATGCCCGAGCATCACAAGGCGATCATGAACACGGCCATGGAAGCGCTGAGCCTGCGCACCGCGATGAAGTTCGAGCGCGCCAATGCCGAGGCCGCCGCCGAGCTGGAGGCCAACGGCATCACGCTGCACACCTGGTCGGACGAGGACCTGACCGCGTTCCGCAAGGCCGCGCAGGAAACCTGGCCCGAATACGCCACGACCCCCGAGGCCGAGGCGCTGGTCGAGAGCCACATGGGCTACCTGCGCCAGCTGGGTCTCGTGCAGGAGTGATCCGCCGCACAGCTTAGAACATCGGCGCGGTCCCGGCCATCCGGGGCCGCGCCACTCCAGACGATCCAAGGGCGACGGGGGGCGCGCGGATCATGAAGATCACCGGCGTCCGGTCCCACGTCCTGTCCTGCGACATGCCCGAGACGCTGGGCTATTCGCAGCAGTATTATTCCAAACGCACGGCCCATCTGGTCGAGGTCTCGACCGACGAGGGCCTGACTGGCTGGGGCGAGTGCTTCGGGCCGGGCGCGGTCGCGACAGCCAACGCAGGCATCGTCGAGGGCGTCATCGCGCCGATGATCATGGGCATGGACCCGCGCGACCGGGACGTGTGCTGGCATAGGGTCTACAACCTCCTGCGCGACCACGGGCAGAAGGGGATGCCGATCCAGGCCCTGTCCGGCGTCGATATCGCGCTCTGGGACATCACCGGACAGGCGGCGGGGCTGTCGATCTCACGGCTGATCGGTGGACGGCACCGCGACCGCGTGGGCGTCTACGGCTACGGCATGATGCTGCGCCCCGAGCCCGTCGGGGAGCTGGCCGAGCGCTTCGCGGACGAGGCGGCGGCGATCCGGGACACGGGCTTCCGTGCGACCAAGATGAAGGTGGGGCTCGGCGTCCGAGACGACATCCGGCTGGCCGAGGCCGTGCGCCGCGGCGTGGGCGACGGGTTCGACGTCATGGTCGACGCCAACCACGCCTACGACGTGAACGACGCGCTGGAAGTCGGGCGGGCGCTGGACGACCTCGGCGCCTACTGGTTCGAGGAGCCGGTCGCCCCCGAGGACCGCGAAGGCTATGCCACGCTCCGCCGGACGCTGCGGACGCGGATCGCCGGGGGCGAGGCGGAATACACGCGCTGGGGCTGGCGCGACCTACTGGCCTCGGGCGGGCTCTCGATCGCGCAACCCGAGGTCTGCGCGCTGGGCGGGATCAGCGAATACCTTCGCGTCTTGGCGCTCTGCCACGCGCATCACGTGCCCGTCGTGAACCATGTCTGGGGCAGCGCCATCGCCGTCGCGACCAACATGCAGCTTCTGGCCGCGATGCCACCCCTGCCCGGCGGCCTGCACCCGCGAGAGCCGTGGCTGGAATTCGACACGACCGAGAACTGGTTTCGCGACGAGATGCTGACCGAAGCGCTGGACATCCAGGGCCAGGTCGCCGCCAATAACGGGACGGTCGCGCTCCCGGATCGACCGGGGCTGGGCGTGGTGCCCGACCCCGATTTCCTCAACCGCCACCGCATCGACCGCTAGGAGGCCCCGATGACCAAGGACGCCGCACAGGACGCGACATTCTACGAGACCGGGGGCGCCGCGCCGCAGGTCGTGCCGGGGCCGCTGCAGGTGCTCATGCCGATCCTCTTCTGCCTCGCGGCAGGTTGGGCGATGTGGCGGATGCCGGCCTTCCTGATGATCTTCTCCGATCCCGGCCCGACCGTGGACGCGTTGGCGCGTCGCTATGATGCGGCCTCGGCGATCGATTGGCTGGCCGCCGTCGCGGCCGCCGCCTTCTTCGTGCTGGGCGTCATGACCGTGCGACGGGCGCATAACGAATACGAGGAATGGGGCATCGCGGACCGCCTGTCGGTCTTCGTCGGTCGCATCACCATGATCATCATCGCCGCGATGGTCTGCGTCATGGTCTACGAGGTCGTGCTTCGCTACGTCTTCGAGAAGCCGACGCTCTGGGCCAACGAGATGACGCTCTGGATGGCGGGGTTCGTGTTCATCCTGTCGGGCCTCTACGCGATGCAACAGCGGTCCCATATCCGGATCTTCCTGCTCTACGACATCCTGCCGCGCTGGCTCCAGCGGACCTGCGACGTGATCTCGACGATTCTGATCGTGGTCTTCGCCTTCTTCCTGTTCTGGGGCGGCTACGGCGAGGCGACGCAGAAATTCGCCCGCTGGGAGACGTTCGGCACCGCCTTCGACCCGCCGATCCCCGCGACGCTCAAGCCGATGATCCTGCTGGTTGTCACCTTCGTGGCGCTGCAGGCCATCGCGAACCTGATCCGCGACTGGAACAAGGAACCGGTGATCCACACCGCGGCGGACGACATCGACCCGGACGAGATCGAGCGGCTGCGCCGTCAGGTCGGCGGCGAATAACGACAGACCCCGAACGGGGCATCCTTGAGGGAGAAACGGAATGGACGTCGGAACGATTTCCCTGGTCTTGCTGGTAGCGCTGATGCTGCTTCTGGCGATCGGGATGCCGCTGGGGCTGGCTTCGGCCGTGCTGGCCGTGCTCGTCCTCGTGATGCGGTTCGAGCCTGCGCTGCTGACCGCACCATGGGAGTTCGGCGAGGGCATGCTGACCGGCCGATTCGGGTCCGGGCCGCTCAATATTCTGGCCCAGCGAATATACGGCCTGCTGACCGATTACGTCCTGATCTCGATCCCGCTCTTCATCCTGATGGCCGCGCTTCTGGAGCGCTCGGGCATCGCCAAGGACATGTACTCGTCGCTCAACGTCTGGCTCAGTCGGACGCGGGGCGGCATCGCCATCGTCACCTCGATCATGGCGGTCGTCATGGCCGCGATGTCGGGCATCATCGGCGGCGAGGTCGTCCTGCTGGGCCTGATCGCGCTGCCCCAGATGCTGCGGCTGGGCTATGACCAGAACCTCGCCATCGGCACGATCTGCGCCAGCGGGTGCCTCGGGACGATGATCCCGCCCTCGATCGTGCTCATCATCTTCGGGCTGATCACCGAGACCTCGATCAAGGCGCTCTTCACGGCGGCCTTCGTTCCGGGCTTCATGTTGGCCGCGTTCATCATGATCTACATCTTCGTCCGCACCCGGATGAACCCCGAGCTGGCGCCCCTGCCGCCCGAGGACCCCAACGATCCGCCCAAGGGCGAGAAGCGCCTCCTGTTCCTGTCGTTCCTGACGATCCTCGTGGCGGGCTTCGGCACGGCGCTGTTCCTGCGCGCCGCGTTCTTCACCGTCACCGGCCAGAACGCCGTCCTCGAGGGCGTCGACCCGATCGCGCTGGGCCAGCCGCATCATGTCATCTGGCTCGGCGTCATCGTCGCCGCCGCGCTGGCGCTGATCTTCCTCGTCTTCGGCACCGCCCGCGCAAAGACAAGCTGGCAGATGGGCAAGGGCCTCGTGGCGCCGGTCGTGGTCATCGGCGTCGTCATGGGCTCGATCTACGGCGGCATCTCGGGGATCACCGAGGCGGCCGGAATGGGCGTCGTTGCGGTCTTCGTGATCTCGGTCTTTCGGGGTGAGGCGAGCGTGGAGCTGGTCTGGGACAGCCTGCTGCGAACGCTGAAATCGACGGGCACGATCATCTGGGTGACGATCGGCGCGGCGACGCTCGCGGGTGCGTACACCATCGCGGGCGGTCCGACCTACGTGGCGAACCTGATCCTTGCCGCCGACCTTCCGACGATGGGCATCATCCTCGTAATGATGTTGATCCTGCTGATCATGGGCGCGTTCATGGACTGGGTCGGGATCGTGCTCCTGATCATCCCGGTCTTCCTACCCATCGTGCAGCGCCTCCCGATCGAGGAGATCGGCTTTCTCGGCCATGTCGAGCCGCGCTATCTGGCCGTGTGGTTCGGGGTGCTCTTCTGTATGAACATGCAGGTGAGTTTCCTGTCGCCGCCCTTCGGCCCGGCCGCGTTCTACCTCAAGTCCGTGGCCCCGCCGCACATATCGCTGACCGATATCTTCAAGGGGTTCCTGCCGTTCATCTGCCTGCAACTTTTGGCGCTCACGGTGCTGCTGCTCTGGCCGCCGATCGTCACGCTTCTGCTGGAGTGACCCGATGCTGACCAAGTCCCAGATCGCCACCTTCCGACGCCGCGGATGCCTCGCGGTCGAGGATGTCGTGCCGCAGGACCTCCGCGATGCGGTCGAGGACGAATACGCGACCGTCCTGCGCAAGTTCGCGCAGGCCCAAGGGATCGCGTGGCGGGGGGGATTCCTTCCGACGTTGCGCGCGGTTCACGAGGCAGGCGTCGACTGGTTCCAGCATCTCGACATCACCCTGCCGGGCGACCGGATCGCGGCCGACACGCCGTTCCATTACGGCCCGGCAGTCCACGCGCTCCTGACCGCGCCCGCACTGGTCGAGATCGCGGCGCAGATCGTCGGCCCCGAGGTCACATCGAACCCGATCCAGCACCTGCGCATAAAACCCCCGGCCGTCACCGTGGCCGAGGGCGCCCCGGCCCACATCACCCACACGCTCTGGCATCAGGATCGCGCGGTGGCCCGTGCGGATGCGGACGACACGAAGATGGTCACGATCTGGGTCGCGATGACCGATGCAACGCCCGAGAACGGCTGCATGGTCGCCTTGCCGCTCGACCCCGATCAGGACATGCTGCCGCATTGCCCGCTCGAGCAGACCTCGATCCCGCCGGAGCTTCTGGACGAGGCGCGCGCCCTGCCCCTGCCGGTGCGCGCGGGGGGCATCGTCCTCCTCGACCCGATGATCCCGCATGCCGCCCGCGACAACGTCACCGACGGCTTTCGCTGGAGCTTCGATCTGCGCTACCAGCGGACCGGACAGCCGACCGGACGCGCCCACTTTCCGGCCTTCCCCGTGCGCGGCGCGCCCGCGCCCGACTGGAAGACGCAGCGTGACGCCTGGCGCGCGGCCCGCGCGGATGCCGCCGCGCGCGCCCATATTCCGCTCCACCGCTGGGATTCGACCAGCCCGCATTGCGCCTGATGTCATGGCCGATGTGATCCGCCTCTCGCCCGACGACAATGTCGTCACCGCCACCCGCGCGCTGGAGGTCGGCACGACGGTCGAGACCACGACCGCCGCCGCCCTGATCCCCTCGGGCCACAAGGTCGCGACGGCGGCGATTGCGACCGGGGACGCGATCCGAAAGTACGGTCAGATCATCGGCTACGCGAGCGAGGAGATCGCGCCGGGCGCGCATGTCCACACGCAGAATTGCGCCTTCGCAGCGACCGATCATGCCTACGAATTCGGGACCGATCTGCGCCCCGTTCCCCCGGCGACCGGCGACACCTTCATGGGCTATCGGCGCGACGGCGGCGCCGTCGGCACGCGCAATTACGTGGCCGTCGTCACGAGCGTGAACTGCTCGGCCACGGCCGCGCGTCGGATCGCGGACGCCTTCGGCCCCGAGGAGCTGGCGGCCTATCCGAATGTCGACGGCGTGGTCGCCTTCGTCCACGGCACCGGCTGCGGCATGGCGGGCGACGGCGACGGGTTCGAGGCGTTGCAGCGCGTCATGTGGGGATATGCCAAGCATCCCAACCACGCCGCCGTCCTGATGGTCGGGCTCGGCTGCGAGATGAACCAGATCGACTGGCTGCTCGAGGCATATGGCCTGAAGCAGGGACCGACCTTCCAGACCATGAACATCCAGAACGTCGCGGGCCTGCGCCGCACCATCGAGGTCGGGATCGAGAAGGTCCGCGCGATGCTGCCCATCGCCAACAAGGCAGTGCGCGAACGCTGCCCCGCCTCCGCCCTCACGGTCGCGTTGCAATGCGGCGGCTCGGACGCCTGGTCGGGCATCACCGCCAACCCGGCGCTGGGCCATGCCTGCGACCTCCTGGTGGCGCAGGGCGGGACCGGCGTGCTGGCCGAGACGCCCGAGATCTACGGCGCCGAGCATCTGCTGACCCGCCGTGCCGCCAGCCGGGAGGTTGGAGATCGGCTCGTCGGCCTGATCCACTGGTGGGAGGATTACACCTCCCGCAATCGCGGCTCGATGGACAACAATCCCAGCCCCGGCAACAAGAAGGGCGGCCTGACGACGATCCTCGAGAAATCGCTCGGCGCCGCGGCCAAGGGCGGCACGACGCCGCTGACCGGCGTCTACAAATACGCCGAGCCCGTGCGCGCGAAGGGCTTCACCTTCATGGACAGCCCCGGCTACGACCCCGCCAGCGTCACCGGCCAGATCGCGGGCGGCTGCAATCTCGTGTGCTTCACCACGGGCCGCGGCTCGGCCTTCGGCTCGAAGCCCGCGCCGACGATCAAGGTGGCGACCAACCAGGCCCTGTTCGACCGGATGCCCGAGGACATGGACGTCAACGCCGGCGACATCCTGACGGGTGGTTCCACGGTCGAGGCGAAGGGGCGCGAGATCTACGAGATGTTCCTGCGCGTCGCCTCCGGCGAGATGTCGAAATCCGAGGCGCAGGGCCTCGGAGACTACGAGTTCGTCCCCTGGCAGATCGGGGCCGTGATGTGAGCCGAACCCTCCGCTGCGGATTGATCGGGGCGGGCATCGGTGCGTCGCGTCTTTCGGCGGCGCTCGAGATCATGTGCGTGGCCCACGGAATGACGCTCGCGTTCACCGCCATCGACAGCGATGCCGACCCGGAGTTCGACTTCGACGATACGGTCGAGATGCTGCGCCTCGACGGCTGGGACGGCGTCACGGTGACCCATCCCTGGAAACCGCATGCCGCCGATTGGGCGGGGGACCGGATGGTCTCGGGGACGGAGACGCTGGGCGCGGCGAACACGCTGACATTCTCGCCGATCCGGGGGCACAACACCGATTTCACGGGCTTTCTGGCCGCGTGGCGCGCCGTCATGGACCGACCGCCGGGGTCGGTCGCCGTGGCCGGCGCGGGGGGTGTCGCGCGCGCCGTCGTGCCCGCGCTGATCGCGCTCGGTGCTGGGCCTGTCACGATCTGGGACCACAACGCCGCGGCCGCATCGGCGCTGGCGGTCCTGACGGGCGCAAGCGCAATCCCCGCCGCGGCGGCCGCCGATGCCGTCCGCGCGGCCGAGGGGCTCGTGAACGCAACACCGCTGGGAATGCACGGCCATCCGGGCACGGCGATTCCCGCCGCCCTCTTCGGCCGGCAAGCCTGGGCGTTCGACGCGGTCTATACGCCAACGAACACGCCGTTCCTGACCGACGCGCGGCGTGCGGGGCTTTCGGTGATGACCGGCTTCGACCTCTTCCGTCACATGGCGATGGACAGCTTCACCGCCTATACCGGCCACCGCCCCGACCCCGCGCCCACGCTGGCCGCGCTCGACGCGCTGCGCCCCGATTGACCCCTGCAGGAGACAGATCATGACCCAACCCAAGATCGGATTCATCGGCCTCGGCCTCATGGGCTCGGCCATGGTCCAGCGTCTGCTCGACAAGGGCCATACGCTCACCGTGCTCGGCAATCGCGACCGCACCGGCGTCGAGGCCGCTCTGGGGCGCGGCGCGACGGAGGCCGACACCGCCCGCGACGTCGCCGAGGCGTCCGACATCGTGATGCTCTGCATGGGCACCTCCGAACAGGTCGAGGCGCGGATGCACGGACCCGATGGCGTGATCGCGGGCCTGCGGGACGGGGCGACCGTGATCGATTTCGGCACCTCCCTGCCCGGCTCGACCCGGAGCCTCGCCTCGGAAGTCGCCAAGGCGGGCGGCACCTATCTCGATGCGCCGCTGGGCCGGACGCCGAGCCACGGGCGCGAGGGGCAGCTCAACATCATGTGCGCCGGCAGCGAGGCCGCCTTCGCGTCCGTGCGCCCAATCCTGGACGATCTGGGCGAGAACGTCTTCCACCTGGGCGAGGTCGGGTCCGGGCACACGATCAAGCTCATCAACAACTTCTTCGGCATGACCGTCGCCAACGCCATGGCCGAGGCGTTTGCGATGGCGGACCGCGCCGGCGTCGACCGGCAGGCGCTGTTCGACGTGATGGCCGCCGGACCGCTCCGGTCGGGGATGATGGAGTTCGTGAAGGCCTACGCCGTCGAGGGCGATGCGACGAAGCTCGCCTTCTCGATCCGCAACGGCCACAAGGATGTCGGCTACTACCGCGAAATGGCCGCCGGACTGGGCGCCGAGACGATCATGTCCGACGGCGCGCATCGCGCGATGTCGGCCGCGATCGAGGACGGTCGCGGCGAGGGCATGGTCTCGCAGATGGTCGATTTCTACGCCGACCGCTTCAAGGCCTGACGCGCCATGGCAAACGCCCCCGTCTCGCATCTGGCCCGCCCGCGGATCGATGATGCACGGCGGGGGATCGCCCTCATGCTCCTCGCGTATCTGCTGTTCTCGCTGACGGATACGTCGGTGAAATGGCTCTCCCTCGCCGGCCTTCCGGCGCTGCAACTGGCCTTCATGCGCTACGCGACGCATCTCGCGCTTTCGACCGGGCCGATGATGGGGCGCGATCATTCGGGCTTCACCGCGCCGATGCCGCTGGCGCTGGCGATGCTGGGCCGCGGGGCACTGCTGGCGATCTCGACGGTCTGCAACTTCATCGGCCTCGCCTATCTCGACCTGACGGTCACGGCGGCGATCATGTTCTCTTCGCCGATCATCGTCTGCGCGCTGTCGGTGCCGCTTCTGGGCGAACGGGTCGGGCGCTGGCGCTGGTCCGCGATCCTGATGGGGTTCGCGGGCGTGCTGATCGTGGTGCGTCCCTGGTCCGGCGACTTCCACTGGGCGGCGCTGTCGATCCTGACGGCGGCCACGTCATTCGCGCTCTACTCGATCGTCACGCGCAAGCTTTCCGGGGTCGCGGCACCGCGCACGATGCAGCTCTACGCCGGTCTGGTGGGCGCGGTGGCGCTCCTGCCCGCGGCATGGTGGCTCTGGACACCGCCCGCGACGACGCTCGACTGGGGGCTGATGATCGGATTGGGGGCCTTCGCGTGGCTCGGGCACCATTTCTTCGGCATCGCCCATGGCTACGCACCGTCGAGCGTGCTGATGCCGTTCAGCTATTCCTTCATCATCTACCTCGCGGTGGCGGGGTTTCTGGTCTTCGGCACGGTCCCCGACGCGCAGACCGTGATCGGGGCCTGCGTGATCGCGGCCGCGGGCCTCGTGATCTGGTGGCGCGAGCGTCCCGACATCAAGGTCGCGCCACAACCCTCTGATACGAAATGACTCGCTTATGCTGACCTTCGCCGCCGCGGTGTTCTTCCTGATCGTGACGCCCGGCCCCGGCGTCCTGTCGACGGCAGGGGTCGGCAGCGCGTTCGGTGCCCCGGCGGGCCTGCGCTACGTCACCGGATTGTTCCTCGGAAACTTCGCCGTGGGCCTCGCGGTGGTGACCGGCCTCGCGGCGCTGGTTCTGGCCGAGCCCGCGATCCGCACGGTCCTGATGCTCGCCTCGACGGGCTACCTGCTCTATCTCGCGCTGCGCATCGCGACGGCGGGCTCGAAGCTGGCCTTCATCGAAGCCGCGCGGCCCCCCGGCCTACGCGACGGGCTGGCGCTGCAGGCGATCAACCCGAAGGCCTACGCGGTGAACACGGCGCTCTTTTCGGGGTTTCCCTTCATGACGGACGCGCCGCTGGCCGAGGCGCTCATCAAGATCGTCATTCTCAACGCCATCTGGATACCGATCCATCTCGGCTGGCTCTGGGCCGGGGTCGCACTCCGGCGGCTGGACCTCGCGCCCGGAACGCAGCGTGCGATCAACATCGCCATGGCGGCGTCGATGCTGATCGTTGTCGGCCTGGCCCTCGTCGGGATGCGCTAGATCGCGCCGGACGCCGCGAGACTGTCCGCGTCGAAGCCCAACTCCTCCAGGATCGCGCGGCTATGCGCCCCGACCTCCGGCACCGGATCCATGCGCGGATCGCTCTGGCCCGGCGGTGCGAGCGCGGGCATCGGGCCCGCTGGCGTGTCGACCTGGTGCCAATGCTCCGCAAGGGCAGGATGCGACCAGAGATCGCCCACGTCGCGCAGCCGGGCGTTGCCGATGCCGACCGCGTCCAGCCGCGCCATCACCTCGGCGCAGGTGACATCCGCGAAACACGTCTCGATCCGCGCGCGCAGCTCGTCCGATCGCGTGGCGCGGGCGCTGTTGGTGGCGAAATCGGGGTCATCAGCCAGCGCGGCCTCGCCGAGCACACCCTCGCAGAACGCCCGCCATTCGCGCGGGTTCTGAAGCCCGAGGATCACGTGCCCGTCGGAGGCGCGAAACGGCCCGTAGGGATAGATCGTCGGATGCGCGGCACCCGCGCGCGGCGGCGCGGTGGCGCCGTCCATCGCGTAGTACATCGGGTAGCCCATCCATTCGGCCAACGCGCCCATCATCGAAATCTCGACATGGGTGCCCTGCCCCGTTCGCCCCCGCTGGATGAGCGCGCCCAGCACGCCGGTCAGCGCGTACATCCCGGCGGCAATGTCCGCGGCCGAAATCCCCGCCTTGGACGGCACCTCGGGCGTGCCGGTCACCGACAGGAGTCCCGCTTCCGCCTGGATCAGCAGGTCGTAAGCCTTGCGCGACGACCCCGGCCCGTAGCCCGAGATATCGCAGAGGATGGCCGATCCGTTGCGCGCATTGACCGCGTCCCAGCCGAGGCCCAGCCGCGCCGCGGCACCCGGCGCGAGGTTCTGGACCACGACATCGGCCCGCTCCACCAGCGCGTCGAGGACCGCTGCGGCCTCGGGGTGCTTCAGATCGAGCGCAAGGCTTTCCTTCGAGCGGTTGGTCCAGACGAAATGACTGCTGAGACCGCGGGCCCGCGTGTCGTAGCCGCGCGCGAAATCGCCCGCGCCGGGCCGCTCGATCTTGATGACCCGTGCGCCCATATCGGCCATCTGGCGCGTGGCGAAGGGCGCCGCGATGGCGTGTTCGAACGCGACGACGGTGATGCCTTCGAGGGGGCGCATCAGAACGACCGGGGCAAGCCGAGCACGTGCTCGGCCATGTAGGAGAGGATCAGGTTCGTAGAGATCGGCGCCACTTGGTAGAGCCTTGTTTCGCGGAACTTCCGCTCGACATCGTAGTCGGTGGCGAAGCCGTAGCCGCCGAAGGTCTGGACGCAGGCATTCGCCGCCTCCCAAGAGGCTTTCGCGGCGAGGTACTTGGCCATATTGGCTTCGGGGCCGCAGGGATCTCCGGCGTCGAACAGGGCGGCCGCGCGGCGTGTCATCAGGTCCGCAACCTCGACCTCGATATGTGCTTCGGCCAGCGGGAACGCGACACCCTGGTTCTGACCGATCGGGCGACCGAACACCTCGCGATCCGTCGCGTATTCCGTGGCCCGATCGACGAACCAGCGCCCGTCGCCGATGCATTCGGCGGCGATCAGCGTGCGTTCGGCGTTCAATCCGTCGAGGATGTGGCGAAACCCCTGCCCCTCGGTGCCGATCAGGTTCTCATGCGGCACCTCAAGCCCGTCGAAGAACAGCTCGTTCGTCTCGTGATTGACCATGTTCTCGATCGGTTTGACCGTCAGACCGCGCCCGATTGCATCGCGAAGGTCCACGAGGAAGACCGTCATTCCCGCCGAGGGTTTCGGACCCGCGTCGCGCGGCGCGGTCCGGGCCAGCAGGATCATCAGGTCCGAATGCTGAACTCGGCTGGTCCAGACCTTCTGGCCGTCGACGATCCAGCGGTCGCCCTCGCGCCGCGCGGTGGTGCGGATCCGGGTGGTGTCGGTGCCTGCCCCCGGCTCGGTCACGGCCATCGACTGAAGCCGGAGCGACCCGTCCGCGATCTGCGGCAGCCAGCGGGCCTTCTGTGCCTCCGAGCCATGCCGGAGCAGGGTCCCCATATTGTACATCTGGCCATGGCACGCGCCCGCATTCGCGCCCGAGCGATTGATCTCTTCCATGATCGCGCAGGCCTGCGACAGACCGAGGCCCGAGCCGCCGTAGCGTTCGGGAATCATCGCGGCCAGCCAGCCGGCCTGCGTCAATGCGTCGACGAAGGCCTCGGGATAGCCCCGCTCGCGGTCGATGCGGCGGTGATATTCGGGCGAAAATTGGGCACAGAGCGCGCGGACGGCATCGCGGATGTCGGAATGGGTTTCCATCGCGCGACGGTGCCGCCGCAAGCCGGTGGCCGCAAGGGGATGCGTCCGCAAAACAAGGGGATTCCGACCGAGGCGAGTACCGGAATCGAACCGGTGTGCACGGATTTGCAATCCGCTGCGTAACCACTCCGCCAACTCGCCCCAGGTGGTGGCGGTGCATTACAACCTCGCACCGTCGCCCGCAAGCCACGCGCACGGCCTTTCGCGTTGCGTGGATAAGGGAGACATGCTTTCAGAGTAGGGAGTGAAATTGAACCGTCAGGTTTAGACAAAGAGATGCCGTCTACGCAGCCCCTCCGAACGATGATGGTCGACACGCAGGTGCGCCCGTCGGATGTCACGAAGTTCCCGATCATCGCGGCGATGCTCGACGTCCCGCGTGAAGCCTTCGTGCCCGCAGCGGCCCAGCCCGTCGCGTATATGGACGCGCCGGTGCCCTTCGCCGATGGCCGCGAGATGCCCGACGCGCGGGTCTTCGCCAAGATTCTCGACGCGCTGGATATCGATGCCACGGATCAGGTGCTGATCGTGGGCGGGGGCCTCGGCTACTCGACGGCCGTGCTGGCGCGGATGGCGGATTCAGTCGTGATGGTCGAGGATGACGCGCAGCGCGTCGCGGATGCCGAAGCGGCGCTGGCCGCGCAGGGCGTGATGAATGCCGCCGTGATCGACGCGCCGCTGGCCGAGGGCGCCCAGAAGGCCGGTCCGTTCGACGTGATCCTGATCGAGGGCGGTGTCGAGGACATCCCCGAGGCGCTGACCGACCAGTTGGGCGAAGGCGGCCGCATGGCGGCGATCTTCGCGGAAGGAACGCTGGGCGCGGTCCGGGTCGGCCACAGGATCGACGGCCGCCTGTCCTGGCGATATGCCTTCAACGCGGGCGCGCCCGTGCTAACCGGCTTCGGCCGCATCAAGAGTTTCGTGCTATGACGGCCTCCCTTCGCATCATGCGCCGGTTGGCCGGGGCCTGCGCCATCGCGGTGTTCGCCCTGCCCGCCGCCGCCGAGACGCTGACCGACACGCTGATCCGCGCCTACCGCTCCTCGCCCCAGCTCGAGCAGCAGCGCTACCTGTTGCGCGCCACCGACGAGGACGTAGCGGTGGCCGTTTCAGCGTTGCGGCCTTCTGTCGATTTCCAGTCGCAATATTCCAAGACCTACCGCGACACCGGGTTCGGTGCCGCGACCACCACCGGGGCATCGCTCGGGCTGGTGCTGAACTACACGATCCTCGACGGCGGACAGCGCCACCTGCGCATCGGCGCGGCCAAGGAAGCGGTGCTCGCCGCGCGCTACGGTCTCGTCCAGCAGGAACAGTCGGTGCTGCTGGCCGCGGCCGAAGCCTATCTCGATCTGCGCCTCGCGGTGCGCACGGTGGACGTGCGCGCCAACAACGTCCGCGTCATCAACCAGCAGCTCGCCGCCGCGCGCGACCGGTTCGAGGTAGGCGAGGTCACGCGGACCGACGTCGCCATCGCGCAGTCGCGCCTCGCCACGTCGCAGTCGCAGCTCGCTGCCGCGCGCGGACAGGTCGACATCGCGCGCGAGGTCTATCGCCTGGCCGTGGGCGAGCTTCCGACCGGCACCCTTGCCGCCCCGCCGCCGCCGCCCGCCCTGCCCGCGAATGTCGAGCGCGCGCAGACGCTGGCCCTGCAGGTCCATCCGCTGATCCTCGCCGGTCAGCACGAAGTGACCGCCGGGCGCCTTCTGGCCGAAGCCGCCGAGGCCGACCGACTGCCCTCCATCTCGCTGCGCAGCAATCTGACCTATGCCCGCCCCGATACGACGTCGCTCGGGGCCACGGTCACGGGGAACGTCCCGATCTATTCGGGCGGACGCCTGTCCGCGCTGAACCGGCAGGCCATCGCGCGGGCGCAGGCCACGCGGTCCGAACTCGCCCAGACGGGACGCGCCGTGACCGAGAATGTCGGCCGGGCCTGGGCCGGGTTGCAGATCGCGCAGGCCCAGATCACCGCCACGCGCCAAGGCGTGACATCCGCCCAGCTGGCCTTCGAAGGCTTCCGCGAGGAAGCATCGCTCGGGGCGCGTACGACGCTGGACGTGCTCGACGCCGAGCAGGAACTGCTCGATGCCCGCACGGCGCTTCTGCAGGCCGAAAGCGATGCGCAGGTCGCGGTCTACCGCGTCTTGACGGCGATGGGATTGATGACGACCGATCACCTCGGCCTGTCGGTCGAGCGCTACGCCCCCGAGGCCTATTACAACCTCGTGTCGAACGCCCCGGCGATCTCGCCTTCTGAGCAGGGCGGTCGCCTCGACAGCGTGCTGCGGCGTTTCGGTCGCAACTGAACGGTTCCGGGCGAAGGCCGCCTGCGGGCGGTGGACGCGCCCGGTTCGATCTGGCTACCGTGGCGACAGACGTGCGGACGATTTGGAGACAGAGCATGGCCCAGCCACAGGACATCGAAGACGTCCTCTCCTCCATTCGCAGGCTCGTGGCCACCGATGCGGCCAAGGAGGCGATTGCGCCGACCGATGATGCGACGACCGGGACGTCCGAGACCGCGCTGGTGCTCGATCCGAAGCAGCGCGTCACCGAACCTGAAGACCCGTTCCAGATGATCCGCGCCCTCGCCCAGGAAGAGCGGGATGGCCGCGACGCGGGCAGCTTCACGGATGCCGTGCCCGACGAGATCTCGGCCATCTCGACCGATCTCGAGGCCGAACCGATGGCCAACTGGGACGATGCCGAACTGGCCAGCGACGTCGCCGAAGCCGCCGCCTCGCCCGTGCCCGAGGACTATGCCGAAGATACCGACTACCAAGGTGAAGCGGAGGCCATGGGCCCCGAGATCGCGCCTATCGAAGAGGTGATGCAGCCCGAGATGGCCGGCGCCAGCAAGGTCCGCGAGGCAGAGAAAACTGCGGCGGAGGAGGATGCGACCGACCTTTCCGACGTGGTCGACGCAATTCCGGGGGACGACGCCCTGCGCGACCTCATCGCCGAAATCGTGCGGCAGGAACTTGCGGGCGAGTTGGGCGAGCGGATCACACGCAACGTGCGAAAGCTGGTTCGGCGCGAATTGCGCCAGCTGCTCAACTCCGACGAGTTCGACTGACGCCGCGCTGACGCCGATGGCCTGACGAAAAAAGCGCCGCATCCGATCTCGGACGCGGCGCTTTCAGCGAAGAGGTATGTCGCGCGCGATCAGGCGGCTTCGGCGGCCTCGGCCATCTCGGCGGCCTGGCGGCGCTCGCTCTCCTCGCGGGAGAGGGCGACCGAGGTCCGGACACCGCGGCTGACGAATTCCATCAGGCCTGAGACGACCCGCTCGTTCGGGTCGATGCCTGCGCAGGACAGAACTTCGCGGCCATCGCGCGAGCGCGCCCAGCGGGCGATCTGCTCGGGGCCATTGCCGTATTTCTTGTCATCGGAGATCGCGTCGTCCAGCGCGGCAAGAACGACGGCAGCGAAGAGCTTGCGCGCACGCTGCCCCTGTTCGAAATTGAACGCCGTGGCATCGACGAAATCGGTCATTCGCGCACTCTCCATTTGCTCTTGCATCTTCCCCGGTGCGCCGTCCTAACACGCTTCGCCACGATTCGGGCTATGCGTTTTCGGAATACCTCACTTGCAGCAGCGGAATGCCGATCCGGTTGGCATACCAAATGAGGGCCTCAACGCCCCGGTTCTGGGACTAGATATGGGACCGCCCGAAAATCTTTCAAGTTTTCGTCATATTTTTGACAAGGTTCGACCTCGCTTGTTCGCGCGGACGCGGAGCGATAGAAGCCCGCGACACAGATTTGCGAGCGAGCCCATGCCCAAGATCAACGGCAACGAAATCCGTCCCGGTAACGTCCTCGAGCATGACGGCCATCTGTGGTCGGCCGTGAAGGTCGATCACGTCAAGCCCGGCAAGGGCGGCGCCTTCGCGCAGGTCGAGATGAAGAACCTGCGCAATGGCTCGAAGCTCAATGAACGCTTCCGCTCGGCCGACAAGGTCGAACGCGTCCGGCTGGAGCAGAAGGACCAGCAGTTCCTTTATGAAAGCGACGGCAAGCTCGTGTTCATGGATACGACGACCTACGATCAGGTCGAGCTCGATGCCGACATCCTAGGCGAGCGACGGCCCTTCCTGCAGGACGGGATGATGGTCGTGGTCGAATATTACGACGAAGAGGCCCTGAACGCGACGCTACCGCAGAAGGTCACCTGCAAGATCGTCGAGACCGAGCCAGTCGTGAAGGGTCAGACGGCGGCCAACAGCTTCAAGCCTGCGCTTCTCGACAACGGCGTGCGCGTGATGGTGCCCCCCTTCGTCGGTCAGGACGAGGATATCGTCGTCAACACCGAGACGATGGAATATTCCGAACGCGCCTGATCGCCGGTCACGCGCCCACCATGCCGCGCGCCATGTCGGCATAGATCGCCTCGACGGCGGCGCGATCCAGTCGCCCGCCATCGCGGAACCACGTGTTCACGCCAGTCAGCATCGCGATCAGCGCCATCCCGGCCAGTTTGACGTCGGGCGCGGACATCACGCCGGCGGCGGCGCCCGCACTCACGATTTCTTCGGGCACGGACTCGTATCGGCGGCGCAGGGTCTCGATCTCCTCGAAATTCCCCGGCTCCAGCGCGCGAAGCTCCATGTTGGCCACGAAGACGGCGTCGGACCGGTCGAGGTTGAACCGGATGTGGAACCGCGCGAAGGCGTCCAGCCGCCGGATGGGGTCGCCGCCCGGATCGGCCGCGTGCCAGGCGTCGAGCAGGCCTTCGAGATGGGCGCGCATCATGTCGGCCAGAAGCGCCTGCTTGTCGGGCGTGTAATGGTAGAGCGCCCCGGCCCCGATCCCGACTTCGGCCGCGATCTGCCGCATCGAGACGGCGGCATAGCCATACCGCGCAAAGAGCCGTTCCGCCGCCTGCCGCACGCGCGGGCCGGTCACGCCGGCATCGGATCCGCTGGGTCGGGCCATCCCTCGGGGATAAACCGAACGAGCGTTCAATTCCAGCGCCCTTGTCGCCCTTCGAGGCGCCGCCTAACGTCGGCGCGATGATCCGCGTCCTTCTTCTGATCCCGTGCCTCGCTGCCTGCGCCCCGGACCTGCCACCGGCGGACGGCACGATCTCGGCCGCAGCACAGGTCAGCGCCTTCCCCGAGCTGGTGCCGCTGACGCCGCTTCTGGCCGAGGCGGCCCGTCCGTCGCGCGCCGCGGTCGCGCAGGACGCGCTGCTGGCGCGGGGGGCGCGCCTGTCGGGACGGCGCATCATCGGACCCGCCACGGGCGATCTGGCCGAACGGGGTCGCCGTTTGCGCGCCCGCGCCGCGGAACTGCGCGCCGCCGAGGTCTGAGCGTCGCGTTGCGCCCCGGCGCGCGACCCGATACCCCGTCGGCCAAAGACAATTCACGACGGAGCCCATGCCATGACCACCCCCCTTCGCCTCGGGATTGCGGGTCTCGGCACCGTCGGTGCGGGCGTCGTCAAGATCGTCCAGGGCCACGGCGACCTTCTGGCCGCGCGCACCGGGCGCCGGATCGAGATCGCCGCCGTCTCGGCCCGGACCCGCAACAAGGATCGCGGCGTCGACCTGTCGGACTACGCGTGGGAGGACGATCCAGTCGCGCTGGCCCGCCGCGACGACGTGGACCTCTTCGTCGAGCTGGTCGGCGGGTCGGACGGACCGGCCAAGGCGGCGGTCGAGGCGGCACTGGACGCAGGCAAACCTGTCGTGACGGCGAACAAGGCGATGCTGGCCCTGCATGGCCAGGACCTCGCCGAGAGGGCCGAGGCCAGCGGCGCGGCGCTCCGCTTCGAGGCGGCGGTCGCGGGCGGCATCCCCTGCGTCAAGGCGCTGACCGAAGGGCTTGCCGGCAACGAGGTCACCCGCGTGATGGGCGTGATGAACGGCACCTGCAACTATATCCTGACGCGGATGGAATCGTCGGGTCTGCCCTATGCGGACATTTTCGAGGAGGCGAACGGACTCGGCTATCTCGAAGCCGATCCGACGCTCGACGTGGGCGGTATCGACGCGGGTCACAAGCTGGCGATCCTCTCGGCCATCGCCTTCGGGACGCAGGTCGATTTCGACGGCGTCCAGCTTCAGGGGATCGAGCGCGTCTCGATCGACGACATCCGCCGTGCCCGCGACATGGGCTACCGCATCAAGCTCCTGGGCGTGGCCGCGCGCACCGAAAGCGGTATCGAGCAATCCATGCGCCCCACCCTCGTTCCCGAGAACAGTCCGCTGGGCCAGCTCGAGGGCGGCGCCAACATGGTGGTGATCGAAGGCGACGCGGTGGGCCAGATCGTTCTGCAGGGCCCAGGCGCGGGCGAAGGCCCGACCGCCAGCGCCGTGATGGCCGATGTGGCCGACATCGCGCGGGGGCTGGTCCCCCTGCCCTTCGGACGGCCCGCCGCGACGCTGGCCCGCGCGGTCCGCGCCAACGCGGCCACGGCCTGCGCCCATTACCTGCGCCTGACACTGAAGGACGAGCCCGGCGCGCTGGCGCGCGTTGCGACCGTCCTCGGACAGCACGGCGTCTCGATCGACCGGATGCGCCAATACGACCATGCGGCAGGCGACGCGCCCGTCCTGATCGTGACCCATCCCTGCCCGCCCTCGGATCTCGCCGGCGCATTGGGCGGCGTCATGGACACCGGCGTCGTGTCGGGCGAGCCCGTCGCACTCCAGATCCAGAACACCTGACAACCGGAGGCACCATGGCCCGCAAACCCAAAGTCTTCAGGCCCGCCTACCGCCCTGCCGCGGACCGCTACGACCGGATGGTCTATCGCAGGTCGGGTCGGTCGGGTCTCCGCCTGCCCGCGATCTCGCTGGGACTCTGGCACAATTTCGGGGACGACACGCCCCACGCGCTCAAGCGCGAGATCTGCACGACGGCCTTCGACCATGGCATCACGCATTTCGACCTCGCCAACAATTACGGCCCCGAACCGGGTTCGGCCGAGACCGCCTTCGGGCAGATCCTGCGCGAAGAGTTCCACGGATTGCGCGACCAACTCATCGTGTCGTCCAAGGCAGGCTACGACATGTGGCCCGGCCCCTATGGTGAATGGGGCAGCCGGAAGTATCTGGTCGCCTCCTGCGACCAGTCGCTCAAGCGCCTCGGCCTCGACTATGTCGACATTTTCTACAGCCATCGCTTCGACCCCGACACGCCGCTGGACGAAACGATGGGCGCGCTCGACCATATCGTCCGGTCGGGGCGCGCGCTTTACGTGGGGATTTCGTCCTACAACTCCGAGCGCACGCGCGAAGCGGCAGCGATCCTGCGCGATTTGGGGACGCCCTGCGTGATCCACCAGCCGAGCTACAACATGCTCAACCGCTGGGTCGAACGCGACGGCCTCCTCGACACGCTGGAGGATGAAGGCATCGGGTCGATCGCCTTCACGCCGCTGGCGCAGGGCCTTCTTACGAAGAAATATCTCGGCGGCATCCCCGAGGGCAGCCGTGCCTCTCAGGGCAAGTCGCTCGACCCCGACACGGTCACGCCCGAGATGATCGAAGCGCTGACCGGGCTGAACGAAATCGCCGCCGCGCGCGGCCAGACGCTCGCACAGATGGCGCTGGCCTGGGTGCTGCGGGGCGGCCGCGTGACGACCGCGCTGATCGGCGCCTCGCGCCCCGAACAGGTCATGGATTGCGCCGGCGCCGTCGGCAATCTCGAATTCTCGGAAGACGAATTGGCCCGGATCGACGCGCTCGCCGGCGAAAAGGGCCTCAATCTCTGGGCCGCCTCCTCCGAGGATGTCTGACCGCTTGCCCCCTCGCCGCCGCACCCGTAACCCCGAGCCGAGCCCGACCGAAGGACGCGACACGACATGACCAAACCCGATTTCAACGACCGGATGCTGTCCCTGGGCCTGGCCCGCGTGTCCGAGGCCGCAGCCCTCGCCTCCGCCCGCCTGATCGGGCGCGGCGACGAGAAGGCCGCCGACCAGGCCGCGGTCAACGCCATGCGCGACCAGCTCAACCTGCTCGACATCGCGGGCACCGTCGTCATCGGCGAAGGCGAGCGGGACGAGGCCCCGATGCTCTTCATCGGCGAGGAGGTCGGCACCGGCAACGGCCCCCAGGTCGATATCGCGCTGGACCCGCTGGAAGGGACCACGCTGACCGCCAAGGACATGCCGAACGCCCTGACCGTCATCGCGATGGGGCCGCGCGGATCGATGCTGCACGCGCCCGACGTCTACATGGACAAGCTGGCCGTCGGGCCCGGTTATCGCACCGGAGTCGTCACCATGGACATGACCCCGTCCGAGCGGGTGAACGCGCTGGCCGCGGCCAAGGGCTGTTCGACCGAAGATATCACCGTCTGCGTCCTCGAGCGGCCGCGCCACCAGCACCTGATCGAGGAGATCCGCAGCACCGACGCTGCGATCCGCCTGATCACCGATGGCGATGTCGCGGGCATCATCCACACCGCCGAGGCGCAGAAGACCGGCATCGACATGTATATGGGCTCGGGCGGCGCGCCCGAGGGCGTGCTCGCGGCCGCTGCGCTGAAATGCATGGGGGGCCAGATGTTCGGACGCCTGACCTTCCGCAACGACGACGAGCGGGGGCGCGCGAAGAAGGCCGGGATCACCAATTTCGACCGGGTCTATACCCGCGACGACATGGTGACCGAAGACGTGATCTTCGCCGCGACCGGTGTCACCGACGGCTCGATCCTGGCGGGTATACGGCGCGAGGTCGGCTACCTAACGGCCGAGACGATCCTGATGCGCTCGAAGACCGGGTCGGTCCGACGCATGACCTACCGCAACCCGGTCTGATGGGCGACGCGCCCTGGCTGGGCGTCGCCGCCTCGGCCACCGGTCGCCGCTGGACCGGGCTCGATCCCGAGCAGGACCGGTTGGCGCAAGCGATCGCACAGACCGGGCAGCCCCACGCGCTCGCCCGGCACCTCGCGCGGCGCGGCGTTCTCCCCGACGAGGTGCCGGGCTTTCTTGCGCCGAAGCTGCGCGACCTGCTCCCGGATCCGATGACCCTGCGCGACATGGGCGTCGCGACCGATCGGCTGCTGGCGGCGGTTGCCGGGCGCCAGCGGATCGCGATCTTCGCGGATTACGACGTCGACGGGGCGTCTTCGGCCGCCCTTCTCGTCTGGTGGCTCCGCGCGCTCGACAGGACCGCGACGCTCTATGTCCCCGACCGCATCGACGAGGGTTATGGCCCCAACGCGCCCGCCATCGCAGCCCTGGCGGCGGATCACGACCTGATCATCTGCGTGGATTGCGGCACGCTCTCGCACGAGGCGCTGGCCGCCGCGGGGCCGACCGACGTGATGGTCCTCGACCACCATCTCGGCGCGGAAACGCTGCCCGACGTGCTGGCCGTGGTGAACCCGAACCGGCAGGACGAGGACGGCACCCTTGCCCATCTTTGCGCGGCGGCGGTCGTGTTCCTCGTGCTCGTCGAAGCCAATCGCCGGTTGCGCGCGGACGGCCGGTCAGGCCCGGATCTGATGGCGATGCTGGACCTCGTGGCGCTTGCAACCGTGGCCGATGTCGCACCGCTCGTGGGCGTGAACCGCGCGCTGGTGCAGCAGGGTCTGACGGTGCTGGCGCGGCGTGCGCGGCCCGGTCTCGTGGCGTTGGGCGACCTGGCGCGGCTGGACGGGCCGCCGTCGAGCTATCATCTGGGCTTCCTGCTCGGGCCCCGCATCAATGCGGGCGGACGGATCGGGGCGGCCGATCTGGGCGCGCGGCTGCTGTCGACGCGCGACCCGTCCGAGGCCGCCGCCCTGGCCGAACGGCTCGATGCGCTCAATGGCGAGCGCCGCGCCATCGAGGCCCGCGTGACCGAAGCCGCCAAGGCGCAGGCCGCCACCCGCGACGGCACGGTCGCATGGGCGGCAGGCGAGGGCTGGCACCCGGGCGTCGTCGGCATCGCCGCCGCGCGCCTGAAGGAGGCCACCCACCGGCCGGCCGTGGTGATCGGCCTGCGCGAGGATGGCCTGGGCCAGGGTTCCGCGCGTTCCGTCTCGGGCGTCGATCTGGGTGCGGCGATCCAGCGGCTCGCCGCCGAGGGGTGGCTCGTAAAGGGCGGCGGGCACCGGATGGCCGCAGGCCTGACCGTCGAGGCGGCGCGCATCGACGGCGCCATGGCGCGCCTGGGCGAATTGATCGCGCGGCAGGACGCGGCGCTGGGGCGGCCCGGCGATCTGCGGATCGACGGGACGCTGATGCCGGGGGCGGTGACGCCCGAGCTGGTGCGCGCGCTCAACGCCGCCGGGCCCTTCGGACAGGCGGCATCGGCGCCGCGCTTCGCGTTCCCGGACCTGCGCGTCGCCCATGCACATCCCGTGGGCGAGGACCACCTCAAGCTCACCCTCGGCGATGGCGGCCCGACCCGTCTCGACGCGATCGCGTTTCGCGCCGGCACAAGCGGGATCGCCGCCGCGATCGACCGGGCCGCGGGTGCTCCGATCCATGTCGCGGGGCGCGTCGAACTCAATCGCTGGCAGGGCCGCGAAACCGCGCAATTGAAGGTCGAAGACGTCGCGCTGGCCTCGGAAACCGAGGGCGGATGAGCCACGCGACGGCGACGGAAAAACCGCTTGCAGCGTTTGGGACCGTCGCCTAAGAACCGCTCACGCCAGCGTGGCCCGTTCGTCTATCGGTTAGGACGCCAGGTTTTCAACCTGGAAAGAGGGGTTCGATTCCCCTACGGGCTGCCACTGGTTATTCCCCAAGGTTTAGACTCGTTTTCGCCCGGCAGACCGGCTGGATCGGTACGTCGCTTGATCCTCGACGAGTGGTCGCAGGCCGCGCCCTCGCCCTCTCCGCCTGCCGCCGGTCAGTTCGGTGTGGCCGACGGGGCGGCGAAGGACACGCGGGCGCGACCGGCGTTTTTCGAGGCATAGAGTGCGGCATCTGCATCGGCCATCATGCGCGCGGGCGCCGGGGCGTCATAGTCGCGCGACAGCGTGACGCCGATGCTGCCCGAAATGTGGCAGAGCGTTCCGTGCCAATCGATCGGTTCGCCCAGCCGGGCGATGATCCGTTCGGCGATGGTGCGCAGCAGGTCCGGGTCTGCACAATCGGCGATCAGCAGGATGAACTCGTCGCCGCCGATCCGCGCGACCATGTCGGCCTTCCGGGTCTCCTCGCCCAAAATGCGCGCCACCTCCTCGAGGACGCGGTCGCCCGCCGCATGTCCGAGCGTGTCGTTCACGGCCTTGAAGTGATCGAGGTCGAGCTGCATCAGCCCGAAGCCCGCCCCCGGATTCTGGATCAGTCGTTCGAGATGGCTGTCCATGGCGCGGCGATTGCGTAGCCCCGTCAGGCGATCGGTCTCGGCCTGGCGGGCGGCGCGTTGGCGCGCCTCCTCGATCCGGCGGTCGAGCCTGCGGAACTCGGTCAGGATCGCGCGCTGCGCTTCCATCACGAAGAGCAACTCGATCGTGGGGTCGGTCGTGGCGAAGTCGTGCACCGTCAGGTCATGGCGCGCGACCGTCTCGGCCACCGTCGTCCCGAGTCCGAGGCGGATCACGCCGCCGCCGTCCCCGCGCCCGACCACCAGCCCGCGCAGCCGCGTCGGCGCCAGATCCGGCGCGCCGCTCCGTTCAAGTCGGAGTTCGAGAACATGGCGGCGCCGCGTATCGGCCAGAAGGCACGGCACCGTGACCGGACGGTCCGGGCGCCTGAGGCGGATGATTTCGGCCAGCGGTCGGCCCAGCCCGCCCGGCGCCATCTTCTCGATCGTTGGCCCGACATGGTCGACACGACCTTCCGCATCGAAGGCGATGGCAAGGGGCAACAAGGCGTCCAGCGCATCCACGGAGATCTGCATCTCGGTCATGCGGCCCCGCTCAGCCGGAAGTCGCGCGGCGCCTGGAAATCCGGATCGACGACGCTGACCGACACCGTTTCGTGCCAGACGCCGTCGATACAGCCATAGTTCTTGACCCGGATCACGGCGAGCGTGCCGTAATCGTCGGCCATCGCCCGGAGCATACCCGTCGTGACGGCGGACACGCCCAGCATCCAGTACTCGGAGTCGATCTCGTATTCGCCATTTCCCAGCTCGCGCACGCGGTGCGTCGGCAGCTCCAGATCGGGAAGGGCCATGCGGACCCGGCCGCGCATGTCGTCGAGCGACAGGATCAGATCCTCAAAGCTGGGACCGCCGAACCGGATCAGGCGGCGCACCCCGTCGAGCGGCGGATGGACGCAGATCCAATGGCCGATATCCTCCATCACGGCGGGCGGGCTACGGCCCAGTTCGTGCGAGATCGCGTCCATCAGCGCGACCATCAGATCAGGGTCGTAGGATCGCATGGAATGAAACCGGTCGAACGGTATCCCCACCGCCTGCGTGACCCGCGTCCACAGCTCGGCCCCGTGATTGGCCGTCACGTAGCCTTCGGCCGCCTTGAACATCAGGCCATGCATCAGGGGTCGTCCCGAGAGATCATGGCAGATGCCTGCCACGCCATCCGTTAAGACGGGTTCAACGGGCGATCAGAAATCCGTCGGTGCGCCGCCCTCGGCCTTCCGGCGGGCAACGAAGTCCTGCAATTCCTCGCGGATGGCCGCGTCCATGGCCGGGGCCTCGAACTCGTCAATGATGCGGCGCGACAGGTCGTAAGCGCGTTGCGGCGTCCAGACCGCCCCCGCGGCGTCCCATGCCTCGTAGTTGCGCCAGTCCGACAGAAACGGCTGGTAGAAGGCCGTCTGGTAGCGGTCCTGGGTGTGCTGGCAGCCGAAGAAATGCCCGTCCGGCCCGACCTCGCGGATCGCATCGACACCGATATCCTCGGGCGTGGTCGCGGTGATGGCCGGGTCGAAGTACCGCTGGATCTGCTGGAGAACCTCGCAATCCATGACGAATTTCTCGGGGCTGGCGATCAGGCCGCCCTCAAGCCAGCCCGCGGCGTGGTAGATGATGTTCGTCCCCGACTGGACCGCGGACCAGAGCGCGGCGGTCGTCTCCCACATGGCCTGACCGTCGGGCACGTTGGCCGCGCAGGAGCCTGACGCCCGCATCGGAAGATCGTAGAACCGCGCCATCTGGCCCGTCATCTGGGTGGCGCGGATGTATTCGGGCGTGCCGAAGGCGGGCGCCCCGCTCTTCATGTCGACATTCGAGGTAAACGTGCCGATCGCGACGGGCGCGCCGGGGGCGATGAACTGGAGGAGCGCGATGGCGGCGAGCCCCTCGGCGAGACTGAGCGCAACCGCACCCGACATGGTCACCGGGGCCATCGCACCGGCCAACGTGAAGGGTGTGACGATGACCGGTTGGCCGCGCATCGCGTGCATCATCGCGCCTTCGAGCATCGGAAAATCGTGCTTCAGCGGGCTGACCGAGTTGATGTTGGTGTACATCCGCGGGGTCGCCTCGAACTCCTCGTGGGTGAGACCGCCCGCGATCCTGGTCATCTCCATCACGTCCTCGACCCGCTCGCGGCCCAGCGAATAGGCGTGGACGACCTTGTCGGTCAGCACGAGCTTTTCATAGAGGCAGTCGAGATGGCGCACGCTCGCATGAACGTCGATCGCCTCGACCGGGTAGCCGCCGGCGAAATGGATGCAGTTGAAATACTGCGTCAGCTTGATGAGCTCGACATAGCGGTCCATCGTGCCCGACACCTTGCCGGTCGTCAGATCCCAGTAGTTCGGCGGGCTCGAGACATTGCCGAACGCCATCCAGTTGCCGCCGATGCGCAACATGCGGTCGGGATTGCGCGGCGTGATCGTGAATTCCGACGGGGCGCGGGCGACCATCTCGGTCACGAAATCCGCGTCCATCCTGACGTTCGTGCCCTCGACCTTGCAGCCCGCCCGCTTCAGGTGGGCGACCGCCTCGGGATTGAGGAACTCGATCCCGATCTCCGAGAGGATGCGAAGCACGCCCGCATGGATCGCGGCGATGCCGTCCTCGTCCAGCGGCTCGGTCGGGCGGTCGGGATTGCGCGGTTGGCGAAAGGGCATCTGTTCGATGATCGCGGTGCCCGCGCGGTCCTGATGGCCGCGCCGTCCACCGGAACGTTTGCGCTTCGGGGCTTCTGCGATCTGGTCGTCCATGCCCAGTCCTTTCGTCCGTCGCGATCAGGATGGGCGGCGGACCTAGTTATGGGATGGCGCGTTGCGACCGGGAATGTCGCTTTCGGCGATCAGGTCCGCCCGTCGAGCCATCCCGGCAGCGCCGTGATGTCCGGCAGGACGTGATCCGCATGGGGCGCCAGCATCGCGGCATCCAGCGTGCCGGTCGTCACGCCGACCCCGATCATCCCCGCCCCGCGCGCCGCGTGCATGTCCGTCAGGCCATCGCCCACCAGCGCCACCTCGGCGGCGTCGAGCCCCAGCGCGCGCGCGAAGTCGCGGGCCCCGTCGGGCGCGGGCTTCGGCCCGAAGCCGTCATCGGCGGCGACGATGCGGGCGAGATGCGGCATCGCACCCATATCTGTCAGGTGATGCAGCGCCTCGGCGCGGTGGGCATTGGTGACGACTCCCAATGTCAGGCCCCTGCGCCGCAGCGCTCCCAGATAGGGCGGCAGGTCAGTCACCGTCACCTGCTGCACGGTCTCCACCTCGGCGTCCCACCAGTCAGCCAGCCGATGGGCGGACCATCCCGTCAGCGGCTCCAGCAGCGCGACAGTCTGGTCATGAGAGGCGGTGACAAAGCGGCCCTGGGGCAGGATTCGGTCCGCCGAGAGATCGACGCCGAAGATGTCAGCCACGGCCGCGGGGGACACATCGGTGTCGCGGGCCAGGCGACGCACCGCGTCCGGCACCCAACCCTCCCACGTCGCGCGGAAGTCGGTGAAGGTGCCGTCCTTGTCGAAGAGAATCGCCCGGATCATCGCCGGACGGTGCCGCGTCCGCCTCCGAGCGTCCAGCGGGGTCAGTCGGCGCGGACCGCGCCGATGATGGCCCCCGGATACGCGCCGTCCAGCGCCTGCGCGACGACGACCTGGCGCATGCCGTCGGGCGCGTCGGGAATGGGGACCGAGGTCTCGGCGCCATCCCATGTCCCGAGGTCGTCGATGGCGCGGACGATGCTGTGATAGGTCACGTCCTTGCCCGCGTTCTCGCCGTGGAGGATGCGGACCTCGGCTTCGGGAAGGACGGTCAGCAGGACGAGACGCGCGGGCCCGGTCAGCGCCGTCTCCGCGGCCATCACCTTGCGGCCCTCGCCGGTCGAGGCCATCCGCAACACGTCGCCCGTCGACCCCTCATGCGCGCGGATCGTGCCCGCAAGCGTCATGCCGTCGGCCCCCGCGATGCCGTCGGTGCCGCCGACGATGAATTGCGGCGTATAGACCGTGTTCGCGCCCTCTGCCGCGGCATAGGCCCGCTGGCGCGCGGTGTGGGCGGGATCGGCGAAGGTGTCCTTCCAGCCGATCCAGTCCCAGTAGTCGACATGGAACGACAGCGCGATGACCTCGTCGTTCTCGGCCAGTTGGCCCAGCATCTCGTCGGCCGGTGGGCAGGAGGAGCAGCCCTGCGAGGTATAGAGCTCGATCACCACCGGGTCGGCCGCGGCGGGCAGCGCGGCAAGGGCGGCGAAGGCAAGGGGAGCAAGGCGCATGATGTCAGGGTCCGGGATCGTTCCCGTCCGATCTAGCGACACCACGCCTCGCTTACAAATCACCGCTTGGTGACGGCGTCCCCGAAACGCGTGACGGGCCCCGAAGGGCCCGCCTGCTAGCTTGTCGACGGAGTGCGCGTCACTCGGCGGCGACGGGCGCCTGCGCGAGATTGCGGAGCACGTAGTGTAGCACGCCGCCATTCTTGATGTAATCGATCTCGACCTCGGTATCGATCCGGCACTTGAGCGTCACCGTCTTCTCGGTGCCGTCTGCCATCTTGATCGTGGCCTCGACCTCCTGCAGCGGCTTGACGTCCGCGAGGCCGAGGATCGTCACCTCCTCCTCGCCGGTCAGCCCCAGGCTGTCGCGGCTGTCACCGCCGGTGAACTCGAACGGGATCACGCCCATGCCCACGAGGTTCGAGCGGTGGATGCGCTCGAAGCTCTCAGCGATGACCGCCTTCACGCCCAGCAGCGCCGTGCCCTTGGCCGCCCAGTCGCGGCTGGAGCCGGCGCCATATTGCTCGCCGCCGAAGACCACCAGCGGCACGCCCTGCGCCTGCCACGCCATGGCGGCGTCGTAGATCGAGGTCTGCTGGCCGTCCGGGCCCTTGGTGTAGCCGCCCTCGACCCCGTCCAGCATCTCGTTGCGGATGCGGATGTTGGCGAAGGTGCCGCGCATCATCACCTCGTGATTGCCGCGCCGCGAGCCGTAGGAGTTGAACTCCCGCACCGGGACCTGACGGTCCTTGAGATACTGGCCCGCGGGTGAGCTTTCCTTGAACGATCCGGCGGGCGAGATGTGGTCAGTCGTGATCATGTCGCCGAGCACGGCCAGCACGCGCGCGCCGACAACATCCTCGATGGCACCGGGGTTGGGGTCCATGTTCTGGAAGTAGGGCGGATTCTGGACGTAGGTGCTGGTCGGCGGCCAGTCATAGGTCTCCTGCTGGGGGACCTCGACCGCCTGCCACTTCTCGTCGCCCTTGAAGACGTCGGCATATTTCTCCTGGAACGCGGCGCGGGTGACGGTGGCCTCGACCAGTTCGGCGACCTCCTGCTGCGACGGCCAGATGTCCTTGAGGTAGATGTCGTTGCCGTCGCGGTCCTGGCCCAGGGGCTGGGTCGCGATATCGACATTCATGTCGCCGACCAGCGCATAGGCCACCACCAGCGGCGGCGACGCGAGATAATTGGCGCGCACGTCGGGCGAGATGCGACCCTCAAAGTTGCGGTTCCCCGAGAGGACCGAGGTGGCGATCAGGTCGTGATCGTTGATCGTCTTGGAGATCTCGGGCGCGAGCGGGCCCGAGTTGCCGATGCAGGTCGTGCAACCGTAACCCACGAGGTTGAAGCCGATGGCGTCCAGATCCTCTTGCAATCCGGCCGCCTCGAGGTAATGCGACACCACCTGGCTGCCGGGGGCAAGCGACGTCTTCACCCAGGGCTTGCGGTTCAGGCCCAGCGCGCGCGCCTTCCGCGCCACGAGGCCCGCCCCGATCATGACATAGGGGTTCGACGTGTTGGTGCAGGACGTGATCGACGCGATGACGATGGAGCCGTCATGCAGGTCGGCGCGATCCGCCTCGCCGCCATGGACGTAGCCGCGCGCGTGGTGGCCCTCGTCGCCGGGAATATCGACCGGCTCGGGCGCGCCGCCCTCGCCCTCCCAGCGGACCTCGGCCCGCGGGGATGCGTCCTTGCCCGACCGGACGCCCTTGACGTACTGGCCGAATGCCTTGGCGGCATCGGTCAGCGCGATGAAGTCCTGCGGCCGCTTCGGGCCCGAGATCGCCGGCACGATCGTGCCCATGTCGAGCGAAAGCGTGTCGGTGTAGACGGGCGCATAATCCGCATCCCGCCAGAAGCCGTTCTCCTTGGCATAGGCCTCGACCAGCGCGATGCGGTCCTTGGCGCGGCCCGTATTCTCGAGATAGCGCAGCGTCTCGCCGTCGATGGGGAAGAAGCCGCAGGTCGCGCCGTATTCAGGCGCCATGTTGGCGATGGTCGCGCGATCGGCCAGCGGCAGGGTGTCGAGCCCCTTGCCGTAGAACTCGACGAACTTGCCGACGACACCCTTCTCGCGCAGCATCTCGACGACCTTGAGGACGAGGTCGGTGCCCGTCGTCCCTTCGGTCATCTCACCGGTCAGTTCGAAGCCCACAACCTCGGGGATCAGCATCGAGATCGGCTGGCCCAGCATCGCGGCCTCGGCCTCGATGCCGCCGACACCCCACCCGAGGACGGACGCACCGTTCACCATCGTCGTGTGGCTGTCGGTACCGACGAGCGTGTCGGGGTAGGCGACCGTCGCGCCGGTCTGGTCCTCGTCGGTCCAGACGGTCTGCGCGAGGTATTCGAGGTTCACCTGGTGACAGATGCCGGTGCCCGGCGGGACGACGCGGAAGTTGTTGAACGCGGTCTGGCCCCACTTGAGGAACTGGTAGCGCTCCATGTTGCGCTCGTATTCGCGCTCCACGTTGTGCTGGAACGCGCGCGGATTGCCGAACTCATCGATCATGACCGAGTGGTCAATCACAAGGTCGACGGGGTTGAGCGGGTTGATCTTCTGCGCGTCGCCACCCAGCGCCTTGATGCCGTCGCGCATCGCGGCCAGGTCGACCACGGCGGGCACGCCGGTAAAGTCCTGCATCAGCACGCGCGCGGGTCGATACGCGATCTCGCGCGGGTTGCGGCCGCCATTCGACGCCCACTCAGCGAAGGCCTTAACGTCGTCCACCGAGACCGTGCGCCCGCCATCCTCGAAGCGGAGCATGTTCTCCAGCACGACCTTCAGCGCGGCGGGCAGCTTCGAGAAATCCCCCAGCCCCGCCTCGGTCGCGGCGGCGATGGAATAGTAGCTGACGGTCTGGTCGCCGACGGTCAGCTCGCGGCGGGTCTTGGCGGTATCGGTTCCGACTTGGACGGTCATCCTGGCATCTCCGGTTTGGGGGTGTTGGGGCTTGGCCGTGCAATGCCCGATGCGGACGCCCACATCAAGCGAAAACGGCATACCGTCGCATACAATGCGAGAAATCGCCCCGCGCCGGGCCTTCCCTCGCTCGCCGCGATGGGCCATCACGGGCGCGATGGACTTGCGCGTCGAACACCTGACCTGCCGCCGGGGCGCGGCGATCGTGCTGCGCGACGTGACCTTCGCGCTGCCCGCGGGCCGCGCCCTGATCCTGCGGGGGCCGAACGGCTCGGGGAAGACGACGCTCCTGCGCACGCTCGCGGGTCTGACCCCACCGGTCGCGGGGACGATCTCGGCGGATGCCGACCACCTTGCCTACGGCGCCCATGCCGACGGGTTGAAGGCGCAGCTCAGCGTGGCCGAGAACCTGGCACTCTGGGCGGCGATCTTCGGCACCGGGCGCGACGGAATCGCGCGGGCGGTGGCGGCGTTCGACCTCGACACGCTCCGGGACCGCAAGGTGGCCGATCTCTCGGCCGGGCAGAAGCGGCGGGCGGGGCTTGCCCGGATGATCCTGACGGGTCGTCCGATCTGGCTTCTGGACGAGCCGACCGTCTCGCTCGACGCGGCGAATGTCGCGCTCTTCGGGGCGGCGGTCCGCGCGCATCTGGCCGGGGGCGGGAGCGCCATCGTCGCCACCCATATCGACCTCGGGCTGGGCGACGCGGCCGATCTCGACCTTAGGTCGTTCGCGGCCGACGGGCGCGACGGGTCCGTCGGCGCCGATCCCTTCGCGGAGGCGGTGGAGTGACGTCGATGCTGCCGCCCTGCCCCGCCCCCGCGTGGGCCCACCCCGTGCGTTCCCGCCGATGCTAGCGCTGCTCCTTCGCGACCTGCGCCTGTCGCTCAGGGCGGGCGGCGGCTTCGGCCTCGGGCTTGGGTTCTTCCTGATCCTCGCCACGCTCGTGCCGCTCGCCGTCGGGCCACAGTCGGAGCGTCTCGCCCCGATCGCGCCCGGCATCCTCTGGCTCGGCGCACTCCTCGCGTGTCTTCTGTCGCTCGACCGGCTCTTCGCGCTCGATGCCGAGGACGGCTCGCTCGACCTCCTCGCGACCGCGCCCCTGCCCCTCGAAGGTGTCGCGTCCGTCAAATCCGCCGCGCACTGGCTCACCACGGGCCTGCCCATCACGGTCGCGGCGCCGGTCCTGTCGCTCCTTCTGTTCCTGCCACCCGAGGGGTTGGCCTGGCTGTCCCTCTCGCTTCTGATCGGGACGCCCGCATTGTCGTGGCTGGGCACCTTCGCCGCCGCGCTGACCGTCGGTCTCAAGCGCGGCTCGCTTCTCCTGTCGCTCTTGGTCCTGCCGCTCTACATCCCGACCCTGGTCTTCGGGGCCGAAGTCACCCGACGCGGTGTCGAGGGCTTGCCGCTCGCCACGCCGCTGGCTCTGCTGGCGGGCATCACGCTGGGCTGCATGGCCCTCCTGCCCTTCGCCACAGCGGCCGCCCTGCGCGTCAACCTGCGCTGACGGCCGCGACGCGATCCTTGCCGGATTGGCGCAAATGGAACATAGTGGCAACATCTTTGTCCCGCCCCGGAGGCTCCGATGTCCGAACTCGCGCTTTACCTGCCCGGTATACTGATGGCCTACGCGGCCTTCTTCCTTGCGATCTCCAGTCCCGGACCGAACGTGCTCGCGGTAATCGGCACGTCGATGGCGGTGGGCCGTCCGTCGGGCATGGCGCTGGCCTTGGGCGTGGCGACCGGCTCCTTCACCTGGGCGATGCTGACCGCGCTCGGGCTCTCGGCGGTGCTGGCGACCTATGCCTCCGCCCTTCTGGCCATCAAGATCGTCGGCGGACTCTATCTGCTCTGGCTCGCCTACAAGGCGTTTCGCGCCGCGGCCGCGCATCAGGATGTCGACGCCAAGGCCCTCGCCGGCGGGCGGCGGACGCTCTGGGGCTACGCGCGGCGCGGCTACATCATCCAGATGACAAACCCGAAGGCGGCGCTGGCCTGGATCGCGATCATCTCGCTGGGCCTCGCCCCCGGTGCGCCGCTCTGGGTCGGGGCCGTGATCGTTCTGGGCACCTTTGCCCTCTCGATCGTGGTCCACCTCCTCTATGCGGTGGCCTTCTCGACGCCCCTGATGGTCGCCGCCTATGGCCGGGCGCGTCGGGTGATCCAGGCGACGCTGGGCACCTTCTTTGCCGTCGCCGGCCTGCGCCTTCTGACGGACCGGTCGTGACCCGCCGGATCACGATCGGGCGAGAGCGCGGCTGATCCGCGGCTCCATCGCAGAACGCCGCTTGTGACCGCCCGCCCGCGCCCCTAGGTTCCGCGCCATGTCGATCTGGGAATACGCCAACCCCCGCCGCTTCATGGCCTGGACCGCGACCGTCCAGCCCTGGGCCTGGGCGCTTGCCATCGCGCTGTCGGGGACGGGTCTGATCTGGGGGTTCTTCTTCACCCCGGAAGATTTCCGCATGGGGCACTCGGTCAAGATCATCTACATCCACGTGCCCTCTGCGTTTCTCGCGATCAACGCGTGGTTCATGATGCTGGTGACCTCGCTGATCTGGCTGATCCGCCGCCACCACGTCTCGGCGCTGGCCGCACGCGCGGCGGCGCCCATCGGCCTCATCATGACGGTCGTCGCCCTGCTGACGGGTGCCATCTGGGGCAAGCCCATGTGGGGCACCTATTGGGAATGGGATCCGCGCCTGACCTCGTTCCTGATCCTCGGGCTGTTCTACATCGGCTACATCGCCCTCTGGTCGGCGATCGAGGACCAGGACCAGGCCGCGGATCTGACCGCGATCCTCTGCCTCGTGGGCTCGGTCTTCGCGGTGCTGTCGCGCTACGCCGCGCAGTTCTGGAACCAGGGCCTGCATCAGGGCGCATCCCTCTCGCTCGACGCCGAGGAGAATGTGGCCGACGTCTTCTGGTTGCCGCTGGTGGTGACGCTGGCGGGCTTCGTCGCGCTCTTCGTGGCGCTGGTGCTCCTGCGAACGCGGACCGAAATCCGCCGCCGCCGCCTTCACGCCCTCGCCACGCGGGAGCGGATGGCATGACCGAGTGGTTGGGCAAATACGCCTTCGACATCCTCTTGGCTTACGGCCTCTCGATCGCGCTGATCCTCGGCCTCGTGATCCAGTCCATCGCCCGATCCCGCGCCGTCAAGCGGGCGCTGAAGGAGCGGGGCGAATGAGATGGATCGCCCTTGTCCCGATCGCGATCTTCGCGGCGCTGGCGGGGTTCTTTCTTTCGGGCCTGTTCCGCGACGACCCGGATGCGTTGCCGTCGGCCCTGATCGGGGCGCCCGCCCCCGCCATGACGCTGACCGAGTTGCCGGGGAAGGCCGCTCTGACCGACGCGATCCTGAGCGATGGCGCGGTGAAGATCGTCAATTTCTGGGCCAGCTGGTGCGTCCCCTGCCGCGTCGAGCACCCGCATCTCGAGGCGCTGGCCGAGGAGGTTCCGGTCTACGGGATCAACTACAAGGACCAGCCGGCGGACGCGCTCGCCTTTCTCGAAGAGTTGGGTGATCCCTACGCGGCGATCGGGGTCGACGGCACGGCGCGCACGGGCATCGACTGGGGGCTCTACGGCGTGCCGGAAACCTTCGTGATCGCGGGCGACGGCACGGTGATGCTCCGCTTCGCGGGGCCGGTCACGTCCGACGTCATCACCCAGACGATCGCGCCCGCGCTCGCTGCGGCGCGCGCCCGGTCGGGCGGGTAAAATCCTTTCAAGGATTTTGGACAGGATCTTCAGCGAAGATCCTGATCCCCTGGCACCCCCGCTCCGAGGCATCAGGAATTGAAGCGCCAGCCCTTGGCCTGTGCCTGCACCCAGGCCCAGCTCGAGGCGCACATCTCGTCGAGACCGTAGCGCGCCTCGAAGCCCAGCTCGTCGCGCGCCCGCGTCGGATCGGCATAAAGCTTCGGCACGTCGCCCGCGCGCCGCCCGACCACGCGATGCGGCAGGGCGCGACCAGTGGCGCGCTCGTAAGCAGCGTGCATCTCCAGCACGGAGACCGGACTGCCCGTCCCGATATTGAGGATATGGGACCGCCCCTCGATCAGCGCGCCCATCGACTGCACATGCGCCCGCGCGAGGTCCATGACGTGGATGTAATCCCGCCAGGCCGTGCCGTCGGGCGTGTCGTAGTCGTCGCCGAAGACCTGCAGCTCCGGCAGCTCGCCCAGCGCGACCTTCGCCATGTAGGGCATGAGGTTGTCGGGCACGCCGCGCGGGTCTTCGCCGATCAGCGCGCTCTCATGGGCGCCCACCGGATTGAAATAGCGCAGAACCCCGGTGACCCAGGGATCGGCCTCCTCGGCCTGCGCCAAGATGCGCTCGCAGGTCAGCTTGGTGAAGGCGTAGGGTGACGTGTGCGAAAGCGGCGCCGTCTCAGGTATGGGAAACACCGCGGGCGCGCCGTAAACCGTGGCCGTCGACGAGAAGACGATCCGCCAGACGCCCGCGGCCTTCATCGCCTGCATCAGCGTCATCAGCCCGCCGATATTCGTCTCGAAATAGTCGAGGGGCCGCGCCACGCTTTCGCCCACCGCCTTCAGCGCCGCAAAATGCACCACGCCGTCGATGCCGCGCCCCGCGAAGACCCCATCCAGCGCCGCCCGGTCCAGAACCGAACCGCGCACGAGGTCTACCGCCCCCCCCGTCAGCCGCGTCAGTCGGTCGATCACGCTCGGATCACTGTTGGAGAAATCATCGAGGATCGTCACCTCGTGCCCCGCCTCGCAGAGCGCGACATAGGTATGGGAGCCGATATACCCGGCCCCCCCGGTCAGGAGGATGCGTGCCATGCCCCGGTCGTGCGCAACGGGCGCGATCTTTGCAAGCGTTTCCATTCTGGATGCCAAAATGGTCGAGTCTTAGCCAAAATGCGCCGCATTGGCGGGCTAGGTCATCGGCATCTGCTACCGAGGACCCATAGTCTCATGCCCTACTTCATTTCCGACGAATCCGGTGCCGTTACCGTCGATTGGACCGTCCTGACCGCAGGCCTCGTCGGCCTCGGCCTCGCGGTTGCAGGCGTGATCAGCACGGGGGTGCAGTCGACCAGCAACGATATCGACGAGACGTTGCGCGGCGTCAGCATCATCTCGGCCTTCTCGGGCGTCCTCAAGACGATCGACTTCACCGATGGAGACCTGGGCGGCTGGACCGCCGGGGAGATCCAGGACATCGCGGGCTTCGGTGAGATTCTCGTCATCCCGCGCGGCGGCGCGCTGGCCACGCTTCCCATCGAGGTCCGCGACAGCGACGCCTACGCGGTGGTCGAGTTCGACATGATCTTCGGGGACAGCTGGGACAACGAGACCGGCACCATCTCGATCGCGGGCGAGGAGGTGATCGTCGGCACCCATTCCTGGCGCGAGGGCGAGCCCGACGTGAAGGTTATCGAGGGCGCGAACGACACGACCGTGACCCTGACGCGCTCGTCGCGGGGCTCGGGCACGTTCCGCACCGGTGGCTCCAGCCAGGACTACACCTACCGCGTGCAGGTCGTCGCCGCCAACGATGGCCGCGATCTCACCCTCGGCGCCAGCACGACCCTGAACTCGGGCTACCAGGACGAGTTCTTCGGCGTCGACAACGTCACGGTCAGCGGCTCGAACACCCGCTGACCTCGGTGTCAGGGACGGCGAGGCCGGGCAATCCAGTCCGCGCTCAAGATGAGCGCCATCATCTGTGCCACCGGGGTTGCGCGGCTGGGCCGCGCTATGACACGATATCTCGTTATATGATCCGCTAGAGTTCGTATGGTTCAGGCTTGTTATGTGCAGTGAACTCCCGAGATCCGTTGCCTCCCACGCCGGATTGCCAGCCCACGCGTTGAGTATGGCGGACATCGCCGGCCTATTTGCGATACTCGTCGCGGCCCCTTACAGTACCGGCTTCTCATTCTTCGCAGGCTATTTCTCTACGTTCGGAATCGCATTCTCCGAAGTGGATCTCTCGCAAGGCGATTTCTTTCTGGAAGCGGTGAACATTGCGCGATCGCCGGCGCTGTCGGGCGCGGTTCCGTGGGGGATGTTCCTACTCATACTCATCCTTGCATACGGTTTCGGCGGAATTGTTCTGCGGGCCGCAAATCCACCGGGATCGCGGCTCCGCCGCTGGGGCAGCGCCGTCGTTTTCTTTGGCTTGCTGGTACTAATCTGTTTGGTCTCGCTAGTCGGGCTCCGGGAAGGACGGGCGAAAGCGGAAACGTTCTTGAGCGGGGCAGAAGGAATGCCGGTCGTCACGTTGTACGATCTAAACTACAGGGGAGCGAAGGATGCCGGAATCGATACAATTGACGGCATGGCTCAGCGGCTATTCGAGATGCCCGGAACGTGGCGCCTTATCTTCGCGGACGGCCAGACAGTCTTCTTAATGGGACGGTCATCGTCGGGTGGAGCACGGCAGGTTCTCAGGATTTCAGCGGTGACGGGTCCGGCCATGCTGACACGAGTGAGGGGATTCGACCAATGAAACTGAACGGCTTTACCTTCATCGCTGCGCTTTGCGCCGCGCCTGGAATTGCGATGACTCAAGGTATGGCCAACCGATCCGATATGGTCGATCCCACAAAAGCAAAAGATGCTGACACAATCTACCAAGTCTACATCGCAGCCGAGCTTTCATACGTCCGCGGTCGGTTCGTAGCCCGCGACGAAACGGCGGATGGCCGAGTCTACAACTTTGTAGAATGCGAGCCGTCCCTCCGCGTGCGCAACTTGCCGGCCGCGCACTATAAAGAGGATCTCCAGTCATCGCGCTGCGTAACATCCGCTGCCGTCGGCACCTTCGCGCAGGCCGAAGAGGCAATTCTCTATAACTGGACCGAGGTGCAAGACCTCGTCGTAACTTTCGCCGCCGGATCGGTTGCCGAAGACTGTTTCGTAGACGGCTGGGCGACCGTTCTTCACAACGCTGCGGATACGGATCGCATGACAGGCACCTTGGTCGGCGGGTACATAGACGGCACGATCCCGGATGGGCCCGAAGCATTAAGGGGCTATGCCGTTGTGCTCGGCACCGAGGCCCGCTCCATGTTCGGAATCGATGGAGCGCCGACCGCGGTCGACGTCCGTCTACCGACCGAGGCGGTACGCCTGGGTGTCGAGGAAGGTAAATGGGTGGCCACAGTCGCACCCGGTGGCTGTGAAGCGGACGCCGAGGCGGCTCCGCTGCAGGCCATGGAATACGTCCCTTTCGGACAGGCAGGAGGCCTGCCGACGCTCGCCGTTCCGGTCTTCCATACGGGCAACTAGAAGGCACTGCTCCACCCTTCCCCCACCCCACCATATCGCCTATCTTGGGCCCAATCACACAAGATAGAGCAGCCGACATGCCCGACGACCTCCTCAAGGGCGCCGCCCCGACCGAGACCTACGACGCCTCGTCCATCGAGGTGCTCGAAGGGCTGGAGCCGGTGCGCAAACGGCCCGGCATGTATATCGGCGGCACCGACGAGCGGGCGCTGCACCACATGGTCGCCGAGGTGCTCGACAACTCGATGGACGAGGCCGTCGCGGGCCACGCCAACCGCATCGAGGTGACGCTCCACGCCGACAATTCCGTCACGGTGCGCGACAACGGGCGCGGCATTCCGGTCGATCCCCATCCTAAGTTTCCCGACAAGTCCGCGCTCGAGGTCATCCTCTGCACGCTGCACGCGGGCGGCAAGTTCTCGGGCAAGGCCTACCAGACCTCGGGCGGGCTGCACGGCGTCGGCGCGTCGGTGGTCAACGCGCTGTCGGACAGCATGGTCGTGCAGGTGGCCCGCGACCGCGAACTCCACGAACAGCGTTTCTCGCGCGGCCTGCCGCTCGGTCCGGTCGAGAAGATCGGCGCGGCCCCCAACCGGCGCGGCACCACCGTCACCTTCCATGCCGACGAGCAGATCTTCGGCCATCACCGCCTCAAGCCCGCCCGCCTTTTCAAGTCGATCCGCTCGAAAGCCTATCTCTTCTCGGGGGTCGAGATCCGCTGGACCTCCGAGAGCGACGACGGCGAGACCCCGACCGAGGCCAGCTTCCACTTCCCCGGCGGCCTGTCCGATTACCTCTCCGAGACGCTGGGCGGGGCCACGACGTATGCGGACGCGGCCTTCGCGGGCACGGTCGACTTCCAGGAGAAGTTCGGCGAGCCGGGCAAGGTCGAATGGGCGATCAACTGGACGCCCGCGCGCGACGGCTTCATCCAGTCCTACTGCAACACGGTCCCCACGCCCGAGGGTGGCACCCATGTCGTGGGTTTCTGGGCCGCGATCCTCAAGGGGATCAAGGCCTATGGCGAGCTTGCGAACAACAAGAAGGCGGCGCAGATCACGCGCGAGGACCTGATCTCGGGCGGCTGCGCGCTGGTGTCGTGCTTCATCGCCGAGCCGGCCTTCGTGGGCCAGACCAAGGACCGCCTTTCCACCGAGGCCGCCGCCAAGATGACCGAGGGCGCCGTGCGCGACCGCTTCGACAACTGGCTGGCGGGCGACACGAAATCGGCGGGCGCGATCCTCGACTTCCTCGTGCTGCGCGCCGAGGAGCGGCTGAAGCGCCGGCAGGAGAAGGAAACCGCACGCAAATCCGCGACCAAGCGGCTGCGCCTGCCCGGCAAGCTGGTCGATTGCTCCGCCTCGACGCGCGACGGCACCGAGCTCTTCATCGTCGAGGGGGATTCGGCCGGCGGCTCCGCCAAGATGGCCCGCGACCGCAAGACCCAGGCCCTCCTGCCGCTCCGGGGCAAGATCCTGAACGTGCTGGGCGCGGCCTCCTCCAAGCTCGGGTCGAACACCGAGATCAGCGATCTGACGCAGGCGCTCGGCGTCGGCCTCGGCACGAAATTCGTCCTCGACGACCTGCGCTACGACAAGGTCGTCATCATGACCGACGCCGACGTGGACGGGGCGCATATCGCGGCGCTCCTGATGACGTTCTTCTTCACCCAGATGCGGCCCATGATCGACGCGGGCCATCTCTACCTCGCCTGCCCGCCCCTCTTCCGCCTGACCCAAGGGGCCAAGCGCGTCTATTGCATCGACGAGGCCGAACGCGACGCCTGGCTGGAGAAGGGCCTCGGCGGCAAGGGCAAGATCGACGTCTCGCGCTTCAAGGGTCTGGGCGAGATGGACGCCAAGGACCTCAAGGACACCACCATGGACCCCGCCTCCCGCAAGCTCATCCGCGTGAACGTGGACGAAGATGCCCCGGGCGAGACCGGCGACCTCGTGGAGCGCCTGATGGGGAAGAAACCGGAGATGCGGTTCCAGTACATCAGCGAGAACGCGCGGTTTGCGGGGGAGTTGGATGTTTGACCCGATGGGCGCATCCGTCGTGGAGTATCTGGATCGGTAGCGGATTTTGGCTTGGGTTCTCGTTCTCTGCATTCCGTGCGGGGGATGGCGCACTTTTCCAAGCAGCCGGCGCCTACCCGATTTGCACGGCAATCATTGCATTCGTTCTTTGGCGCGAGATCGAAACGATTAAGGTTCAAGATCTCTTGGGAAAGCATTCCAGTTCGCTTCAGGCCAATATCGATGGCCTGCGAGCATTTACTGCCACAGTGATGGAGTTTGCATACGGCATCGACATTGTCGCAAATCACGCGGTACAGAAAGCATTCTATCCGAATAGCCTTCAGACGATACCAAGGATATCTGGGCCGCGCGATAGATTGGCAAATGAATTTGAGAAGATTAACGAGGCCTTTCGGGAGACATCAGAGACGATTCATCGCTTTCAACAGTATTCGATTGCCCTAAGATCTGAGAGTTCGAAAAGGGTCAGAATGACCCTTGCAGAGGTCATTCTTCTCTTAACTGGTACGATGCAGTGGGCGTTCGGATATCTACTCTTCTGATCGACAAGGCGCATTACGAACGACGGCAGCTTCTTCGTAGCTAAATCATCCCCTTCAATCTTTCCCCCAACTCCCCTACCAGCCGGTCCCACACCGCGTCCTCGCTCAACATCCCGTCGCACCCCGCCAGTGTCCCGAGATACCCGGCGACCTCCTCGCGATACCCCCGGTTCCACGCGCCCATCCCCAGCCCGTCGCGCCTTGCGCGCAACCCGTCGAGCACCCTGCCCCGGACGCCCCGCGCCACCCCCTTGGCGCGCGTCTTCAACCGATACGCCGCGCCTGCGTCGCTGACGGCGGCGGCGGGGGCGTAGGGGAAGTCGTCGGCGGTGTAGGCGCGCGGGTCGGGAGACGGCATTTCGCGGCTGGGTCGAACCCTCTGGATCAGGGCGTCCACGAGGTCCGACGGCGGCAGGGCGCGGGTCTCGTAAGGGACGCCGATCGACATGCACCAGTCGACCCATTTAAAGTGCAGCACCCGGTTCGCCGAGGCGACCGGCGCCCAGGGCGTGCGGAAGTAGTCGGCGAAGATCGCGCCGTGCAGGCTCTCGGTCACGACAAGGCGCGCGGCGGCGATACGGCGCAGGATCGATGGGCCGTCATCCAGCGGATCCACGTAAGTGAGGCCCGCCATCGCGCAGACCGGCGCCCAGTTGCCATAGGCGGCCGAGGTCCAGTGCGGGATGAACAGCACCTCGCCGCCGGTGTCGAACGTGCCCTGCCATTCCGGCAGCTGCCCAATCAGCCACGCGCCATCGGTCACCGCGGCCTGCGGCTCCAGCCCGTAATGCCGCGCCGTCAGGGGCCCGCGCACGCAGTGGACATTCCAGCCGCGCGCCGTCTCGGGCGGCGGCGGCGGGCCGTAGCCGGAGCCCGTGCCGAAGATGTGTTTTTCGCCCGGCACCCGGTCGAGATCGGACTTAAGTAGCGAGCCCACGCCCACCAGCACCTCATCATCCTCGCGCGCGAGCAATTCGGGGATCAGCCGCGGCCAGAGCCACGAATTGATGTGATCGCCGAAATTGGTCGAGGTGGCGTTGTAGAACAGGCGCATGGGTTGCTCCGGAGGCGTGCCCTTCGCTAGCCCGTGATCGCGCGTCGGGCCAGTCGCACTGGTATCCCCGGCCCCGGTCGTGGCACTCTCGCACCATGCTGCGCGCGCTTCTCCTGACGCTCCTCCTGGCCGCCTGCGGGCGCGGCCTGACGCCGGCCGAAGTGGCGCTCCTGCAACCGCTCCACGGCGCGACGCTCGATACCGGTGCGGTGCGGATCGTGCGGGCGCCCGGTCTCGGCGCGTTCCCGATCACCTACGACGCGCGGCCCCGCACCACCTGCCGCGAGCGGATCGGCCCGCCCCCGGCCCGCGCCCGCATCACCGCGCGGACCGGCGGCCTCGTCCTCTTCGAGACGCTGCTGCTCCGACCCGACCTGGCCCGGAGCGACTTCGCAGGCGCACCGCTGGACCTGTCGCTGGCGATGTTCCTTGCCCACGAGATGACCCATGTCTGGCAATGGCAGAACCGCGCGCGGACGGGCTACCACCCGATCAAGGCGTTCACCGAGCAAGTGACGATCGACGATCCCTACCTCCTCGATCCCGATCCGACGCGGGGATTCCTCGCCCATGGCTACGAGCAGCAGGCCAGCCTCGTGGAGGAGTATCTGTGCTGCGCGACGCTCGATCCCGCCGGCGGGCGCACCGCGCGGCTTCACGCGCTCCTGCGCGACGTGATGCCGGTGGCCGATCCCGCGACCTTCCCCCGCCGGGTCACAGTGCCCTGGGCCGAAGATCTCGACGGCATCTGTTCCTGAGGCGCGGCGCTACGCCTCCTCGGCACGTTCCTCGAGTGACAGCCACTCCGCCTCGGCGGCCGCGAGCTTCGCCTGCCGCTCCACGAGACCGTCCGTCGCCTTCGCGAACTTGGCGGGTGCGGTGGTAAAAAGCGTCGGGTCCGAGAGGAACGTCTCGAGCTTGGCGATCTCGGCCTCGAGCCGCGCGATCTCGCCGGGAAGCGCGTCGAGCCGGTGCCGTTCGGTGTAGCTGAGCCCGGCGGGCGCCGGACGCGCCGGTGCGTAGGTGAGGCCCGTGTCCGAACCCCTTGATCTGCTTTTCGTTTCACCCGCGAACACGGTCGCCCGCGCGCCGCGCTGGTCGATATAGTCGCTCCAGCCGCCGGGATAGACCTGCACCGCGCCACCGCCTTCCATCGCAACGGTCTGGGTGGCGATCCGGTCGAGGAAGTCGCGGTCGTGACTGACCAAGAGGATGGTCCCGTCATAATCGCCCAACACGTCCTGCAGGAGATCCAGCGTCTCGACGTCGAGATCGTTCGTCGGTTCGTCCAGCACGAGAAGGTTGCTCGGCAGCGCCATGATCCGCGCCAGCAGAAGCCGGGCCTTCTCGCCCCCCGAGAGCGAGCGGACGGGGGCCTTCAACTGCCGGTCGTCGAAGAGGAAATCCTTGAGGTAGCCCGCGACGTGCCGCGGCGTGCCGCGCACCATCACCTGGTCGGACGCGCCCGAGACGCCGAGCAGCGGATCGAGCGTCAGCGAATCCCAGAGCGTGGCCTTCGGGTCGAGCTTGGCGCGCGCCTGGTCGAAGACGGCGATCTCGAGATTGGTGCCGTGCTTGACGGTGCCCGAATCGGGCGCGACCTCGCCCAAAAGGATCTTCAGAAGGGTCGTCTTGCCGACGCCGTTCGGCCCGACAAAGGCAATGCGGTCACCGCGCAGCACGCGCAGGTCGAGATCCCGCACGATCGGCGTGTCCCCGTAGGCCTTGGTCAGGCCCGTCGCCTCGATCACCCGCTTGCCGCTCGCCTGTCCCGAATCGAGGTCCAGCGCGGCGGTCCCGGCGCGGCGCACTTGCGCGGAGCGCTCAGCCCTGAGATCGGCCAGCGCGCGAACGCGGCCCTGGTTGCGCTTGCGGCGGGCCGAGATTCCTTCGACAGCCCAGCGCGCCTCCGCCTTGATCTTGCGATCGAGCTTGTGCCGCTTCTGGTCTTCCTCCGCCCAGACGGTATCCCGCCAGGCCTCGAAGGCGTCGAAGCCCTTCTCCTGCCGCCGAACGGCCCCGCGATCGATCCAGAGCGTGGCGCGGGTCAACGCACGCAGGAAGGCGCGGTCGTGAGAGATCAGGACATAGGCCGCGCGGGTCGCCAGAAGCTCGGCCTCCAGCCATGCGATGGCCTCGATGTCGAGATGGTTCGTCGGCTCGTCGAGGAGCATCAGTTCGGGCGCCTCGCCCAGAAGCTTCGCCAGCGCTGCGCGCCGCCGCTCGCCGCCCGACGCCGCATCCGGGCTGGCATCGAGCCGCAGCTTCAGGCCCTCGGCGGCGGCCTCGACGCGCCAGGCCTCGGACGGATCGAGGCCCGACACGGCATAATCGCCCAAGGTCGTGAAGCCCGACAGGTCCGGGTCCTGCTCCATGTAGCCGACCGATGTGCCGGGGCTGAGCGTGCGGGCACCGGTATCGGCCTCGACCAACCCGGCCATCACCTTCATCAGCGTCGATTTCCCCGACCCGTTCCGCCCCACCAGCGCCACGCGGTCGCCCGGCTGGACAACGAGGCCCAGCTCGGAAAACACCGGGGCGCCGCCGAAGGTCAGCGAGATGTCGGTCAGTTGCAGGAGGGGTGCGCGCGCCATTGCGGCGGAGCTAGCCCCGCCCCGGCGTGGCGTCAATCGGATGCCCGATCAGGCCGCGTCGAGAAGGCCGGTCAGCGCCGCGGCCCGCGCGGGCGGAATCGACGCGACGGGCAGCGCGGTGAAGACGTGCAGCGTATCGAGATCGCGGTCGATCACGGCCCGATCCGACACCCCGGCCCCGAGTGCCAGCCAGCCCCTGAGGAGCGGCGGCACGGGCCCGGGCCGGTCGGGAAGCGCCACGGTCTCGAGCGCGGTCGGGCGCGGTCGCCACGCGGCCGGGGCCTTCCGACCGCGGAGCCGCGCCATGCCCGCGCCATCCGGCGGAAAGGACGAGCAGCCATAGAGTGCCCCGATCCGCTCGGCGATCACGACCTGCGCCATCGCCGCGAGGAGGAGCCGAGGCACGTCCGGGTCTGTCACCGTCGCGGCCAGGGCCACGCGTCCCACCTCCAGCGCGCGGGGGAAGGCCGCGGCGAACGCGCCCAGATCGTAGAATTGCGCGCTGTAGCCCTCGGTCGCATCGCTCTGCACCGTCAAGCGGGCGCAGGCGGCGACGCCGTCGGGCCCCGCGATGGTCAGGTGCCGGGCCGCGTCGTCGAAGCGGTCGCGATCGCAACCACCGGCCCGGAATGCCACCGAGCGGAGCGTCAGCGCCGCCTCCGCATCCTCCCCGAGCCGCACGCGCCAGCGTCCCGCCTGCCGATCCATCCCGCACCTCGCCCTTGGCGGACCCGGCCGCCCGGCCTATCTGCATGACGCCAAGACCCGCTGCGAGAGGAACGCCCGATGGAGAAGATCGTCAAGTCCGATGACGAGTGGAAGGCCCAGCTCGGCCCCGAGGCCTACAAGGTCCTGCGCAAGCACGGCACCGAGCGCGCGGGCACCCACGAAGACTTCCCCAAGGCGCCAGGCACCTACATGTGCAAGGGGTGCGGCGCGCCGCTCTTCGATCAGGGCGCGAAGTTCGACAGCGGGACGGGCTGGCCCAGCTTCTACCAGCCGGTCGACGGCGTCGACGGAACACGCGTCGACGAGAGCGTCGACAATTCGTGGTTCATGAAACGCACCGAGGTCCATTGCGCCCGCTGCGACGGGCATCTGGGCCATGTCTTCCCCGACGGGCCGCAGCCGACCGGCCTGCGCTACTGCATCAACGGCGTGGCGTTGGAATTTGAACCCGAGGCGGGCTAGCGGCGCAGGCGCAGCGCCTCGGCGGCATCCTCGACCGCCCAGGCCTCGAGGCCGCGCGCGATCGCCGTCGCCATCCGTGACCGCCAATCGGCGGAGAGCAGGTTCTCGAGATCGTCAGCGTCTGACATGAACCCCAACTCCAGAAGGACGGACGGGATGTCGGGCGCCTTCAGGACGGTGAATTCCGCGCCCAGCCGCGGTCGCTTGTGCAGCTTCAGGCCCGCATCACCGATCCCCGCGATCAGCGCGTCGGCCAACGCATCCGCGCGCGGCGCCGTTTCGGCGCGGGCGAGGTCGATGAGGATCTCGGCGATCTCGTCCTCGCGCGCCTCGATCTCGACCCCGAGCAGCAGCTCGCCGTATCCCTGCCGCGCGGCCAGTTCTTCGGTGATCCCATCGCGTTCGCCGGGATCGAGCGTGTAGACGGTCGCCCCGGCGGCCCCGCCCCCGTCCAGCGCATCCGCGTGAAGCGAGATCATCAGGTCCGCACCCGCGGCCCGCGCCACGGCGGCCCGCCCCCTGAGCCCGAGAAACTCGTCCGTCTCGCGCGTCAGCACGACCTCGTGCCCCTCGCGCCGGAGGACGCCCGCCAATTCGCGCGCGAAGGACAGCATCAGCGCGGCTTCGTTCGTGCCCGCGCGTTCGGCCCCCGGATCGACGCCGCCATGGCCGGGGTCGAGCGCCACGACCAGCGGCCGATCCCCCGTCTGGCGCGGGCGGGCGGTCATGCCGACCGCGTCCGGCACCGCGTCCCAGCCCTGCGACACGAGGGGCCCGACGGCGCCTTCGCCCGCTTCGGTCACGATGCGGATGCGCGCGCCGCTCTCGCCCGTGTCCATCCAGGCCCGCGCGATCGAGGCGGGTTCCTCCAGCGGCAGCACGAGGCGCGACCATCCCGGCGCGACGCGGCCCGTCAGGGGCTCGCCCGGCAGGTCGAACGTGCTCCAGTCAACCTCGGATGTGTCGAGGATCAGGCGCCACGGGTCGGCGCGGACGAAGACGCGCCACGGCACCGGCTGGCTGATGTCGAAGGACAGCTCCGCGCCGCTTCGACCGGTCTCAACCTCGGCGCCGGTCACGGTGGCGCGCGCGGTGAATTCCTGCGCCGCGACCGGCCAGGCGAGCGCCAGCAGGAGGAGCGCCAGCCGGATCACCGCCGCCCCATCCAATCGGTCAGGCGGTCGAGCCCCTCGGCGATATCGGCCGTCGCCCGCGCATAGCTGAACCGCAACGTCCCCCCGCCCCGGCCCGGATCGAAATCCAGCCCCGGCGTCACTGCCACGCCCGCGCCGTCCAGCACCTCCCCCGCGAAGGCGAGGCTGTCATCGGTCAGCCCTGAGATGTCGGCATAGACGTAGAACGCCCCGTCCGGCGGCGCGATCCGATCGAACCCCGCACCTGGCAGCCGGTCGAGCATCAGGCGGCGATTGGCGGCGTAGACGTCCAGATTGGCACGCAGCTCGTCCTCGGCATCCATGGCGTGAAGGGCTGCGATCTGGCTGGCATGCGGGGCGCAGATGAACATGTTTTGGGCCAGCCGCTCGAGCGTGCGGATATGCGCCTCGGGGACGACCATCCAGCCGATCCGCCAGCCCGTCATGCTGAAATACTTGCTGAAGGAATTGATGACGTAGACGTCGTCCGAAATTTCGAGCGCACTGACGGCTCGCGCGCCGTATTGCACGCCGTGGTAGATCTCGTCGCTGACGAATGCGCATCCGCGCGCGTGGCAGGCGCCGATCAGGTCGGCCATCGCATCCCGGTCCAGCATCGTGCCCGTCGGGTTCGACGGCGAGGCGACGATGAGACCCGCGAGGTCCGGCGGCAAGTCGCCCGCGACGGGCTGGAAGCGGTTCTCGGGCGTGGTCTCGAACCCGACGGCCTCGAGCGACAGCGCCTTGAGGATCTGGCGGTAGGACGGATAGCCCGGCAGCCCAAGCCCCACGCGGTCGCCCGCATCGAAGAGCGCCGTGAAGGCCAGAAGGAACGCGGCCGACGACCCGGCGGTGACGACGACGCGCTCGGGGTTCAGGTCCACGCCGTACCACTCCGCGTAGAGCCGCGCGATCCGGGCGCGCAGCTCCGGCAGGCCCAGAGCCACGGTGTAGCCCAGCGGCCCCTCGGCCATGGCGCGGGTCAGCCCGTCGCGCGCGGCCTGCGGCGCGGGCGTGCCCGGTTGGCCGACCTCCATATGGATGATCGAACGGCCCGCGGCCTCGGCGGCGCGCGCGCGCTCCATCACGTCCATCACGATGAAGGGATCGACGTCGCTGCGTCGCGACACCCCGCTTGCGCGTCCCATGCCCGCCTCCGATACTGCCCGCGCCCCTGATGACCCGGCCCGGAGGGTGGGTCAACGCCCCGCCAGTCGAGGCCCGTCCATGCACCGCATCCTCGCCGTCCTCCTGCTCCTCGGCCTGACGGCTCCGCCTATATCGGCCCAGACCGTGCTGCGCGATGCGGGGCTCGAACATGCGCTATCCGAACTGGCCCGCCCGCTGCTCGCTGTGGCGGGCCTGCAGGACCCGGTCCGCATCCTGGTGATCGACGACGCGCGCCCGAATATCTTCGCCGCCAATGACCGCGTGATCGTGCTCCACGCGGGCCTCCTGCGGCGGCTGCAAACGGTGGATCAGGCACGGGCCGTGATCGCCCACGAGATCGCCCATATCGCGGAGGGTCACGCGCCGATCCGCGTCGGGGTCTCGGGCCATGCCGCCACGCCGGCCGGGTTCGGAGTGGTGCTTGGTGCGGCCACCGCGTCGTCGGACCGCGTCCGGGCGAAGATCCTCGCCCATGACCGCGACGCCGAACGCAGCGCCGATGCGCGCGCCTTGCGCGACATAGCGGCGATCGGCGCACCCGCGCTCTCGGCGCGCCGCATCATGGCCGGGATCAGCCGCGACCTGTTCCGGACGGGCCAAGGCGACCTCTACGCCAGCCTCCATCCCGATCCGGGCGGCCTGCCGGCGCGCGAGACCACGCCGCAGACCGGAAAGCCCGACGACGGCGACGGTGCCGATTGGCTCGCCCGCGCGCGGGCCACGGCCTCGGCCCTGACTGATGCGCCGCGCGAGACCTTGCGGGACGTGGGCGGGCGGAGGGACGCCCTCTCGACCCTCCGCGCGGCCATCGCGCGGCATCGGCAGATGGACCCCAGCCGCGCGCTGGCCGGGATCGGACGCCTCCTCGCCCAGAATCCGTCCGATGCTTATCTCCATGCGCTCAAGGGACGGTTCCTGCTGGAAAGCGGGCGCGCCGCATCTGCCGTCGAGAGCTATCGTCGGGCCGAACGCCTCGCGCCCGGCGATCCGTTGATCCGTGCGCGGCTCGGGCGCGCGATCCTCGCGACCGGACGTCCGCGCGACGCGCTCGTCCTTCTGGAGGCGGCGCGGGCGGCCGATCCCTACGACCCCGGCCTCCTGCAGGACCTCGCGACCGCGCTGGCGCAGAATGGCGAACCGGCCTTGGCGCTCGTGGCCTTGGCCGAGCGCGCCGCCCTATTGGGCCGGTTCGGCGAGGCCGATCGCGATGCGCGCCGGGCCGAGGGCCTGCTCCAGCGCAACACGGAAGGGTGGCGACGTGCGCGGGACGTCCGCGCCATCACGCAGCCCCACTAGCCAAGAAAAAAGGGCGCCCCGAGGGACGCCCTTCTAGCAATTGTGTGGGCCGGATCAGCCGCCGAAATTCCACCAGCCGCGCTTCTTCGGCTTGGCAGCAGGCTCGGGCGCGTCGGCGGACTTGGTCTCCACAACCGGCTCTGCCTCGGGCGCATCGGCCTCGGCGGCCTCGACGATCTCCGCGACCTCGGCCACCTCCTCGGAGGGCTTGGCCATGGGCGCGGGCGCCTTGGCGCGTGTGCGGCGCTTGGCTGCAGGCTTCGCAGGCGGCGCTTCGGCCTCGGGCGCCGCCTCGGGCGCAGGGGCCTCAGGCGAATCGGCCGCAGCCTCCGCGGCGGGCTCATCGCCCCCGGCCTCCGCGGCAGGCGCATCGGCCTTCTTGCGCGACCGGCTGCGCGAGCGCGAGCGGCTCTTCGGCGCCGCCTCGGCCTCCTCGGGTGCCGGGGCATCCGCCTCGGTCGTGGTCTCGGGCGCACCCTCCTGCGGCGGCACGTCCGGCTGGGACGCCCCGGCTGGCGCGTCGTCGCCCTCGGTCTCAGCGTCGCCGGCGCGGGTGTCCTCGCCCGACCCGTCCCCGTCACCGCCCTTCTTGCGGCGCGACCGGCGACGGCGCTTCTTCTTCGGCTGCTCCTCGCCATCCTCGTCGCGGGCGGGGCGCGGCGCGCGATCTTCGGCTGACGTGGCCTCGGCGGCATCGACCTCCTCGGCCTCCGCCTCGATCACCTCGTCCTCCTCGGACACCCAGGAGGTGTCCATGCCGACCACGTTGGCGACAGGCTTCGGGACGACACGCGTCGCGGTCTTGAACTTCTCCATGTGGAAGTCCGGCGCCACGAGGCTCGGGTCCGCCGTCACCCGCACGGCCATGCCGTAGCGCGTTTCGATGGAGGCGAGATGCTCGCGCTTCTCGTTCATGAGGTAGTTGCAGACGTCGACGGGCAGCTTCAGCAGCACCTCGCGCGAGCGCTTCCGCGTCCCCTCCTCCTCCAGTGCGCGCAACACGCCCAGCGCGACCGAATCGTCCGACCGGATCAGGCCCGTGCCTTGGCAATGCGGGCATGCCTGGGTCGTCGCCTCGAGCATGCCGGGACGCAGACGCTGGCGCGACATCTCCAGAAGGCCGAAGCCCGAGATGCGCCCGACCTGGATGCGGGCCCGGTCGTGTTTCAACGCATCTTTCAAACGCTTCTCGACGGCGAGGTTGTTCTTGCGCTCGTCCATGTCGATGAAGTCGATGACGATCAGACCGGCCAGATCGCGCAGCTTGGCCTGACGCGCGACCTCCTCGGCGGCTTCGAGGTTCGTCTTGACGGCGGTGTCCTCGATGGACCCCTCCTTGGTCGACTTGCCCGAGTTGACGTCGACCGCGACCAGCGCCTCGGTGATGCCGATCACGATGTAGCCGCCCGACTTGAGCTGCACGGTCGGGTTGAACATGCCCGCGAGATACGTCTCGACCCCGTGCCGGGCGAAGAGCGGCAAGCCGCCCCCGTCATGCAGTTTCACGTTCTTGGCGTGGGACGGCATGATGAGCTTCATGTAGTCCTTGGCTTCGCGATAGCCGCCTTCGCCATCGACGATCACCTCGTCGATATCGCGGCTGTAATAGTCGCGGATCGAGCGGTGGATGAGGTTGCCCTCCTCGTAGATCGGCGCGGGCGCGATGGACTTGAGCGTCAGCTCTCGCACCTGCTCCCACTGGCGCTGGAGGTATTCGTAGTCGCGCTTGATCTCGGTCTTGGTGCGCTTGGCCCCGGCCGTCCGCACGATCAGGCCGGCGCCCTGGGGCACGTCGATCTCGGAGGCGATCTCCTTGAGCTTCTTGCGGTCGGCGGCATTGGTGATCTTGCGACTGATGCCGCCGCCCCGGGCCGTGTTCGGCATCAGGACGCAGTAGCGACCCGCAAGGCTGAGATAGGTCGTCAGGGCCGCGCCCTTGTTGCCGCGCTCCTCCTTGACGACCTGCACCAGCATGATCTGGCGGACCTTCACGACCTCCTGGATCTTGTACTTGCGGGCGCGCGCCTTCCGCTGGGGGCGGATCTCGGCGAGCTCTTCGTCCGCGACGGTCTCGATGGCGTCGCCCTCCGGGGCATCCGCATCGGCATCCACCGCCTTCTTGCGCGACCGCGAGCGCGAGCGGGAGCGCTTGGGCTTCTCTTCGGGCTGGGTCTCCGCATCGCCCTCGGCCTGCGCGGCCTCGGCGTCATCCGCGTCGGGCTGGGCCGCGGCTGCGCTGGCGCCGGCCTCGGGCGTCTCGGCGGCGGGGTCGGCATCCGGCGTGGCTTCGACGGCAGACGCACCCTCGGCGGGCTCGGGCGCCGCGCCTTCACTGACGCTCTCGTCCTCAAGGCCCGAATCCTCGGCGATGGAGGTCACGGTGTCATCGTCAGAGCTGTCCGTCGCATCGGCGGCTTCCGCCAGGTCGGCGCCCTCGCCGCTGACAACGGTTGGCTCATCCGTCGCCTCGTCCACGGCGACGATTTCGGGCGCAGGCGCATCCGCATCGGTGGCATCCGCATCCGCGTCCGTCGCGTCGGCCATCTCGCCCTCGGGCGCGTCGGATTTCTTGCGCGACCGCGAGCGCGACCGGCTGCGCGAGCGCGACTTCTTCGGCTTCTCCTCGCCATCCTCGGCCTCGGGGGCGTCGTCGGATTCGGCCTCGACCTTCGCGGCGTGCCGGGCATCGGCGGCCTCGTCGGCCTCTGCCTGGGCGCGCGCGGCCTCCCGCTCCTCGGCCAGGATCGCTTCGCGGTCGGCCTTGGGGATCTGGTAATAGTCGGGGTGGATTTCCGAGAAGGCCAGGAAGCCGTGCCGGTTCCCGCCGTAGTCGATGAACGCCGCCTGCAGCGACGGCTCGACGCGCGTCACTTTGGCCAGATAGATGTTCCCCGCAAGCTGACGCTTGTTCAGGTTCTCGAAATCAAATTCTTCGACCTTGTTTCCGTCTGCCACCACGACCCGGATTTCCTCCGGGTGGGTGGCGTCGATCAGCATTTTCTTCGCCATGTGTCTTTCCGCGACCCGCACGCCTTCGCATCCCGGGGGGCGCGAGCGTGGAGAATCGTCTTGATGGGGCGAACGCAGGCGAAAGGGGCGCGGCGCGGCGAAGCCGCAATCCGTCCGTCGCTTTCAAGTCCTGCGTCATCGCGCTTCTACCTCGACCCGCGCACGGTGGCGGGGTCATGCATGACCCGCCGGTGTGGGGCGGGCGTCTCTCCGAAGGCGGCCAGCGCCCTCGCAAACTTCCCCCGAGGCACGGCCCTCGATCCGGGGCCCGACGCGAACGGGAAAGAATCTCACCGGCTCCAACCGCGGTCCATTCCGCGGCACAGCCGTAGTCCCTATCTGTGCCAAAAGCGCCGCATTGGCAATGCGTGAGTGGTTCCACCCGCGCGCGCGCACGCCGTCCGGCTCAGACGGGTTCGATCCCCGCGGGCAGAGACGCGTCGTCGAGCCACGCGCGCACCGTCGCCACGAAGAGGTCATGCGACACCGCGGGCCAGCCGTGACCGCCGGGCGCGTATCCGCCGTTGGCCAACTTGGACCCTTCGGCGATCAGCTTCACCGTTTCACGGATGTCGCGCATCTCCTTTCGTCCGGCGAGAACGGTCAGCGGCACCGCTATCCGTTCGACCTCGTCCCGTGCTTCGAAGGAGAGTGCGAGATCGGCGATCCGCCGGAGCGTTCGCGCGTCGCAAGGCGACCAAGGCCCCGGCGACCACGACGTCTCACCCGACAGGCCGAGTGCAGCAAAGGCGCGCCTACGAAAGAACGGTCGCGTCATCAGGGGGGAGATGGCCACACTGAGCGGCCCGAGCCACCAACGACCCGTCACCGGCATGATCTGGAACCCCGTCAAAAGCGCGCGCGACACGAGATCGGGATGCCGCGCGGCCAGCATCAACCCGGTATAGCCGCCAAGCGAATAGCCCACGACCGGCAACGGCGCGGCATCAGGCTGCGCGCGCAGGAGCGCCGCGACGTGATCGGCGCTTCGCGCGAAATCCTCGAGCGGGATGGCGGCGCTCTCACCGAAGCCCGGCAGATCCGGGCAGAGCGCGCGCACGCCTGGCAGGTCGGCGACCACGTCGGCCCAGGCCGCACCGGTCGCATTACCGGGATGCAGGAACAGGACGCGGCGCCCGTCGGGCGCACCGATCTTGCGTAGATGCAGACCTATGCGACCGCCCGTCAGAGGTAGTTCGAGCGGCTCAGGCCGTATTTCGCCATCTTCTCGTTCAGCGTCCGGCGGGGCAGCGACAGCTCCTCCATCACGCCCGCGATCGAGCCGCGATGCCGGCGCATGGTGTTGTCGATCAGCATCCGCTCGAACGCCTCGACATATTCCTTCAAGGGCTTGCCCTCGGTCGTGACCTGCACCGTCTCGCCCTGCTCCTGCGTGTCGGACATCAGGAGAGAGGAGATCGAACCCGTGCCGCGACGCTGCTGCAGCACGGCCCGTTCTCCGAGATTGATAAGCTGGCGGACATTGCCCGGCCACGGCGCCTGCAGGAGTTGCGCGGCCTCCTGCGCGCTGAGCTGGGGCGGCGTGGCGCCGTATTCCTCGCCGAAGGACTCGGCGAAATGGGTGAAGAGCGTCAGCACGTCCTCGCCGCGGTTGCGCAGCGGGGGCAGAACCAGCTTCATCGCGGCCAGCCGGAAGAACAGGTCGGGCCGCAGCGAATCCTCGAGTGTCTTCTCGGGGTCCGAGCCGTTGTGGATGGCCACAATCCGCGTCTCGGCGGGCGTGCCCTGATCGTTGATGAAGGTCAGAAGCCGAGCCTGCAGCGCCAGCGGCAGCGCCTCGATGTCTTCCAGCACGAGCGTGCCGCCCCGCGCTTCCTCGACCAGCGGCAGGCCGCCCTCGGTCACCGGGCCGAAGAGCTTCGAGCCAAGCTCCTCCTCGCCCAGTGCGGCGCAGGAGGTCAGGGCGAACGTCTTGCCTTGCCGCGGGCCCACGGCATGCAGCGCATGCGCCACCAGCGTCTTGCCCGTCCCCGTCTCGCCGTCGATCAGGACGTGGGTGTCGGCCTGCCCGAGATCGAGGATATCCTCGCGCAGCCGCTCCATCGCGGGCGACGTGCCGATCAGCTTGCGCATCAGGACCGTGCCGTCCGAAAGCTCCCGCCGCAGAGCCCGGTTGTCGAGCGTCAGCTTGCGCGCCTGGCAGGCCCGCCGCGCCAGATCGGTCAGCCGATCGGGATTGAACGGCTTCTCCATGAAGTCGTACGCCCCGAGCTGCATCGCCTCGACCGCCATGGGTACGTCGCCATGGCCGGTGATCATGATGACGGGAAGCGAGCTGTCGGTGCTCATCAACCGCTTGAGGAAGGCCATCCCGTCCATGCCGGGCATCCGGATATCGCTGATGACGACGCCGGGAAAGTCGGCCCCGATGGACTTCAACGCCTCCTCGGCCGAGGCGTAGGTCTCGGTCGCGAACCCCGACAGGGCCAGCCACTGGCTGATGGATTGACGCATGTCCTGTTCGTCGTCGACGATGGCGATCTTGGTCTGCTCGGCCATTGCGGCTCCTGTTGGTCAGTCAGGGCTTTCGCCCGTCCGTGAATCCTATCTATGTCGGATTGTCGCAGTTCAAACCATGTCGTCGCGGCTCGCGGTCACGGGCGGAGCCACGCCGATCTCCCGTTCATTCGGCGGCGTCCAGCGCAGCCTGGCCCACGGCGGGCAGGCGGACCTCGAACACCGCGCCCCCCGACGAGCCATTGCGCGCGGTCAGCCGCCCACCCAGATCGCCGACGATCCCCGAGGAGATGGCGAGGCCGAGCCCCACCCCCTCGCCCGGCTTCTTGGTGGTGTAGAACGGCTCGAAGAGCTGATCGGGCGCTTCGATCCCGGCGCCGCTGTCGCGGACGGCCAGAACGACCTCGTCGCCGACGGTCAGCAAAATATCGAGCTCCCGCTCATCGGCGCCCTGCATCGCATCGAGCGCGTTGCGCACGAGGTTGATGATCACCTGTTCCAGCCGCAGCCGATCGGCCATCACCCAGGCCGGCCCTTCGGGCAGGTGCTGGCTCAGCTTGACGGTCTGCTGGCGAAGCTGCGGCTCCATCAGCGTCAGCGCCGAGGACACGGCCTGGCGGACATCGACCTGCTCGAACGCCTCTCCGCCCTTGCGGGCATAGGACTTGAGCTGCCGGGTGATGGCGCCCATCCGCTCGATCAGGTCGTCGATCCGTTGGAAGCTCGAGAGCGCCTCGTCGGAGCGCCGCCGCTGCAGCAGGAGGCGCGCCCCTGCGAGATATGTCTTCATCGCCGCCAGCGGCTGGTTCAGCTCGTGGCTGACCGCAGCCGACATCTCGCCCAGGGCGGCCAGTTTCGAGGATTGCGCCAGCGACTGCTCGGTCTCCTTCAACTCCTCCTGCACGCGCTTTCGTTCGGCAATTTCCTTTGTCAGACGGTCGTTTAGGCGGCGAAGTTGAACCGATTCCCGCTGGAACAGCAGCGAGCGCAACTGCGCACGGCGGTTGAGCAAGTAGAAGCCCAGCGCCAAAAGCAGCGCGAAGCCCATGATGATGAGGGCCAGCACCCCATTCACCCGCTCGCGCACGCTCTCGTAGCTGGTGAAGCTTACGAGGCGCCAGCCGCGGAACGGCACCCGCGCCTCCATCTGCATCAGCGAGGCCGAGGACACCTCGTCGGGGTCGTCGCGGCCGCCGAAGCTGGTGGCCGAGGCCAGTGCGCGATCGAGCGCCGAGGGCACCGAGGTGACGGCCAGCGCCTCGGCCAGCGGCTTGCCGCGCCAGCGCGGCTCGGTCGAGAGGATCACGGTGCCTGCCGCGTCGGTGACGGCGACGGCGGCCGTCGTGCCCCGCCAGCGAATTTCGAACTGCGCGAGGTCGACCTGCACCTGCAGAACGCCCAGTTGGCGCGGCCCGTCCTGCACCACGCGGCTGAAGCTTGCCTCGTAGAGCCCCGCTTCGTTCGGGACGAGGGTGAAGACCGTGTCCGTGGTGTCCGTTGCCTCGGTGAAGAACGGCGATGAGCCGTGAACCGAGCCCAACTCCTCGCGGTCGGTGGCCGCCACGGTGCGCCCGTCCATGTCGAGAAGCCGGATCGAGGCGGCCCCGATTTCGTCCACGTAGGAGATCAGCCTCTGCGATGAGGTCGAGAAATCCTCGGCATTCAGCGCCTGGATCAGCGTCGGGTCGCGCGCCAAAAGGAGCGGCACGACCGAGTTTCGCTGCAACTCCGACAGGATCGCACCGGCATAGAGCGATTGGCGCAACTCGGCGCGCTGCTTGGTGGTCTCGACGAATCGCTGGGTCAGGAGGCTGTTGGCGACGGCGATCGCGGCCAGCGCCGCGACGATCATAAACACAATCAGGATCCGAACCGTCCAGGACAGCCGCGGACGCACCGCATCCGGGCCTGTCGCCGCCGGGTCCGCCCCCTGAGGTCCGTTGCGCCAGAACATTGGCCCTGCCTACACCGCGCGGGGTCGCGGCCTCAAGCGTGGCCCCCGCGATGGGCGGGTTGCCGCGAACCGGTCACGCGGAAACAAGCGCGTCGGCCAGGCCCCGGAAGAGGCTCGCGCCTTGGGTATTGCCATGGAGCAGGTCGGCGGCCCGCTCGGGGTGAGGCATCATGCCGAGAACGCGCCGGTTCGGGCTGAGGATACCCGCGATGTCGTCGGTGGCGCCGTTGGGGGTATCGACATAGCGGAACGCAACCAGCCCCTCGCCCCTGAGCCGCGCGATCGTATCGGGATCGGCGGTGTAGTTGCCTTCGTGATGGGCGATGGGAATGTCGATCACCTCTCCGGGCGTATAGGCCGAGGTGAAGGCGCTCTCGGTCTCCTCCACCCGGAGACCAACGGTCTTGCAGAGGTATTTCAGCCCGGCATTCCGCAAAAGCGCACCCGGCAGCATCCCCGCCTCGGTCAGGATCTGGAAGCCGTTGCAGGGCGCAAAGACGTAGCCGCCGCGATCCGCATGGGCCTTCAGTGCGGCCGCGATCGGCGAGCGCGCGGCGATGGCGCCGCATCGCAGGTAGTCGCCATACGAAAACCCGCCCGGCACGCCGATGACATCGATGCCGTCCGGCAGCGCCGTTTCCTTGTGCCAGACCATCGTGGTGTCGAAGCCCGCGGCGCGGAACGCGACGGCAAGATCGCGGTCGCAATTGGAGCCCGGGAAAACGAGGATTGCGGCTTTCATGGCGGCCCTCACGCAGCATGCAGTTGCCTGGGCCGGATTTCACAGATCGCGGCGATGTTCCAGCCCGCGATGGCTCGGCGGGATCGTGCGCCCCGGCGATCACGAAACCGTGCACGGCGTTCTGTGTCCCGGCGACGGGGGCTATCTTGAGCCGTATCCGCCCCATTCTTCGACCGGAGAGATCGGCCATGACCCTCGCCCGACCGAACCGCCGTGCCCTGATCGCCGCGACCGGCGCCGCCCTTGCCACGGGCCTCGTCGTCCCGGCCCGCGCCCAGGGGCTTGCCCCTACGCCGACCATGCGCGGCGGCGCGAACAACTACCGCCCCGGCGCGCCGATCGTCGAGCGGATCGGCGGGGGCGGCTTCTGGATGACCGGCACCGTCCGGCGCGCGGGCGACGGCGCCCCCCTGCCCGGTCAGCGCATCCAGATCTGGGCCCATACGACCGAAGGGCACGAGCGCGACGCGCGGAGCCACGGCGCGACCCTCACTAATGCCGCCGGCGAGTTCCGGCTGGAAATGCCGCAGATCGTGCCCGCCTTCGGCCAGCCGCATGGCCACCTCGCCTACGATGCCGATGAAGGCGACGGCGCGTTCGAGACGGTGTTCCTGCGTCCCATCATGTCCAGCGCTGGCGACACCACGCTCGCGGCGCATTTCGTGCTGCAGCCCGCCTGATCCGCCCCGGCACGTGGCGCGCACGATCCTGATCTGGTGCGCCCTCGGCCTCGCGATCGCCCTGCCGCTGATCGTCGCCGCGCAGAGCCCGCTTCTGGCGTGGCGCGAGCCGATCTACATCGCTGCCGGGTTCGCGGGCGTCGTCGGCCTTGCGCTGATGCTCGTGCAACCGCTTCTGGCGAGCGGCGCGCTCCCGGGCCTGTCGCTTCGGGCCGGGCGTCGGCTGCACCGGGTCATCGGCGCGGCGCTGGTCGCCGCGGTCGTGCTGCATGTCGCGGGGCTCTGGATCACCTCGCCGCCCGACGTCATCGACGCGCTGACCTTCACCTCTCCCACGCCCTTCTCTGCCTGGGGCGTGATCGCGATGTGGGCGGTGTTCGGCGCGGCAATCCTCGCGGTGCTTCGACGCGGGATGGCGCTGCGCACCTGGCGAAAGGCGCATAGCGGCCTGGCCGTCGTGATCGTCGCGGGAACCGTACTGCACGCCCTCTTGATCGAGGGGACGATGGGGGTCGCCACGAAGACTGCGCTCTGCACGCTGGTGGTCGCGGCGCTTATGCGCGCGCTCGTCCGCCTTCGGGCGTTCGGGCGGCCTAGCGGCTGAAATCCGTGACCACGGCGACGCCGGGTGGCGTCGGGCCGTTGAAGGCGGCCAGTTCGTCCGACACGTCCGACAGAGCGACCTCGCGCGCGATCAGCGGCGCCATGTCCACCTGGCCCGAGACAATCAGCCCCAGGAGCGACGGATACCGCCAGCCGGGCATCCCCCGGGTGCCGTAAAGCGCGAGGTTCCCCTGGTAAACGGCGGACATGTCGACATCCATCCGGGCCGTGTGACCCACCGGCATCCCGACCTGCACATGCCGCCCGAGCGGGCGCAGACAGCGGATCGAGTTGTTGACCGTCGCCGGGATGCCCAGCGCCTCGACCGAGACATGGGCACCGCCGCCGGTGATCTCGCGGATGCGCTCGGGGGTGTCCTCTCCGGCCATCACGGCGGCGTCCATCCCCAGCGATAGCGCGTGGTCGAGCTTCTCCTGCACGATATCGACGACGACCACATGCGCCCCCATCGCCCGCCCCAGAAGCGCCGCCGAGAGCCCGATGCCCCCGGTCCCATGCACCGCCAGCCATTCGCCCGCCTCGAGCGCCGCCCGCCCCGTCAGCGCGTGCCACGCGGTCGTCACCCGGCAGCCGAGGCCCGCGGCGACCGTGGGGCTGATCTCTTCGGGCAGGCGTGCGAGATTGAAGTCGCGCGGGACCGCCACGTATTCCGCGAAGGCCCCCGGCTCGATGAAGCCCGGCAGGCGCTGATCGAGACAGGTATTCGACGCGCCCGAGCGGCATTGCGGGCAGGTCCCGCAGGACAGGATGAACGGCGCGACCAGCCGGTCGCCCACGGCGAACTGGGCGTCCGGCCCCGCCGCGACCACCTCGCCGCAATATTCATGGCCGCCGATCTGGCCCGGCTTCACGCGGGGATGTTCGCCCACCCAGCCGTGCCAGTCGGACCGGCACACCCCGCAGGCGATGGTCTTGAGGACGACGCCGTCGGCAGGACAACCGGGGTCCGGCACGTCTTCAATGGACAGGGGGGCGTTGTATTCGCGAAGGACGGCGGCGCGCATGGGGGACCTTTCGGGATTCGGCACGGCCAGCGTGGCAGGCGCGCCCCGCGCTTGGAACCCCCGTCAGCCCGCCGAAAGCCGCGACAGCAGGACGACCGCGCCGTAGATGGCGAGCCCGAAGAAGGCGAGGATGCTGGCGATGCGGATCGGCGTCTTGAGGATGCGGTAGGCCACGATCGAGACGCGCGCCGTCGTGCGCAGCAGGATTGCGCTGGCCCAGGCCGAGACGCGTAGCACCGCCCAGATCGTGACCGCGATGACCCAGAGCGTGAAGAGCACCGATCCGATGGAGACCCAGATCCCGTGGACCTCCGGGTCGCCGAAGGCCCGCACGAAGAGCCCGGCATATAGGCCGAAGCCGATGGCCAGCAGAAGGCTTGCGGCGATGGCGATTGCGTTGGGCGACCACCTGCGCATCGGGGCCGCCGGCCGGAGCGGTGCGGGTGCCGGGTCGGGGGCGGGCGTAGCGGGAGCGGCGCGGACCACGCGGGACGGCGGGGCGTCCGGTTCAGACGGCACGGTTCGGGGAGCCGGGGCGACCTCGATCTCCTCGCCGAAATAGTCGGTCTCACGGTCGGACATGCAACCGCCCCTCGTCTGCGTTCGGGGTCAGGGTTAGCGCAGGCGCACGCCGGCTGCGAAGCGCCGATCGGCGCAGTCGCGTCAAAGCGGTGCCGGACCGTGACCCGGCCACCTCACATCTCGATGCGGTAGCTCTCGATCACCGTGTTCGCCAGCAGCTTCTGGCACATCGCCTCGACCGTCGCGCGGTCGGTGCCCTCGGCCACGTCCAGCTCGATCAGCTTGCCTTGCCGCACGCCCTCGACCCCGTCGAAGCCCAGCGCCCCCAGCGCGTGGCGGACGGCCTCGCCCTGGGGGTCGAGCACGCCGTCTTTCAGCATCACGGTCACGTTTACCTTCATCGCGGGGGCCTTCAGTTGATCAGCGTGGGCTTGGTCAGGGGCGCCGAATTCGTCGGCAGCACGCCGAGACGACGGGCGACCTCGGTATAGGCGTCGGCGAGCGAGCCCAGATCGCGGCGGAACACGTCCTTGTCGAGCTTCTTGCCCGTCTCGATATCCCAGAGCCGGCAGGAATCCGGGCTGATCTCGTCGGCCAGGATCAGGCGCTGGAAATCACCGTCCCAGACGCGCCCGACCTCGATCTTGAAGTCCACCAGCTTGATACCGACGGCCATCATGCAGCCCGACAGGAAGTCGTTCACCCGCAGCGCGAGGCTGATGATGTCGTCGAGATCCTGCTGCGTGGCCCAGCCGAAGGCGAGGATATGCTCCTCGGCCACCAGCGGGTCGCCCAGCTTGTCGTCCTTGTAGCAGAACTCGATGATCGGACGCGGCAGCGGCGTGCCCTCCTCGATCCCGAGGCGCTTCGACAGCGAGCCGGCGGCGACGTTGCGGACCACGACTTCCAGCGGGATGATCTCGCAGGCGCGGATCAACTGCTCGCGCATGTTCAGCCGCTTGATGAAATGCGTCGGCACGCCGACATTCCCCAGCCCGGTCATGAAGAACTCCGACAGGCGGTTGTTCAGCACGCCCTTGCCGTCGATCACCGCCTTCTTCTCGGCGTTGAACGCGGTCGCGTCGTCCTTGAAATACTGCACGAACGTGCCCGGTTCGGGGCCTTCATAGAGTATCTTGGCCTTGCCTTCGTAGACCTTGGTGCGCCTGGCCATGATGTCCTCGGGGGTGGGGTGCGGTTGGGCTGCACATAGGCGAGTATAGAAGGTCCCGCAAGCGAGGCGCCGGGTTGCGGGGCGGGACCGCGGGCCGCATATGGGTAGGGACCGCCACACCTGCCGGAGACCCCGCGATGTCCAACTCATTCGACGACCGCAAGAAGAGCTTCGAATCGAAGTTCGCCCATGATGCCGAGCTCCAGTTCAAGGTCGACGCCCGCCGCAACCGCCTGCTGGGCGAGTGGGCCGGCGGCATCCTCGGCAAGGAAGGCGACGAGCTGGCCGCCTACGCCAAGGAGGTCGTGAAGTCGGATTTCGAGGAAGCCGGCGACGACGACGTCTTCCGCAAGGTCGAGGGCGACCTGGGCGAGAAGGTCCCCGCCGCCGAGATCCGCGCCAAGATGGACGCGCTTATGGTGACCGCCAAGGAACAGGTGATGTCCGAGACGCAGTGATCCGGACGGCGCCCGCCTACTGGAGCGGCGCCGCACCCGCGCGCGCGAACGCGACGAGGCGGCGGCGCAGCCAGCCCGTCTCGCCGCTCGACTGCCGCTTGATCAGGCCCGGGGGCGTCCGACGGCCCCCGGGCCGGCCCAGGAGCTTGCGATCCGGGAACGGGCTGTCGGGATGTAGCAGCACCCAGCGGTCGGTATCGTTCCCGAGCTTGCCCGCCTTCATGTGCCGGATCCGCCAGGCGACCGCGTCGGGCCCGTCATGGCCCAGCGTGTCGCCGTCGGCATAGACGTGGCCCCGCTCGAGGATCTGGGTCGATGCCATGAGCAGCGGGGTCAGCGATTCGACCAGCGGCAGGGGCGACTGACGCACCTCGACCTCGTGGCCTGTGAAGGCGGCAAGACCAATCGTCGCGCCCGAGACGTGGCCTTCGGGCGCGTCCGGATCGGTGAACCAAATCGGCAAGATCCAGTCGAGGAGCGGGATGCCCCCGTCGCGGATGGTCTGGGCCGTCCGGGCGAGCCGCGCGGCCGGGATCACGCGGTTCGACCACCCGGTGACGACACCGGTCGCGATGGGCAGCGCGGCGAAGGTGGCGGCGATGGCCGTGGCATGGCGCGCGGCTGCGACCCGGTCGACGATATCCGCGCCGGTCGCCGTGACGTTGATGACGAGATGCGCCTCGCTCGCCATGATCGCCTGCACCTCGGGCACCGCCGGGTCGAGCTGGTTGCGGGGCAGCAGGTCGTCCCAAGCGAAGGGCAAGGGCCCGCCACCGGTGATCGACGCCACGCTGAGCTTCGCGCCGCAGGACAGCATCGAGAAGGGCGAGGTGGCGGTGTCGAACGGCAAGTCCGGCAGCACGCCGGATTCCCAGTCGAGATCGGGGAAGTCCTCCGCCAGCGCGGCCTCCACGTCGTGGGACGCGTAGCTTAGCCTCTCGGACAGGAGGACGTAGATGGAGAACGGCGCCTCAGCGCGGTCGGCGCCCGCGGTGCCAGGGGTCGGGGCCTGTCGCTTGCGTCCGAACATCAGTGGAGCCTTCCCTTGCCGGTCGCGTCGGCGTTGTCCTGCCGCTCGGCCATGATCCGGATCGCCGTCAGCCGCGCCTCGTTCATCCCGAAACGCGTCGCCATCGGCTTCAGGATGGCCCATTCGTCGTCGCAGACCCGGCCATCGGCCATCGCCACCCGGAGCGCCAACAGCATCGCGGCAACCCGGTCGGCCTCGCCCATGGTCTCCACGGCGTCTTCGAATACCGCCTCGACGCCGTCGCTCCGGATACGCGTCAGGATGGCGGTCGCGGCGGCGCGCAGCACGCGCCCCCCGAGGTCCTTCATGCCCGGCAGCGTGGCCGCGGCGCCGGAAATGGCCTGCATCTCTGCCGGGTCGAGTTCGCCATCCCCATCCGCGGCGATCATCGCGATGCTCAGGAGGGCCTTCGCCCGGCCATATGCCGCACCGTGCCGGGCCTCTGCCCGAAGATCCGTGAAATCCGCCATCCGCCTCGTCCCGCGCTGCTGCCTGTCGGGGCCAGCCTCGGGTGTGCGCGTGGCGAAACAGTGGGCCGTATGGGGCGAAGTCATGTCAGCGGCGCCGCGCTCATGTCTAACATGCGGAGTATGAATTTGCGTCCGCACCGCGCGCGCGCGAAAAGGCCCGACCGAATCCCCTGTGCCGGAGGCCGCCCCATGCCCGATGCCCTGACCACCCTCCTGCGTGATCGCGATTGGCTTCTGGCCGACGGGGCCACGGGGACGAACCTGTTCAACATGGGCCTCGAATCCGGCGACGCGCCGGAGTTCTGGAACGACACGCGCGTGGCGGACGTGAAGCGGCTCTATTCGGGTGCCGTCGATGCGGGATCGGACCTGTTCCTGACCAACACGTTCGGGTCGAACGCCGCGCGACTTAAATTGCATGACGGCCAGGCGCGGGCGCACGAGCTGTCTTGCAAGGGCGCAGAGATCGGGCGCGAGATCGCGGATGCGGCCGGGCGGCCCGTCATCGTCGCGGGCTCGATGGGGCCGACGGGCGAGATCATGGAGCCGATGGGCCCCCTGACCCACGCCACCGCCGTCGAGATCTTCCACGAGCAGGCCGAGGGCCTGAAGGCGGGCGGGGCGGACGTGCTCTGGGTCGAGACGATCAGCGCCCCCGAGGAGCTGCGTGCCGCCGCCGAGGCCGCGGCACTCGCCGACATGCCGTGGTGCGTCACGATGAGCTTCGACACCGCCGGGCGCACGATGATGGGCACGACCTCGGACGCGATGACGCGGCTGATTGGCAAGCTGGCGCACAAGCCGGTCGCGTACGGTGCGAATTGCGGGGTCGGCGCGTCGGATCTCTTGCGCACCGTGATGGGCTTCGGCGCGACCGACCGTCCGCTGATCGCCAAGGGCAACGCGGGCATCCCCAAGTATCACGACGGCCACATCCACTACGACGGCACGCCCGAGTTGATGGCCGACTATGCCGTGCTGGCGCGCGACGCGGGCGCCACCATCATCGGCGGCTGCTGCGGCACGACGCCGGACCACCTTCGGGCGATGCGGACTGCGCTGGAGACCCGGCCGCGCGGCGACACGCCCGAGCTGTCGGTCATCGCCGAGACGCTGGGCGGGTTCTCGTCGGACAGCGACGGCACGGACGGCAATGCCCCGACCCGTGACCGGTCGGGCAACCGGCGGCGTCGCGCACGGGCCTGACCGGGACAGGAAGGGTCGGCACGCGAGCATCCCGCAGAAACGGTTACAAGCGGCGCGCTATAGAAGCGCCAGCTGATCGCCCGCCCGCGCCGGCACGTGGAAGAGATCGCAGCGCAGCAGCGGCAGGCGGTAGGCCAGCCCCAGCGACGCGCAAGCCCGGTCGAACCGGCGCTGCAGCAGGTCGGCATGGACGCCCCTGCCCCGCATCCGATGCCCGAACCCGCCATCGTAGAGCTTGCCGCCGTGGAACTCCCGCACGCGGTTCAGCACTTTCCGCGCCCGGTCGGGCACATGGGTCGCGAGCCACTCCTCGAAGAGCGGCGCCACCTCGAGCGGCAGGCGCAGGGGGATCATGCTGGCGGCCTGGGCGCCGGCGTCGCGCGCCGCGTGAAGGATCGCCTCGACCTCGTGATCGGTCAGGCCGGGAATGGTCGGCGATACCATCACCCGCACCGTCACGCCCGCCGAAGCGAGCCGTTCGATCGCCTTCAACCGGCGCGACGGCACCGGCACCCGAGGCTCCAGCTTGCGGGCCAGGGCATCGTCCAGCGTGGTCACCGAAAGCCCGACGCGGCACAGCTCGGGGCCCATCTCCGACAGGATGTCGATGTCGCGTTCGACCAGCGTGCCCTTCGTCGTGATCGCGGTCGGGTGGGCGTGATCGCGAAGAACCTCGAGCAGGCCTCGCATGATGCGCCGCTTCGCCTCGATCGGTTGGTAGGGATCGGTGTTCGTGCCGAGCGCCATCGTCTTCGGCACATAGCCCCGCGCCCCCAGTTCGGCGGCTAGCGCCTCGGGGGCGTTGGGGCGTGCGATGAGCTTGGTTTCGAAATCGAGGCCCGGCGACAGGCCCAGCCACGCATGGGTCGGGCGGGCGTAGCAATAGATGCATCCATGCTCGCAGCCGCGATAGGGGTTCACCGACCGGTCGAACCCGAGATCCGGCGAACGATTGGTCGAGATCACCTTCCGTACCGTCTCGTCGCGCACCGTGGTCGGCACCGCGCCCTCGAACACGGTGTCCCGCGCGTGGCCTTCATAGCGTCCCGCCCGGTTCGACAAGGCGCCCCGCGCGGCAACGGGGGTCGATCCATCCATCAGGCGTGGCATTTCGTGATCCATGACGGGTCCTCCGGCGCGGCAGCGAGAAGAACATATGTAGAACATTGGCACCCCGACGACAACATGAGTCGCGCCGCAACATCCTGTTGTCGTATTTCGCTTGGTCAAACGGCGCCCGGCGCTCCACATGGGAACAAGATCAGCCCGGAGGCCGTGCCCATGTCCGACGAAGACGACATCGTCCTGAGCGAGTTGGACGACGATGAACTCGTCCAGCAGATGTTCGACGACCTGTATGACGGCCTCCGCGAAGAGATCGAGGAAGCCGTCGGCATTCTGCTGGAACGCGGCTGGCAGCCCTATGACATCCTGACCAAGGCGCTGGTCGGCGGCATGACGATCGTCGGCCACGATTTCCGCGACGGCATCCTCTTCGTGCCCGAGGTTCTGTTGGCGGCGAACGCGATGAAGGGCGGCATGGCCATCCTGAAGCCGCTTCTGGCCGAGACGGGCGCGCCGCGCGTCGGCAAGATGGTGATCGGAACGGTGAAGGGCGACATCCACGACATCGGCAAGAACCTCGTCTCGATGATGATGGAGGGCGCCGGATTCGAGGTCGTAGATCTGGGCATCAACAACTCGGTCGACGCCTATCTCGCGGCGCTCGAAAGCGAGGGGCCGGATATCCTCGGGATGTCGGCCCTGCTGACGACGACGATGCCTTACATGAAGGTCGTGATCGACACGCTGGTCGAGAAGGGCATCCGCGACGACTACACGGTCCTCGTGGGCGGTGCGCCGCTCAACGAGGAGTTCGGGCGCGCCATCGGGGCCGACGCCTATTGCCGTGACGCGGCCGTGGCGGTCGAGACGGCCAAGGATTTCATGGCCCGCAAGCACAACCAGATGGCCGCCAGCTAGTCGGGGCTCGCGAGGCGCGTGGCGGATCTTCTGGCGCTGGCACGAGCCGTTCCCCGCCCGATATCCATGATTTGAAACGGGTCGCCGTCACCGGCGCTCCGTAAGCCGTACACGCTCGGCGCGACCGCCACGATCCTGGGCGATACCGGGCCATGCGCCCTCTGGGGTTGCGGCAAGACGACCCGGCACCGAACGCGTTGAACTCCCCCGCCCGCACGTCCAGACTGCGGCGTCGCAGAGCCCGGAGATCGAGATGACCCTGACCCTTCACGCCGCGCCGGGTACGGTCGCGCTCGCCGTCCATGCCGCGCTCGAGGAAGCGGGCGCCGATTACGAGGTCGCATGGCTGGACTTCAAGGCCGGCGAACAGACCGCACCGGCCTTCCTCGCGGTGAACCCGAAGGCGCGCGTGCCCGCACTTGTCACGCCGCAGGGCGTGCTGACCGAGACGCCCGCAACGCTCGAATGGATCGCGGCGACCCACCCGGATGCGGCGCTGATGCCGTCCGATCCGTGGCAAGCCGCGAAGGTGCGCGAGGCGATGTCCTACCTCGCCTCGACCGTGCATGTGAATCATGCCCACAAGATGCGCGGCCATCGCTGGACCGGGGATGCCGCAGCCCAGGCCGCGATGACCGCCGAAGTGCCGCGCACGATGCGGGACTGCGCAAACTATCTGGAGGCGGGGCTCGACGGCGATTGGCTGGCGGGCGAGTTCTCGGTCGCCGACCTGCATCTCTTCGTGGTCCTGCGCTGGCTGGACGGCGATGGCGTACCGCTGGCGGAATTCCCGAAGCTTTCGGCCCTGAAGGCACGGATCGAGGCGCGGCCCGCCGTGGCCCGCATCCTGCCCCAGCACGCCCGCTAGGACGGCCACGCCCCCGTCAGCCCCGGCGCAGCGCCCCGGCCGCCTCGGCCGCAACGACGTCGAGGGGGCGCGTGATGTCGGCGGTCACCACCCCTTCCTCCGCGCCCGGAACCTCAAGCGTGGCCAACTGGCTGTCGAGCAGCGAGACCGGCATGAAATGCCCCGTCCGCTCGGCCATGCGCGCGGCGATCAGGTCCCGCGGCCCGGTCAGATGCACGAAGCGCACGTCGCCGCCCCGCGCGCGGATACGCTCGCGATAGCTGCGCTTCAGGGCCGAGCAGGCCACGACGATGGTGCCGTCCGCGGCGGCGAGCACGTCGCCGATCCGGTCCAGCCAGGGCCAGCGATCCGCATCTTCCAGCGGCGTGCCCTGCGCCATCTTCTCGACATTGGCCGCCGGGTGCAGGTCGTCGCCATCGACGAAGGCCCCGTCCAGGGCCGCGGCCAGCCGCTGCCCGGTCTCCGTCTTGCCCGTCGAGGTGACGCCCATCACCACGACCTTGAGATCCTCCGCCATGCGCGCCTCCCTGCCCGGCGGCCAAGCTGACAGCCGCCCCGCCCGTGTCAATGCCGACGGGCAGCGAGCCCCGCGCGGATTGGATTCGTCGCAGGCCATGCGTATCTAGATATGGAACCCGACCTGCGGAGGCCCGCCCATGCCCCTCGACCGTCTTGTCCTGCTCATCGTCATCGTGATCGCCGCCGGCGGCGCGACGCTCTGGCTCGGGGCCGTCGTCGCCTCGGCCTTTGCGTGGCCCGGCGGCTGGCTTCTGGCCATTCCCGCAGCACTCGTCGCCTATATCGCCGTCCGCATCGTCGGCGACCGGCTGGGCAATGCCGAGGACGACCATTACGACCGGATGGAGTGACCATGGACCCGATCATCACCACCGTCGACGGCGTGCCCGGGCGCGAGGTCACGCATTGCCTCGGGCTCGTGAAGGGCTCGACCGTGCGCGCCAAGCATATCGGGTCGGACATCGTCGCGGGCCTGCGCAACCTCGTGGGCGGCGAGGTCAAGGAATACGCGGCCCTGCTGACCGGCGCGCGCGAACAGGCGATTGACCGGATGCTGGCGGAGGCGCGGCTCCTGGGGGCCGACGCGGTCGTGGGGATGCGGCTGGAAACCTCGACCATCACGCAGGCCGCCTCCGAGGTCGTGGCCTACGGCACGGCGGTCAAGCTCGCGCCATGACCGCGCGACGCGGCGGCCGCGCGGCGCGCCTCGGGGCCGTCCCGCCTGCCGACGATCCGCTGATCCGCGAGGGTCTGACACCCCGCGCCCCCGCCGACCGCGCGGCCCGCGTCCTCGTCCTCGCCTGCGGCGCGCTCGCCCACGAAATCACGGCCATCACCCGACAGGCCGGGCTCGACCATGTCGACCTCCATTGCCTGCCGGCGATCCTCCACAACCATCCCGACCGCATTCCCGGTGCCGTGACCGCCGCGCTCGACGCGGCCACCGGCTACGGCGCGACCTTCCTCGCCTATGCCGATTGCGGCACCGGCGGCGCGCTGGCCCGGCTGGCCGATGCGCGCGGCATCGCGATGCTGCCCGGCGCGCATTGCTACGCGTTCTACGAGGGCGTCGAGGCCTTCGCCGCGCGGGGCGAGATCGACGCCTTCTACCTGACGGATTTCCTCGCGCGGTCCTTCGACGCCTTCGTGACCCGACCTCTTGGCCTCGACCGTCACCCCGAGCTGCGGGACATGTATTTCGGGCACTACCGACGCCTCGTCTACCTCGCCCAGACCGACGATCCCGCCCTCGATGCGCGGGCGCGCGCGGCGGCCGTGTCGCTCGGGCTGTCCTTTGAGCGGCGGCACACGGGCTATGGCGACCTGACCCCGGTGCTCGGCGCGATCCCCCGCCCGCTAGACCCCCCCGTGGACCTGCCGTAAGAGGGGCGCGATCCTGCCCCAGCCCGAGTTCCGCCGCGCATGTCCGACCCCGCCATCACCCCCGACCTGATCGCGGCCCACGGCCTGTCGCCCGCCGAATACGACCGCATCCTCGAGATCATGGGGCGCGAGCCGAGCTTTACCGAACTCGGCATCTTCTCGGCGATGTGGAACGAGCACTGCTCCTACAAGTCTTCGAAGATCCATCTGAAGACCCTGCCGACCACCGGACCGCAGGTTATCTGCGGACCGGGCGAGAACGCGGGCGTCGTGGATATCGGCGACGGACAGGCCGTGGTCTTCAAGATGGAGAGCCACAACCACCCTTCGTACATCGAACCGTACCAGGGTGCGGCGACCGGTGTGGGCGGCATCCTCCGGGACGTGTTCACCATGGGCGCGCGGCCCGTGGCGGCGATGAACGCGCTCAGCTTCGGCGAGCCGTCGCATCCCAAGACGCGGCAACTGGTCCACGGCGTCGTCGAGGGCGTCGGCGGCTACGGCAACTGCTTCGGCGTGCCGACGGTTGGCGGCGAGGTCCGCTTCCATGCTAGCTACAACGGCAACTGCCTCGTCAACGCCTTCGCGGCGGGCATCGCGGATGCGGACGCGATCTTCTACTCGGCGGCCTCGGGCGTCGGGCGGCCGGTGGTCTATCTCGGCGCCAAGACGGGCCGCGACGGCGTCGGCGGGGCCACCATGGCCAGCGCCGAGTTCGACGACACCATCGAGGAGAAGCGCCCGACCGTGCAGGTCGGCGACCCCTTCACGGAAAAGCGGCTGATGGAAGCCACGCTCGAGCTGATGGCCACCGGCGCGGTCGTCTCGATCCAGGATATGGGGGCCGCGGGCCTGACCTGTTCGGCGGTCGAGATGGGCGACAAGGGCGGCCTCGGCATCCGGCTCGACCTCGATGCCGTGCCGGTCCGCGAAACCGCGATGACCGCCTACGAGATGATGCTGTCCGAAAGCCAGGAGCGGATGCTCATGGTGCTCGACCCCGCCAAGGAAGCCGAGGCCCGCGCCGTGTTCGAGAAATGGGACCTCGATTTCGCCATCGTGGGCGAGACCATCGCCGAGGACCGCTTCCTGATCGTCCATGGCGGCGAGACGAAGGCCGACCTGCCGCTCTCGACCCTCGCCTCCTCGGCACCGGAATACGACAGGCCCTGGGTCCCGACACCCGAGGCGCCCCCCCTCGCCCATGTTCCCCCCGTCGAGCCGATGGAAGGCCTGCGCGCGCTGATCGGCAGCGCCAATTATTGCGCCCGCGACTGGGTCGTCGCGCAATACGACACGCAGGTCATGGCCGACACGGTCATCACGCCGGGCCTCGATGCAGGCGTGATCCGCGTTCACGGCACCGACAAGGGGCTTGCTTTCACCTCGGACGTCACCCCCCGCTATGTCCGCGCCAATCCCGAACGCGGCGGCGCGCAGGCGGTGGCCGAAGCCTATCGCAACCTCGTCGCCAAGGGCGCGCGGCCGCTGGCGACGACCGACAACCTCAACTTCGGCAACCCCGAGAAGCCCGAGATCATGGGCCAGTTCGTCGGTGCGATCCGGGGCATCGGCGCGGCCTGCACCGCACTCGACATGCCGATCGTGTCTGGCAACGTGTCGCTCTACAACGAAACCGACGGCGCGGGCATCGACCCCACGCCGACCATCGGGGCCGTCGGCCTGATCGAGAACCTCGGCCGCCGCATCCAGGGCCGGGTGACGAACGGGATGATCGCGCTTCTCCTCGGCGGGGCGGGTACGCATCTCGGACGATCGGCGCTGCTGGCCGAGCATCTGGATCGCGAGGACGGCGACGCGCCCGAGATCGATCTCGCGGCCGAGCGCGCCCATGGCGAATTCATCCTCGCCAATGCGGGCTGGATTACTGCCTGCACCGATCTCTCGGATGGCGGACTGGCCCTCGCGGCGTTCACGCTGGCCGAGGCGAACGGGCTCGGGGTGACCCTCGACCCCGCCGATACGGCCGAGCTCTTCGGCGAGGATCAGGGCCGCTACCTCCTCGCCTGCACCTTCGACAGCGCCGAGGCCCTGATGGTGGCCGCCGGACAGGCCGACGTGCCCCTGACGATGGTCGGGCAGTTTGGCGGCGGCATGGTGCGCTTCGGCGCCGCGGAAGCCCCGCTCGAGGCACTTTCGGACCTCTATCGTGGCCGGTTCGAGACCCTCTTCGCCTGAGGCCGACCCGGCCGCGTCGCGATCACGCTGCGTGTCGGGGGTCCGGGGGGCGTCCCCCGGCCTCGCCCTCCGCCGCCCGCTCCAGCGCTGGGTAGCGCGCGCCCAGCGTGATCCCGCGCGCGACGAAGCTGACCATCAGCGCCGCCCAGAGCCCGTGATTGGCGAAGGCCGGGAGAAGCACCGCCACGGCGCCCAGATAGATCGCGAAACTGACGATCATCATGTTGCGCATGTCGCGCGAGCGCGTCGCCCCGATGAACACCCCGTCGAGCATGAAGGGCCAGACCCCGAGGAGCGGGGCCAGCGCCGTCCAGGGCAGGTAATCCGCCGCCGCGCCCCGGACCTCCGGGGAGGTGGTCATCAGCGCCACCAGCGACGCTCCGCCCAGCCCGAACGCCAATGCCAGTGCCGCAGCCATCCCGAGGCCCCAGACGCCGCTCAGCACCACCGCGCGACGCAATCGGGCCCGGTCCCCCGCCCCGAAGAACCGACCCACCAGCGCTTCGGCTGCGAAGGCGAAGCCGTCGAGCGCGAAGGCCGTGATCGAGAGGAACTGGAGCAGCACCTGGTTGGCCGCCAGCGTCACGGTTCCCAGGTCCGCGCCGAAGAACAGGAAGGACACGAAGGTCGCCTGCAACAGGATCGAGCGGATCAGGATGTCGCCGCTGACGCTGGCCATGCGGCGAACGCGCGCGCCGTCGAAGACCCGCTCGACGCTTCGCCACGCCGCGCCCGCGAAGGCCCTCCGGCAGAGCCAGAGGCCGAGGGCGGCGCCGGACCATTCGGCGATGAACGTGGCCCAGGCCACGCCGGGCACGCCCCATCCGAGCCCCAGTACGAACCACAGGTCCAGCAGGATGTTGGCGCCGTTCATCGCCAGTTGCACCGCCAGCACCGCGCCCGTCCGCTCCTGCGCGATGAGCCAGCCGGTGATGCCGTAGACTGCGATGGCCGCAGGCGCCGACCAGATGCGGATCGCCATGTAGTCGCGGGCCATATCCTCGACCGCGGACTCGGCGGGCGAGACGCGGAAGGCTGCCGCGAACAGCCCCGCCTGCAACGCGATCAGCGCCAATCCAGCCGCCCCCGCGATCAGCAGGGCGCGCGACAGGATCGCCGCCAGTTCGGCCTCGTCCTCGGCGCCCACCGCCTGCGCCGCAAGTCCGGTCGTGCCCATCCGCAGGAACCCGAAGAGCCAGTAGAACGCCGAGAGGATCACCGCGCCGATTCCCACCGCGCCGATTGGGGCCGCCTCGCCCATCTGGCCCACGACGCCGGTGTCGACCGCGCCGAGGATCGGCACCGTCGCGTTCGACAGCACCACCGGCAGGGCGATCTTCAGGACGCGGCGATGCGACAGCGCGCCGCCGTCAGCCATCCCGGCGCGGCATCAGGAAATGGCCGGTCCCTTGCGCGAAGAGACGGTCGCGGTTGTCCTGCCAGCCCTCGACATGGACGCTGGCATAGCGGCGCCCGGAGCGGTTGAGGCGCGCGCGCGCATAGGCATCACGCGGCAGACCCGAGCGCAGGTAGTCGATCGTGAAGTCGATCGTTTTCGGCAGGCGCGGCAGCGTCTCGGGGGTAAGGGCGTCGGCGTCCAGTCGTCCGTTCTCCAGATCGTCCCAGAGCATCGCCCAGGACAGCGTGACGATGGCCGTCACCTCGAGAAAGGCCGCCGTCACGCCACCATGTAGCGCGGGCAGGCCCGGATTGCCGATCAGCTTCTCGTCGAAGGGCAGAACACCCGTCAGCTCGTCGCCGCGGCGGTCGAAGGTGATGCCGAGGAAGCGGATATAGGGCACGCCGCCGACCAGCGCGCGAAGGGCCGCATCGCGGCGCTGCTTGACGACTTGTATGGGTTCGGGGCGATTCACGCGCCCTCCTCCGGCAGCGAGACGCTGAAGGCGCCGTTGGCCACGGCGACCGGGCCCGCGCCGTCCTCCTCGTCGAACGCCTCGGCGCGCACGAAGGCGACCGACCGCGTGACGTGGTGGCAGACCGCCCGCGCGACGATGCGCTGACCGGGACGTGCGCCCCGCATGTAGTCGATACGCAGATCCAGCGTCGCGGTGGTCGTCGGCTGGGACGGATGGCTCAGCACGGCGGCACCCCCGCAGGTGTCCATCAGCGCCGAGACGGCGCCGCCATGGATCACGCCGGTCGCGGGATCGCCGACCAAGTGCTCGGACCAGGGCATCGAAACGGTGGCCTGCCCCGCCGCGACGGCCTCGACCTCCATCGAAAGCGCGCGCGAATGCGGCAGGGCCGCGATGAACTGCTGTGCCGCACGGTTGCGGTTCGCTTGGGCGGTCTCGGCATTGTCGGTCATGGGCCCAGCCTTGCCGTGCGGGGGCCGGACGGGCAAGGCCCTCCGATGGACAGCACCGTCCCAACCGTGCCAGAATGACGCAGTGGAGGATGGCCGATGTCCGAAAGACTGGACTTCAAGCAGATGTGCGCGCGTTTCGACGTGACGCCCCGGACTCTGCGCCACTACGAATACATCGAACTGCTATCGCCCGATCGCGAAGGCCGCGCCCGGTTCTACGGTGCGCGTGACATCGCGCGGATGACGCTGATCCTCCGGGGTCGGAAGTTCGGCTTTTCGCTCGAGGAGATCCGGCAATGGCTGGAGCTCTACGATGCCGACCCCGAGGGGCGCACCCAGATGAAGGCCTGGATCACGCTCGCCGACGGACAGCTCGACGAGCTGGCGGAGCGTCGGCGTCATCTCGACGAGGCCATCGCCGAGCTGCGCGGCCTGCGCGAGCACGTGGCCGCCAATATGCCCGACGCCTGAGGGCCCGCCCTCCGAAACGCAGCATTATTGCTCCGATGCGCGGTTGACGTTGGCAATTCTGACGTAAAGCTGAAAGTGACGTGACGTATGGGTTACGTCAACGTCAGCCATGCTTGTAGAACCGGGCCGAAATTCGCATGTCGCACGGCGAACGAACGGATAACGAGGACCCGGTATGTCAGACGACCTGATGACCATCAGACAGATGTGCGACGCGTTCGACGTCACGCCGCGCACGCTGCGCTTCTACGAGGCCAAGGAACTGCTGTTTCCGCAGCGCGAAGGCCAGCGTCGCTGGTTCACCCGTCGCGACCGCGCCCGCCTCAAGCTGATCCTCCGCGGCAAGCGCTTCGGCTTCTCGCTCGAGGAGATTCGCCAGCTTCTGGATCTCTACGATCTGGGCGACGGCCAGTTCACCCAGCTCAGCCGCAGCTACGAAATAGGGCGCGAGCGTCTCGACAGCATGATCGTGCAGCGCGACGAGCTGAATGCCGCCATCGCCGAGCTGGAAGAGCAGCTGCGCTGGGGCCAGCGCATGATGGCCGATATGCAGCCTCGCAAGGCGGGCTGACCGAAACGAACCTCGGGCGACCCGGTGCCGCCCCGACGACCAAACGACCCAGGGAGACACGACGATGCCCAGCTACACCGCCCCCACCAAGGACATGCAGTTCGTTCTGCACGACACGCTCCGGATCTCCGAGCAGGACGTGCCCGGCTACGAGGATCTCGACCGCGACTTCACCGGTGCGATCCTTGATGCGGCGGGCCAGCTCGCGACCGAGGTGCTGCATCCCCTGAACGCGGTGGGCGACACCGAGGGCTGTACGCTGGAGAACGGCATCGTACGCACGCCCACGGGCTTCAAGGACGCGTTCGACCAGGTGCGCGACGGCGGCTGGACCGCGCTCGACGCCGACGAAGCCTATGGCGGCCAGGGCCTGCCCTACGTCGCGCATACGGCAGTCGGCGAAATCATGTCGGCGGCCAATATGGCCTTCAACATGTACCAGGGCCTGACCCACGGCGCCTATTCGGCGATCTACGTGCACGGGACCGAGGACCAGAAGGCCAAGTGGCTGCCGAAGATGGTCTCCTGCGAGTGGACCGGTACCATGAACCTGACCGAGCCCCACGCGGGTACGGATCTGGGCATGATGCGCACCAAGGCCGATCCGCAGGCCGACGGCTCGTACAAGATCACCGGCCAGAAGATCTTCATCTCGGCCGGCGACCACGACATGGCCGACAATATCGTCCACCTCGTGCTGGCCAAGATCAAGGACGGCCCCGAGGGCATCAAGGGCGTGTCGCTCTTCATCGTGCCGAAGTTCCTCGTCGATGACGACGGCAATATCGGTGCCCGCAACGGCGTCTCGGTCGGCAAGATCGAGGAGAAGATGGGCATCCACGGCAACTCGACCTGCGTCATGAATTACGACGAGGCGACCGGCTACCTGCTCGGGACCGAGCACAAGGGCATGCGCGCCATGTTCACCATGATGAACGAGGCCCGGCTGGGCGTCGGTCTTCAGGGCTATGCCCAGGCCGAGATCGCCTATCAGAACGCGCTGGCCTATGCGCTCGACCGGCTGCAGGGCCGTGACGTGACCGGCACCAAGAACCCCGACGGCCCGGCCGATCCGCTGATCGTCCACCCGGACATTCGCCGGAACCTCATGGACCAGAAGTCCTTCGTCGAGGGTGCCCGCGCCTTCACCTTCTGGGGTGCGACGATGATCGACCGCGCGCATCGGAACGAGGACGCGGATGCCGACGGCCTGATCTCGCTGCTGACCCCGGTCATCAAGGGCTTTTTGACCGACAAGGGCTTCGAATACGCCACTGCCGCGCAGCAGGTCTATGGCGGCCACGGCTATATCGAGGAATGGGGCATGTCCCAGTTCGCGCGCGACGCCCGGATCGCCATGATCTACGAAGGCGCCAACGGCGTGCAGGCGCTGGACCTCGTGGGCCGCAAGCTCGCGCAGGACGGCGGCAAGCACGTCATGGCCTTCTTCGAGATGGTCAAGTCGTTCTGCGCCGAGCACAAGGATGACGAGGCCATGAAGGGCTTCATCGATCCGCTCAAGGCCGCCTCGAAGGACCTGCAGGAGGCGGGCATGTACTTCATGCAGCAGGGCATGAAGAACCCCAATGCCGCGCTGGCCGGATCGTATGACTTCATGCACATGATGGGTCATGTCTGCCTCGGCCTGATGTGGGCCCGGATGGCCAAGGCCGCGCAGCTCAAGCTCGACGAGCCGGGCGCCGATCGCGACTTCCTCGAAGCCAAGATCGCAACGGGGCGCTATTACATGGCGCGCCAGCTTCCGGCGACGTCGATGCATCTCGCGCGGATCCAGACCGGCCCGGACACGATCATGGGCCTCGAAGCCACCGCGTTCTGATGACCACCGATCGGCCCGCGCACCCTGCGCGGGCCGATCGCTAACCGGAGATGCCATGCCACGCGCCCAACGCCTGACCCGCCGCTTTCCCGTGCAGATGTCCGAGGCCGGCTACCGCCGCCTCCGGGCCTTTGCCGAGGAGACGGGTCTGGGCGAAGGCGAGGCGCTGAGCTTCGTCTTCGAGAACCTCGACAGCATCGCCCACCGCGAAAACCTGCCCCATCGGCTGGGTCTGCACAAAGCGATGCTGGAGAAACGCGCGGCGCGGGGGGGCGCCGACTGACCGCAGGGGTGGCCGCGCCATGTGCGGCCGCCCGAAGACCGCCCTCGATGTTCCCGAAATATGCCGGGGGTCCGGGGGCTGGCCCCCGGCGACGAGGGCCTTAGAGTGACGCCGCCCAGGGAGGACGCGCCGACATGACGATCCAGCTCCACTGCTTCGGCGAGAGTGGAAACAGCTACAAGGCCGCACTCGCCCTGCAACTCGCGGGGCTGGAGTGGGCGCCGGTCTTCGTCGATTTCTTCGGCGGCCAGACCCGGACCGCCGAATGGCGCGACGGGGCCCCGATGGGCGAGGCACCGCTTTTGGTGCATGGCGATGTCCGACTCAGCCAGTCGGGCGCGATCCAGCAATGGGTCAGCGACCGCAGCGGTCTTCATGGCGGGCATGGTGACGAGAAATACGAGGTGCTGCGCTGGGTCCTGTGGGACAATCACAAGCTCAGCTCGGTCGCCGGCATGACCCGCTTTCTGATGAACTTCCTGCCCGAGGCCAAGCGCCCGCAGCCCGTGATCGACTTCAACCTCGGCCGCCTGCGCGCCGCCTACGGCACGCTCGACGCGCATCTGACGGGCCGCGACTGGATCGTGGGCGACGGCATCACCAATGCCGACATCTCCTGCTGCGGCTACCTCTACTATCCCGAACCCTTCGGCTTCGACCGCGCCGAATGGCCCGCAATCGACGCCTGGCTCGACCGCATCGCGGCGCGGCCGGGCTGGAAACACCCTTATGATCTGATGCCCGGCAATCCCTCGGATCGCCAAGACGGAGTCCCGACATGACCGAAGCCTATATCTACGACGCCATCCGCACGCCGCGCGGCAAGGGCCGCAAGGACGGCAGCCTGCACGAGGTGACCGCCGCGCGCCTCTCGGCGCAGGTGCTCGACAACCTCGCCCAGCGCAACGGCTTCGAGGGTCACGCCGTCGAGGACGTGATCTGGGGCAACGCCACCCAGGTGGCCGAACAGGGCGGCTGCCTCGCCCGGACCGCCGTGCTGGCCT